>CAMEZO010000108.1 GCA_945947905.1 uncultured bacterium
TTTTTACTGCATTTTTCTTGAGTTTCCTACCCCCTGTTTCTCAACATCACCTGCACCGTTTTGTGCCGATTTTGCCCTAAGTCGTTGAGTATCAACACTCTGCATGCCCTCTGCATTAGAAATGCAGTAGGCAAACCATAGGGCAAGGGGAGGGCAGAAAGAAGCCGCAGTCGCGGGGAAAAGGGCGACTGCGGCTTGAGAGGAGCGATGCTCGCGGGGGCGATCAGGAGAAGACACCCACGGCCTCGGAGGCGCAGGCGATCATATAATCGCGGTTGAGCTTGGCGATGTTGTCCACAGTGATACCCTTGGGGCAAGCGGCCTCGCACTCGTATTGATTGGTGCAGTTACCGAAGCCGAGGGCATCCATCTGGCGGACCATGGCCAGGACGCGCTTATTCTTCTCCGGCTGACCCTGGGGCAGCAGGTTAAGGTGAGCGGCCTTGGCGGAGGTGAAGAGCATGGCGGAGCTGTTCTTGCAGCTAGCCACGCAGGCACCGCAACCGATGCAGGCAGCGGCATCGAACGCGGCGTCCGCGGTCTTCTTGCGCACGGGCACGTTGTTGGCGTTCGGCGCGGAACCGGTACGCACGTCAACGAAACCGCCGGCAGCGATAATCTGATCGAGGGCCTTGCGGTCCACCATCAAGTCGCGCAGGATGGGGAACGCCTTGGCGCGGAAGGGCTCGATCCAGATGGTATCGCCGTCCTTGAACTGGCGCATGTGCAGCTGGCAGGTGGTGACATGCTTACCGCCGTGGGGGACACCGTTGATGGTGAGGGAGCACATACCGCAAATGCCCTCGCGGCAATCGTGGTCGAAGTGGATGGGCTCCTTCCCCTCGTGCACGAGCCCCTCGTTCACGATGTCCAGCATCTCCAAGAAGGAAGCCTCGTCCGGGATGTTGGTAGCCTTATAGGTTTCGATGCGGCCCCGGGCCTCGGGATTTTCCTGGCGCCAGACCTTGAGTGTGAGATTGAGGTTAGCCATAATCGAGAAAATGGTTAAAGATGTGAGCTAAGGATTACTTGTAGGAACGGATGGCAAGGTGCACGTTATCGAAGGTAAGCGGCTCCTTGTGCAGCACGGGCAGCTCGCCGGTGCCCTTGTACTCCCAGCAGGCCACATAGGCAAAGTGCTCGTCATCGCGCTTCGCCTCACCGTCGGCCAGCTGGTGCTCCAAGCGGAAGTGAGCACCGCAGGACTCCTCGCGGGCGAGAGCGTCGTAGCACAGCACCTCGGCGAAGTCCAAGAAGGCCGCCACGCGCCAAGCCTTCTCCAGCTCGGCATTGATACCCGTGGTAGAGCCGACCACCTTCACGTTCTTCCAGAACTCATCGCGGATGGCGGGGATCTTGGAGATGGCATCCATGAGGGACTCCTTCGTGCGGCCCATGCCGACGTCCTCCCAGATCAGCTTACCGAGCTCGCGGTGGATCTCATCCGGCGTCTTGTTACCCTGAATGCTCATGATCTTGTTGATACGAGCCTTCACCGCCTCCTCGGCCTCCTTGAACTCCGGAGCAGCCGTGGTAACGGAACCGGGCTTGATCGTGGTGAGGTAGGTCGGCAGGGTGGAAGAGATGACGAAGTAGCCGTCCGACAGACCCTGCATGAGGGCGGAAGCACCGAGGCGGTTGGCACCGTGGTCCGAGAAGTTCGCCTCACCGAGCACGTGCAGGCCGGGGATGGAAGACATGAGATTGTAGTCAACCCAGAGGCCGCCCATGGTGTAGTGAGAAGCGGGGTAGATCATCATCGGCTCCTTGTGCGGATCCACGTCGGTGATCTCCTCGTACATCTCGAAGAGGTTGCCGTACTGGCCGTCGATCCACTCCTTGCCCATGCGAGCGATAGCGTCCTTGAAGTCCAGGAACACGCCGCGTCCGGTGTTGGCCACACCGCGCTCATCGTCGCAGGCCTCCTTGGCAGCGCGGGAGGAAATATCACGCGGGGCCAAGTTACCGAAGGACGGGTACTTGCGCTCCAGGTAGTAGTCGCGATCGCCCTCGGCCACGTCGCTGGCCTTCATCTCGCCCTTACGGATCTTCTCCGCCACCTCGCGGCTCTTGGGCACCCAGATACGGCCATCGTTACGCAGGGACTCGGACATGAGGGTGAGCTTACTCTGGTAGTCGCCCTTCACCGGAATGCAGGTGGGGTGAATCTGCGTGAAGCAGGGGTTAGCGAAGTAGGCACCCTTCTTCCAGCAAGCGCAGGCAGCGCCCACGTTGCAGCCCATGGCATTCGTGGAGAGGAAGAACACGCGGCCGTAGCCACCCGTAGCCAGCAGCACGGTATCGCCGGCGTAGCTCTTGATCTCACCGGTCACCATATCGCGCACCACGATGCCCTTGGCGTGGCCGTCCACCACCACCAGGTCCATCATCTCCGTGCGGGTGTGCATCTCGATGTGACCCTTGCCGATCTCCTTCTCCATGGCCTGGTAGCAGCCCAGCAGAAGCTGCTGACCCGTCTGACCGCGGCTGTAGAAAGTACGCTTGAGCTGGGCACCGCCGAAGGAGCGGTTGTCCAACAGACCGCCGTACTCGCGGCCGAAGGGCACGCCCTGCGCCACGCACTGGTTGATGATGTTGGCGGACACCTCGGCAAGGCGGTACACGTTCGCCTCGCGGGCGCGGAAGTCACCGCCCTTGATGGTGTCGTAGAACAGACGGTAGACGGAGTCGCCGTCGTTCTGGTAGTTGTGCGCGGCGTTGATACCGCCCTGGGCAGCGATGGAGTGCGCACGGCGCGGGCTGTCCTGGTAGCAGAAGCACTTCACGTTGTAGCCCAGCTCGGCCAGCGTGGCGGCGGCGGAACCACCGGCCAGACCGGTACCCACAATCAGCACCGTGTACTTACGGCGGTTGTTCGGGTTGATGAGCTTGGCCTCGCGCTTGTACTTGGTCCACTTCTGCTCAATCGGGCCCTCCGGAATGCAGGAGGAGGGCATGTAGTCACTTACGGGAAACTTAATATCGTTCATGGTCGGAAAACGGTAGAGGGGTTAGCGAAGGAGACCGGTGAGCACGGCCACGGGGATGGCGATGAAGCCGCCGCACACCGCGATACCGAAGAGAACGGCGATGATGTTGTAGAGCGGGCGCACCTTGCGCGTGGCCAAACCGAAGGTCTGCATGACGGACTGAACACCGTGGCGCACGTGCATGAAGAGGCAGCAGATAGCCACAATGTAGAACAGGGAGCACCACTCATTGCTGAAGGCATGCAGCACATGCCCGTAGCAGTCTGCGGGGTCGCCGTTGATGGTGAGCTGCCACAGGTGGAAGAGCAGGAAGCACACGATCATCACGCCCGTGTACACCATCGTGCGGGAGGAAAGCGTCGCCTTCATCGTGCCTTCCATCTGGTACGGCGTGCGGGCACGCGTGTTTTCCAGCTTCAGCACCAGCGTGAGCACCGCGTGGATGAGCACAATCGCCAGCAGCCCCAGGCGAATCGCCCAAAGCAGCCAAGCCGGCATCGTGTGCAGCCCGGTCGCGTATGTGTTGATCCACTCGGAGCCGCCCCAGATGGTCATATTGCCCGCCAGGTGACCCACGAGGAACAGGAGGAGACACGTGCCCGTCAGTGCCACAATGATCTTGCGGCCGATCGAGGACGTGACGAACTTGCATGCTGTCGTGATAATGTCGTTCATATCTGCAATAACGTCTTTGCTCCACCAGCTTACCCTAAACTGCCCCAAAATGCAAGCACCAATCCCCGTTCCCCCGCTTTTTTTTCGCCCGACGGCAGCGGATTGCGTCCGATTTCTGCGGTTAGTTTATTTTAACTTCGAGAAAAGACACCTATCACGGAGAAAAGCGCCGGGCAGTCGCAGGGAAGGTTTGACACAGAGGGGGTGGATGCGGTATAGTGTGAGACATGGCGACCATCAGCATCACAGGCACGGAGAACCTGGCAACAGCCCCGGCATTTTATGTACCGAACCGGCTGGACGACGCGATTCTGCGGAGGATAGACACTCTGCTGGGGGGCGCGCGCAAGGTAGCCTTCATGACGGACGAGATTCTGCGCCCGGAGAAAAAGATGATGCGCTACATCCAAGCCCCCGGGCGCCGCTGCCTGGTCTTTAACTTCCGCAAAGCCGATGTACGGGAGCTGCGGGAGAAAGTGATGACGATCCTGATGAGCGGGTACGACGTGCTGTACGTACCCGGCAGGCCCCACCGCAACATGGGGTGCATCTCCGACCTACCGGAGCCCTTCATGCGCGAGCTGGCCGCCCTGCACATCACCCCGCTGCCGCTGTATGTCGGCATGTACCGCAAGTCACGGGAACGCGCCTACGCCACGGAGGCACCGTACGACTTTGCGGAGGTGCAGGTATTACCCAAACCGGCGCCGGGCACCCACATGGGCGAGCGCCTGCTGCAAGCCTGGATGGAAGCCTCCGCCGAGGGGTACCGCCGGCATTCCCCGACGCACAAATCCCTGGCCCGCATGCTCATCGAAGGCCTGCGCAGCAACCCCGGCGGGCAACTGACGGATGGGATGGACGGCAGCAAGCTGCCCTACTACAAGGTACTGGGAGTATCCCTGGCCTTGGCCAAGCACCTGCGCAGCCTGGTGACCGAACCGCGCATCGGCATTCTGCTGCCGCCGGGCAAAGGCGGGGTCATCGCCAACTACGCCTGCATCATCGCGGGCATTGTCCCCGTCAACATTAACTACACCTCCTCGGAGGCCGCCTTCCGCAGCATCGTGAAACAGAGCGGCATCCGGCGCTTCATCACGGCGCGCGCCTTTATGGACAAACTGCCGAGCTTCCCTTGGCCGGCGGAGGAGAGCCTGCTGTACCTGGACCGCACGCTCAAAGGCATCGGCGCGGGCAAGCTGGCGTACTGGGTGGGCTTGGCGCGCGTGGCCCCCGCGGGACTGCTCTGCCTGCTCTCCGGCGCCGATCGGCAGAAACCGGAGGACGAGGCGGCCCTGCTCTTCACCTCCGGCTCCGCGGGCGAACCCAAGGGCGTCTCGCTCACCAACCGCATGCTGGTGGGGCATGTGCTGCAAATGCGCAGCATCTGGTACCTGGAGCAGCACGACAACGTGCTGGCCAGCCTGCCCATCTTCCACAGCTTCGGGCTAACCGCCAGCACCCTCATGCCGGCTTTCTTCGGCTACGGCATGGTGACCTACCCCTCCCCGCTGGAGGCCAAGAAGCTCGTGGAGCTCATTGAGCGCGAGCACTGCGCCTTGGTATTCAGCACACCCACTTTTGCCCGCAGCATGCTCCGCCGCGCGAACCCCAATACCTTCCGCCATGTCAAATACTTCGTGGTGGGGGCGGAGAAGTTGCAGAAGGCTCTGGCGGATGAATTCCGCAGCAAGTGCGGGGTGCAGTTGTTGGAGGGCTACGGGCTGACGGAGTGCTCCCCCGTGGTCGCCGCCAACCTGCCGGACCCCGTTATCGATGACGATATGCCTTACTACATCCCCTCCACCCGCGCAGGCTCCGTCGGGCATGTGCTCGCCGGTATGGCCGTGCGCATTACGGACCCCGACGATGACACACGGGAGCTTCCCCTCTCCGAGCAGGGCATGATTTGGCTGAAGGGTATCAACGTCTTCGGCGGCTACATCGGCGACCCGGAGCTGAACAAGGGCATCTTCCGCGACGGCTGGTTCAAGACCGGTGACCTGGGGCGGGTTGACCTCAACGCCTTCATCACCCTCGGCGGGCGGCGGGCGCGTTTCTCCAAGATAGGCGGTGAGATGGTACCGCACGAGGCGGTGGAAGATGCCATCACAGATATGCTGATGCTACCGGAGGGCTTCAGCGGCCGCCCCATCGCGATACTGGGTGTGCCGGATGAGCAGAAGGGTGAGGCACTCGTGCTACTCTCCGCCGTGCATCCCACGCAGCATGCCGAGGCCTTGGCAGAGATACGCAGCTACCTGCAGAGCCGCAAGATCCCCATGCTTTGGTGCCCGCGCCAAATCATCGCCGTGGAGGCCATCCCAGCCCTGCCCTCCGGCAAGCTGGATCTGAAAGGCTGCCGCTACCTGGTCAATGAAGCCCTTAAAATTAACATCTGATTTTTCCCCATGAAAAAACCGCTCAACGTACGCCGCCGTGATGTGATGCCCCGTGTTCAGGAGGCCATGCAGTGCTTCCGCAGCCCGCTCATCGACTCCATGCGGGCCGACGGCAATCGACTGGAGCTGACGGGGCTGCACATCTCGCTGGCCTCGTCCTTCGGCTTCTGCGACGGTGTGAGCCGCGCCATCGAAATCGCGTATGCGGCGTGTCTCGCCTTCCCGGAGCGGCGCATCTGGCTCATCGGGGAAATTATTCACAATCCGGAGGTGAATGCCAAGCTGGATGCCCTCGGCCTGCGCCGCCTGCCATGGAACCCGCATGATGCTGCCTACGAGCTCGTGCAGGCGGAGGATCTCGTCATCATCCCCGCCTTCGGCATCACTCGCGAGCTGCGCGACACCCTGGAGGCCAAGGGGGTTGACTATGCCGACACCACCTGCGGCAATGTGATCAAGGTGTGGAGCAAGGTGCAGAGTTATGCGCGGCGTGGCATCACCAGTATCATTCATGGCAAGGCGAAGCATGAGGAGAGCCTCGCGACGGCTTCCCGCTCCCGGGGAGAGGACGGCTGTGGCAAATACCTCATCATTTACAATAAAGCCGACGCCGAGTTCGTGGCGGATTACCTCAACGGGCGGGTCAGCACGGCGGACTTCAACAACCGCTTCGCGGGCTGCACCTCGCCCGACTTCGATCCGGAGCAGGATTTGGAGAGCATCGGCATGGCCAACCAAACCACCATGCTCAAGGGGGAAACCGTGGAGATTCAGGGCATGCTGCGCCGCGCCGTGCTTGAACGCGACGGCAGCGATGCGCGTTTCCACGCCTGCAACACCATCTGCAGCGCCACCCAAGACCGCCAGGACGCCCTCTTCGCCCTGCTGGAGGAGCAGCCGGACGCCATGTTCATCATCGGCGGTTACAACAGCTCCAACACCACCCACCTCGCCGGCATCGCGGCGGAGCGCGTACCCACCTTTTTCGTCCGCGATGCGGAGAGCCTCCTCAGCCTGCAACAGGTGCGCTGCCTCAACCTCCGCACCCGCACGGAGGAGCTCACTCCCCTCCCCCCCCAAGCTGCCGACCTCACCCGCACCTGGCGCATCGGCATCACCGCCGGCGCCTCCTGCCCCGCCAACGTCATCGAACAGGTCATCCGCCGCCTCACCACCCTCCGCTCGGGAGCGGCGGCCACCCTTCCCTGATTTATTTTCGTCCAAAGATTTGCACTGATTTGACGGATAAGCAGAGCTGTGCAGAGGTAGTGAGAGACTTCCTGACGCTGTGACAGCAGGAAGCGAAAATGTCTGACCGCGGAATGAAAGGAATTTTTGGAGAGTCAGAGGCATGCTTAGCTCGGTTCAGATTTCACGCCGCCGGGATGGTAGGCTCCTTGTTTTTTTTAATAAAATTCTGAAGCTACCTACAATGAATATGCTCCGACGTCTTGACTGA
>CAMEZO010000109.1 GCA_945947905.1 uncultured bacterium
TCAAAAAAAATGCGCTAAACTCTCCCCGCACGCTCCCGCCGTCTACGGCGCAGCCCCCCTTGGGCAGGTGTCAGAGCGGTCGAATGAGCACGATTGGAAATCGTGTGTACGTCAAAAGCGTACCGAGGGTTCGAATCCCTCCCTGTCCGCTCCGGATAACAAAGGCCCCACGGAATAAACCCCGTGGGGCCTTCATTATTGTACGAACAATGCGAGGGCGGACGTGTGGTGAAGGTCACCCCTGAAGAACATGGGGTGTGCGTTTCTGACTTGCCATTTCCCTCAACGCCCTTGGTTTGCCTACTGCATTACGAATGCTGGGTCAAGCCTAAAAGTTGATGTCCCCGCATTTTTACTGTATTTTTCTTGAGTTTACTACCCCCTGTTTCTCAACATCCTCTGTATGCTTTTTGTGCCGAATTTGCCCTAAGTCGTTGAGCATCAGTGCTCTGCATACCCTCTGCATTCGTAATGCTGTAGACTCGGCCCGGTATGGGGATATTGGGAAATGTGTTAGCATGTAGATCGCAGAAGATTACAGACATAGGGTACCGGGGGTGTATGCTTTTGGCGTTGTTCCTCTGCTGTGTTATGGTTCGGTGTACGGGATTTCAGTACATTTGGGTCGATGAGGCATTCACTCTGCACTTGATACAGCATTCCTTCCGTGATGTAGTTTGGCTGACGGGTACGGATGTGCATCCTCCGTTGTATTACCTGATTGTAAAGTCTGTCGTGGATGCGGCGAATGCCGTGGTCGGCGATGCTGTGAGTCGTGTGGCCGTGGCTCGGTTTGTTTCCGTCGTACCCTATATGGTGCTCTTGGGGGTATGTGCAACCTATATCAAGAAGAGAATGGGAAAGACGGTTGCCGGGCTGAGTGCTGTCTTTCTTTTTGCTGCTCCGCAATTCCTTTACATGGGTATGGAAATACGTATGTATTCATGGGCCATGTTGTTTGTAACCCTGTCTTTCCTTTCTTATATTGAGATCGTACGGGAGAATAATAGAAAAGCGTGGTGGTGTTTCGGGCTCGCCACACTCGCGTGTGCCTATACTCATAATTATGCCGGTGTAGCAGCAGGAGCTTTATATGGGGTGTTGGGAATTCACGCCTTTTGGAATAGGTCGCTGTTGAAGCCGCTTTTGCTCTGTTCAATCGCCGTTTTCGTCCTTTATCTGCCTTGGTTATTTGTGCTTATGCGTCAGGTGGGGGCCGTTCGTGAGAGTTATTGGATCCCTGAGTTGACCAAGGACAGTGGGTACAACTACCTGTTCTATATGCTCGGGATAGATTCCAAGCATTTGCTGCGGCTGACAGTTATGATGATTGCTTTTTGTTGTGTCCGTGGGTTGTGGGGACAGCCGTTGAAGCGTGCGGTTCCGCCTTGCGTAGGAGTCTTGCTGCCTGTAGTTGTTACGTTGATAGGTGTGGCAGCTTCGCTTCTGATGCGGCCTGTCTTTGTGGAGCGATATATGTACCCTGCCGTGTTTGCCTTCTGGATTGGGAGCCTGTACACGGCCTCGCATGCTAAACCTGCGGCAGAAAGACAAATTATATTACTCATGATGGGTATGTTAGCTGTGTTGTATACGCTTTCGTTCCCCTCTGAATATCGTTCGATGCGGTCAAAAGCGAGACAAACAGCGCCTTTTCTGGAGCTCGCCGAGAAGAATCCCTCTGCTGTTTATGTTGCTTCCCACTCTCATATTCATCGCACGGCAAATGTTCTGACCGGCCGTCCGGGAGTGGCATGGCGTATTCCCGTTACTCTGTTGACGGAACGTGTGTACAAGGGCCAAACTCCCCGAATGGATACTGTGGAGCAGCTGAGGGAATTGATGAGAGAAGCCGGAGGTCCTCTCTTTTATCTTTCCGAGGTGTCATCCGGTGATGAGATGGGGGAACAGGCCTTTCGATTTATGAAGGAGACGGGGTGCACGCTGACGAAGCAAATGCGGGCTCGTGTAGGCCTCCATGAGGTTGATGTCTATTTGGTGTCGGGTATATAAGCCGAGGAGGAAACGCCAGGAAGGTCTCGTTTGCAGAGCTTTGTCTTTCGCGTCTCTCCGAAAAAAGGGTGCCGCTCCGTAAGGGGCGACACCCAGGTGCTATTTCGATGAGAGAAGGGGGAATCAGACGAGGCCGGTGGAGATGGTCTGCTCGCGGTCCGGGCCGACGCCGACGGAGGAGACGGGGCAGCCGACGACTTCGCCGAAGCGCTTGACGTAGGCGCGGCAGGCCTCGGGTAGCTCGTCCCATGTGGTGCAGCCGGTGGTGTCCTGCTGCCAGCCGGGGAGCTCCTCGTAGATGGGCTCGCACTTGGCCCAATCGCTCATGAGGGCGGGCGGGTAGCTGAGGATTTGGTCACCCATCTTGTAGGCGGTGCAAATCTTGATCGTCTTCATGTGGTCGAGACCGTCCAAGTTCGTCATCGCCATCTCGTCAAAGCCGTTGAACATGGCGGAGAAGCGCAGCACCACACCATCCGTCCAACCGCAGCGGCGGGGGCGACCGGTGGTAGCGCCGAACTCGCGCCCGAGCCCGTGCAGGTAGTCCGCAATCTCCGCATCCTCGGTGGCGAAGGGTCCCTCGCCCACGCGGGTGGTGTAGGCCTTGCAGACGCCGATGGTGCGGTCGATGCGGGTGGGAGCCACGCCGGAGCCGGTGCAGCAGCCGCCTGCGCTGGTGTTCGAGCTGGTAACAAAGGGATAGGTGCCGAAATCGATGTCGAGCATGGCGCCCTGGGCACCCTCGAAGAGGATGTTCTTGCCGGCCTTCACCGCCTCATTGAGCACGGGGATGGTGTTCGTGATGTGCGGACGGAGCACATCTGCCGCAGCCATCACGGCCTCCAGCGTCTCCTGCGGGTCGGCAGCGGGCCAACCGAGGCGCACCAGCTCCTCATTGGCCGTCTTGATGCGCACGGTGAGCACCTCGAGCAAATGCTTCGGGTCGATGAAGTCCGCCATACGGATGCCGATGCGGCGCGCCTTGTCCGCATAGGTGGGCCCGATGCCCTGTTTGGTCGTGCCGATCTTATGCTCACCGAGGGCCTCCTCCTGAGCGGCATCGATCTGCTTGTGAATGGGCAGCACCACATGGGCGCGATCCGAGATGAGCAGGTTCTGCGGCGTGATGGTAACACCCTGCTGCTGAAGCCCGCGAATCTCCTCCACCAGCATGGTGGGGTTGATGACCACGCCGTTGGCGATCACATTCACCTTGCCCGGCCAGAGGATGCCGGAGGGAACTAGGTGGAGCACATACTTCTTGCCGGCGGCGATGACGGTGTGCCCCGCATTGCTGCCGCCCTGGCTGCGGACCACGAAATCCGCCGTTTCGGTAAGGAAGTCGATCACCTTGCCCTTGCCTTCATCGCCCCATTGGGAGCCTATAACTAGTGTGTTCATGGTTGTGCTGTCAGAAAATCAGTGTTGTTGGTATTTACCGGCGCGGAAATCCTCGATGAGGTCGATGAACTCGCCGAAGAAATAGGCGGCGTCCTTCGGTCCCGGGGCGGCTTCCGGATGGTACTGCACACAGAAGACCGGCAGCGACTTGTGGCGCAGACCCTCCACCGTACCGTCATTCAGGTTGATGTGCGTTACCTCCACGTCTGCCGGCAGGGAGTCGGGATCCACCGCGAAACCGTGGTTCTGCGACGTGATGGCCACCTTGCCCGTGCGCAGGTCCTTGACGGGCTGGTTGCCGCCGCGGTGACCGAACTTGAGCTTGAAGGTCTTGCCCCCGAAGGCGTGGCCGAGCAGCTGGTGCCCCAAGCAAATGCCGAAGATGGGCAGCACGCCGATCATCTTGCGCAGCTGGGCGTGGATGCCCGGCAGGGCCGCGGGGTCTCCCGGGCCGTTGGAGAGGAAGAGGCCGTCCGGCTTCATGGCCAGCACCTCCTCCGCCGTTGTGTGCGCGGGCACCACGGTCACGTCAAAGCCATCCCGGCGCAGGCAGCGCAGGATGTTGCGCTTGATGCCGAAATCATAGGCCACGATGCGGTACTTGACCGGCGGCAGCGGGGCGTAGAGGGAAAGGTCCCCGGTTGTCTTGTTCGGCAGCTTCCAGTCGCGGCTCTCCTCCTCCCAGTGGTAGGCGGTGGGGGTGGAGACCTCTGTCACGAAATCACTGCCGGACATGGGCGGGGCGGCCTGCGCACGGGCCACGGCCTCCTCGGCGCTCAGCTCGGTGGTGAGGCAGGCGCGCTGGGCCCCCTTGGTGCGCAGCAGCTTGGTGAGCTTGCGGGTGTCGATGCCCTGAATGCCGGGGATGTTGTGGCGCGTCAGCCAGTCCTCCAGCGGCTCTTGGGCGCGCCAGTTGGAGTGCAGCCGGGCCAGCTCTGCCACGGCAAAGCCGCGCACCTGCGGGCAGGCACTCTCATTGTCCTCCTCACACACGCCGTAATTGCCGATGAGCGGGTAAGTCATGGCAACAATCTGGCCACGGTAGGAGGGATCCGTCAGAACCTCCTGGTATCCGGTCATGGAGGTGTTGAAGCAAGCCTCGCCGGTGATGGTGCCGGTGCTGCCGAAGGAGGTGCCTTCAAAAATCGTTCCGTCTTCCAGTGCTAGAATTGCAGTCGTCATTACCTTGATGTTGAGCCGTGGCATCTTAGCACCTTGCGGGGTAAAAAGCAAGTCAATAATGCGTGTGCGGGGTAAAAAAGTGCTCGAAGGGGCGCGCTTGACGTCATAAATGGAAAAAATGCTGTCATTTTCTCCAACTTTGCTTGCAATGGGGGGCTGCATGCTGTAGAATAAACCATGTTCGGCAGGGGAGTACTGCGTCAGGACGCAGCTCGGCCGGGCCATGAACATCGAGATAAGTTTTGAACCATGGAAGACGATAAGACAACAGAAGCAGTGCCTGCACCGGCAGCTGCAGAGAAACCCGCACCGGCCCCGGCGGCTCCCACCGCAGATGCCCAGGGGCGTCTGGAGGCAGCTCGCCGTTTTGCCGAGGAACAGTACGACCGCCTGCGCCGGGCGACGGCGCAGCAGGTGGACACGGCCCGACGTTTTGCCACGGAGCAGATGGAGAATGCCCGCCGCTATACGGATACCGCCCGCCGCCAGATCAACGAAGGCTGGGATGTAACCTGTGACAAGGCGAAGGACCTGCACCGCGTGGGTCAGGAGTATGTGCGCTCCAACCCCACCGGCAGCGTGCTGGGCGCGCTGGGTGTAGGTGTTATCCTGGGCCTGCTGATCGGCGGTCGTAAGTAAGCGCGGCTGCTCCGGGCACTCCCGATGAAGGTGCTATGAACTGGTTCGGCATACCCGATCGGCTGGCGGCCGCGCGCGATGCGGGGCTGGCGGCTGCGGACGGCGCGCGGCAGACGGCATCGGAGGCTCTGCTGCATGCGGAGGCTCTGGTAGCCCTGCTGCGGGCGGAGCTGGCGGCCTATGCAGCGCAGCAGGCCAAGCGGGCCGCCCTGCGGGCCGTGGCGGCGGGGTGTCTGCTGGTTGCCTACCTGGGGCTGTGCGTGCTGGCGGTGTTGCTGCTGGCGCCGGTGCTGGGTTGGCCTGTGGCGGTGGGGTGTCTGGTGCTTCTGCATGCGGCGGTGGCGGTATGGGCGCTTTTCCTTGCCGCGCGCCTGCGCCCCGGTCACCCGGCTCCGATGACGATGGCGGAACTACAAAATGATTTACAATGCCTCAAGATGATGCTCAACAAGGACGGCGGGAAGCGCTGATGGCCGTGGCGGCGTCGCGCGCGCGGCTGGTGGATGCTTGCTGCCGCACCCGGGCGCATTGGCAGGCCTGTCGTGGTCCCCTCGGCGGTGTGGCCGGGCTGCTGGCGGCGGTCGGTACGGCTGCGGCGGTGGCTTGTCTGCTGCGCAAGAAGCCTGCACCCCCTGTGCTTCCTGCGGCGGAGCCTTGGGTCAAGTCGTTGCTGCGTGTGCTGCCGCCCCTGCTGGTGCCGCTGCTGCAGGCGCGCCTGGCTCGGGGTGCCGCTCCGTCTGCCTCGGAGCAGAAAACTGCGGCGGCGCAGGCTCCCGCTCGGGGGCTGCGCGGGCGTTTTTATCGCTGGCTGGGGCTTTCGTGAGGCCCGTCTACCTTTTAATCAACTGAATAACCATGACTAAAGTTTTTGTTTCCGGCAGCTTTAACGTGTTGCATGCCGGCCATGTACAGTTTTTGCAGGACGCCAAAGCCTTGGGGGACTACCTGGTAGTCTCCTTCCCGCCTGCGGATTTGCTGTGGAAGCTGTATGAGAAGCGCTCCATGCTGGAGGATGAGGACAAGATCGCCCTGATCAGTGCGCTGGAGATGGTGGATGAAGTGGTGCTCTCGACGGATGAGGATGAGCAGCTCTCTTTCCGCAGTGCGTTCGAACAGTGCAAGCCCGATGTGTTGGCCGTGACGACGGATGACCGCTATCTGGATGTGAAGCGCAGTTTCTGCCTTGCGCACGGGGGGCGTCTTGTGGTCATGGAGAAAACGCAGCCGAAAGAGGGGCAGGTCTCCAGCAGCAAGGTGGTGGAGCGTATGCGCGCGCCGTCGCATGTGCCCCTGCGCGTGGACTTTGCGGGGGGCTGGCTGGATGTGCCGCGCTACGCCATCCCGGGGGAGTATGTGGTCAACTGTGCTATATCTCCCACGGTGTCGCTCAAGGAGTGGTTGTACCGTCAGGGCGCGGGGCTGGGCGGCAGTGGCGGGTGGAGCGTGCTGAACGGCTGGGATCCCGTTAAGTCCGAGCTCGGGCTCGGGGTAGGCTGGCAGGACCCGGCGGTGATTGCAGAGACCGGCGCCTGCGTGTGGCGCTCCGGCGCCAAGCCGGTGCTGGATTTCAAGAATACGGGCGAGTTCCTTTCCGGCCGCATGGCGGTGTATGATACCCGGGTGAAGCATGATACCCCCGGGCTGGCCTCCGTGGAGCGTAACTTCGGCAAGATTGCCAAGGCCGGTCGAGTGGCGCGCCTCGGGGTTTTGCAGCAGGATATTACCGTGCTGGCTATCGCTGTACAGATGAGCTATCAGTTGCAGCTGGAGGAGGGCATGGAGCCCCTGCCTACCATCGGCCGCTCGCTCGCCTGCAAGTACTGCGGCGGTGGTCACGGGGGGTACGCTGTCTACCTGTTTGAGTCCCCGGAGGACCGCGATGCTGCCGTTCAGGCTTGCGAGCATCTCTACCCCGTTGAGCCTTACTGCCGCACCTTCTGCAAGGATGAACAGGTCCCTTGGAGCCCCGCTATGCTCGAGCGCCTGCGCCGCAACGGATTGATTAAGTAACAGTGCTGTTCGTGGAGAATCAGAACACAGAGACTCAAAACCGGGTAGAATAGATTACAAAGTGCACAAAGCTAGGTCACAAAGCTAGGTCACAAAGCTAGGTCACAAAGCTAGGTCACAAAGCTAGGTCAC
>CAMEZO010000110.1 GCA_945947905.1 uncultured bacterium
CCGGGCTATATGCTACGGCATCTCCGCGGCTTTGCCACCAAGCAACCGCGTCGTTCAAAAAAACGGGAGCCGCCGAGGCATCCATATCCGTGTCCCCGAATTGTTGGCTGCGTACCCGCACACTTCCGCCCTCGGTGGTATCCAGCCCCTGTGCGGCGGCCACGGCGTAGGCAAAGCGGGCACCGATGGTCAGTTGGGAGTTGCCATCGTAGTGCACTCCCATGGTATCTCCCGCCGAGATTTTTCCCAAGTCGCGAGTATGGACGAAGCCCGCGCAGTCATTTGAGGCGGCCCGGGCCAAGAGCTTCTGCCCCGTCAGCGTGGGGCAGGAATCGGGCTCATTCGTGCCCCATGCGGCGGGTTCTCCGGCAACAAGGCAGCCCGGGGGAAAGGAAATGTTACGTTCTGCGGCTTCGGGCAGGGCGGCCGCAACATCGGCCCGGAGATTGCGTGTCAGTCCTTCGAGAACCGAACACGCTCGGGCTGCGTGAGAGGGCCGCCCGGTCTCGCCTTGCAGATACAGTAGCCCCTCCGTGCGCACGCTGCTGTATATCGCCGGGTTCACACTGCGCAGGGATTGCACCACAGAGCGGAGAAGAAAGGTATAACCGTTTGCTGTACCCGGTTTCGTCGGCTTCACCCAGTTATCATTGCTTCCTCCGTCTCGGGATACTTTGATTACAGCAACGGAATCCCTGCGGCCCGTCTGCCAACCCTTCTTCTGCATCATATAGGCAAAGCCGTACTCCGGCCCCATGACACCCCGGCCGTAGCCGCCCTCCCAATCTCGGCGCAGGTCGGCCTGTCCGATGAGTGATTCGTAAGGGGTACCGGCGGGCCCGTGCAGTCCCCGTCCCATCGGGGTTGCCTGCGGCTGCACGGTCATCCAGGTTTTGCCCTCACTGCTCCAGGCGGAGCCTCCCGTGGTGGGCTCCGTGAGCGAGCCTGCCATGTTGCCGTCCCACATCTGAACCCCGTCCGTATCCTTGTTGCGAGCGGTGCTGTAATGGGCCAGAATGTCATCGGAGACGGGGTCGCCCTTGACGGCCCCCAGCGAGTTGGACTGGCCTGTCAAAATATAGACATGCAGACATTTACCCGCATCCTCCGTCTGCGCAGCGGGACAGAGATTCGATGCCGCAGCAAACAGAGCAAGCGTCGACAGAAAGTATTTGACAACCTTCTCAGAAGGATCAGGAATCGGTATGCTTCGATCCGTAAACAGCATCGCGATCAATTTGTTCCAGCCGGGTCAGCATGTTACTGATGCGTCCGCTTGCTATCGCGTTCACCAGGACATCTGACGGATAGCACCAATAGTCTTCCCGATACAGGAATGTCAGCAAGAGGCAAATTTGCTGCGCATCGAACCCGGAGAAATCAGACAATTTTGAGTCCTCCGAGCGGAGATTCCGTTTATCCATCTCGCTGTTGTATTGAAACAAGTTATATTCGGGGAGAATCTCCGCGGCATGGTGAACGGCTTTCAACAGAGAAGATTTGGCCCCACTGAAGAGCTTCTCCTCGGTCTTCGGGTCCCTGCCGATGAGTGCATCCATCATGGGACGCAGAAGGGTCAATACAGTGTGTTTCTTAATCACGGTAGTTCAAACTTAATTTGTTGCCGCTCTGTTATCCCGGCTCACCCGAACCGGCTACGGCAGACGGGACTCGAACCCGTACAGCTTCAACAGCCGGGAGATTTTAAGTCTCCTGCGTCTACCATTCCGCCACTGCCGCATGCGGTTAGGGAAGTCAGGTCGGGGGTATTTAAGCACAAAAAGACGGAGAGGGCAAGAAAAAAACGCGGCAGCGCATCAAAAACAGACACAATGGCGGCTTGACAAAGAGGGGAGGGCGGAGTAGTATGCCCACGGAAGCGGTATGAATATCGGGCAGATTATAGAAAAAGGCGGAGTGAGCCGCGAGGAAGCGGAGTCGCTGGTGACACTTCCGGAGGCGGAGTTATTTGCGAGCGCGACGGCACTGCGCGAGCATTATTTCGGCAAGCGGGTGGAAGCCTGCTTCATTATCAACGCCAAGAGCGGCAACTGCAACATGAACTGCCGTTTCTGCTCACAAAGCGCGTTTAACAGCACGCCCGTGCCCAAGTACCCCTTCAACAGCTACGAGGAGCTCACCGAGATTATCGCGCGCTGGGAGGACAAGCCCGTGGAGCGCTGCGGCATTGTTACCTCCGGCGGGGCCCTGACGGATGCCGATGTGGAGCAACTGGCGCAGTTCATCGAGCGCCGGAAGGCGAGCGGCAAGAAGGGCCCCATCATCTGCGGCTCGCTGGGGCGCCTCAAGGAGCACGCTCTGCAGCGTCTGAAGAGCGCCGGGCTGGACCGCATCCACCACAATCTGGAGACCAGCGAGGCTTTTTATCCTAACATTTGCACGAGCCAGCAGTGGCGCGACCGCTTGGACACGATTCACCAGGCGAAGGCCGCCGGGTTCTCCGTTTGCGTGGGCGGTCTCTTCGGTCTGGGAGAAAGCTGGGCGGATCGTCTGGACTTTGCCTACAGCCTGAAGGAGGAGAGTATTCGTAACATTCCGATGAACTTCCTGTACCCGCACCCCGGGACGCCCATGGCGCAGCAACCCGTGATGCCGGCGGAAGAGGCCCTGCGCATCATTGCGCTCTTCCGCCACATCCTGCCGGATGCCACCCTGCGCATCTGCGGCGGGCGCGTCAGTGTGCTGAAGGAGCGGCAGCGCGATATGTTCGCCGCCGGTGCCAATGCCTTCATGACGGGGGATTACCTCACCATCTCCGGCGCCGGGGTGGAGGGCGACCTGGCGATGCTGCGCGAGCTCGGGCTGGAAATCGAGTAAACCTTGTTATGGAAAACGAGGCCCGCGATCTCGCCCGCACGGAGCGGGGAGCCGTCGGTCTGCCGTGAGCTGCGCCTGCTGCTGCAATTTGCGGAGGGCGGGGCGGCCCTGTTGCGTTTGTTGGCTGAATAGAGGGGAAACAGACGCGATTTTTTTACGCAGCGGGCTTCTTTGGGCTTGCTATGGCGGGGCAGATGTGCTACACTCGGCGCGCTGCGGTGCTGTGGCCGTGTAGCACACCTCCCACCAGAAAATGTTCAAGTGAGTTCCAGCGTTTCTCTTCCGCAGGCCACGGGCCTGTATGATCCGAAGTATGAACATGATGCCTGCGGCGTCGGCATGGTTGTCGATACCAAGGCCGTCGCAACACACAGCATCGTTGAAAAGGGTATCTGCATTTTGGAGCGTCTCCTGCACCGGGGAGCCACGGGCAGTGACCCGGAGACCGGTGACGGCGCGGGCATGCTGTTGCAGATTCCGCACGAGTTTTTCAAGGCGGCGGCCGGGTTGAAGCTGCCCAAGCCGGGGCTGTATGCGGTGGGTATGTTCTTCCTGCCGAAGGCGAAGGTAGCGCGCGCCACCTGCTGCGCGAAGGTGGAGGAAGTGGCCGCTGCGGAGGGATTCTCCTTCTTGGGCTGGCGCGATGTGCCCGTGGATGAGGCCTCCATCGGCCGTCTGGCGCGGGAGAGTGCGCCTTTCATTCGCCAGGCTTTCTTTACCTGCACCACGGGGGAGACCGGGGATGCGCTTGAGCGTCGCCTTTACATCCTGCGCCGTCAGATTGAGAAGGGGGTGCAGAGTATGCTACCCGAGCTGGGCGACCGCTTCTACATTCCCTCGCTTTCCACGCGCACGATTGTCTACAAGGGCCTGCTGATGGGTTCTCAGTTGCCGAAGTTCTATCCGGACTTGGCGGACCCGCGCTTCAAGAGCTGCGTGGCCATCGTGCACCAGCGTTATTCTACCAATACCTTCCCGAGCTGGCCGCTGGCTCACCCCTTCCGTTATCTGGCACACAACGGTGAGGTGAATACCCTGCGCGGTAACCTCAACCAGATGGAGACCCTGCAGGATAATTTGGCCAGCCCGCTCTTCGGTGACGATATCAAGAAGATTCTCCCCGTTATACCCGCCGGACAGAGTGATTCCGCGAGCCTGGATAACGCGCTGGAGTTGCTGGTGACGGGCGGGCGCTCGCTGCCGCACAGCATGATGATGCTGATTCCGCAGGCCTTCGGGGCTCGTTATTTCATCGGCGAGGACCTGCGCGGGTTTTACGATTATCACTCCGGCTTCATGGCCCCGTGGGACGGTCCGGCGGCGGTTTGCTTTACGGATGGTCTGGGTGCGGGCGCGAAGGTGGATCGCAACGGTCTGCGCCCGGCGCGTTATGAGCTGGATGACGAGGGCCTCTTCATTCTGGCCAGCGAGGCCGGCGTGCTGGATACGGATCCGCAGCATGTGGTGCGGCGCGGTTGCCTGACACCCGGTGAAATTATCTGGATCGATTTCCGCACCAAGCGTATCAGCTATAATGCGGAGACGCAGACGAAGGTGGCACGGCGTCGTCCCTATCGCCGCTGGTGCCGTGAGAATCGTATCCGCATCAACGGTTTCTTTGACTCCGTGAGCGCGCAGGATGTGGATTCCCACCGTATCCCGGGGCATCAGGTTCTCTTCGGTTATACGCAGGATGAGCTGGAGCAGTTCATCATTCCCATGGCGAACACGGCGCATGACCCGGTGTATGCTATGGGTAATGATGCCGCGCTCGCCGTGCTCTCTGAGCGTCCGCAGTTGCTTTTTGATTACTTCAAGCAGCAGTTCGCGCAGGTGACCAACCCGCCCATCGACCCCATCCGCGAGCAGTTGGTGATGTCGCTGACCACCTTCATCGGTAATCCGGCGAATATCCTTGACGAGACACCGCAGATGGCGCGACTCATCAAGATGGCACGGCCCATTCTGACGCCCAGCGACCTGCAGGCTCTCAAGTCCAACAAGGAGCCGGATTTCCGCTGCATCACGCTTTCAACCGGTTTCTCCGCGCTGTCCCCGAACGGCTTGCAGGAGGCTCTGGATGAGTTGCGCCGGGAGACGGAGCAGGCGATCACGAAGGGCTACCGCATCATTATTCTGTCGGATCGCGAGCTTTCCGGCAACGAGGCGCCCATTCCCGTTCTGTTAGCCGTGGCTGCCGTGAACGGTAAGCTGCGCGAGATGGGCGTGCGAACCGGTACCGGTGTGGTGGCGGAGACGGGCGAGGCGCGGCAGGTGATGCACTTTGCCTTGCTGCTGGGCTACGGCGCCACGGCCGTGTGCCCGTGGCTGGCTTTCAGCACTCTGGTGAATCTGGCGGAGGAAGGGAAGCTGGCAGAAAATATCTCTGCTACCAAGGCAACGGAAAATTATCTCGAGGCGGTGGACTTCGGTCTGCTCAAGACCATGTCCAAGATGGGCATCTCTACCCTGCGTTCCTATCGCGGTGCTCAGATCTTCGAGGCAATCGGTCTGGGCGATGAGGTGGTGAACACGTATTTCCCCGGCACGGCATCGCGCATCGGCGGTATCGGGCTGGCGGAAATCGGTCGGGAGGCGGTCGCGCGGCTCAATAAGAAGAAGGCGCTGCGCTTCGATCCGCAGCTTGCTCCCGAGAATGCCGGTTTGTATAAATGGAAGCGCGGCGGGGAGAAGCATATCTGGACATCCGGTGTCATTGCCCAGTTCCAGAAGTCCCTTCGCAATGGGGATTACGCCCAGTTCAAGGTCTTTTCCGAGATGGTGAACGAGAGCGCGGAGACGCTGTGCACCCTGCGAGGGCTCTTCGGCTTTGCTGAGACCAAGCCCATCCCCTTGGATCAGGTGGAGAGCGAGGAGAGCATCATGCGCCGTTTCGTTTCCGGGGCTATGAGCTTCGGTGCTATTTCTCGCGAGGCGCACGAGATGATTGCTGTTGCCATGAACCGCATCGGTGCTATGAGTAACTGCGGCGAGGGCGGTGAGGACCCCGCGCGCTACACGGTTCGCGAGAACGGGGACGACCCGTGCTCGGCCGTCAAGCAGATTGCTTCCGGTCGCTTCGGTGTGACGGCGGAGTATCTGGCGAATGCGCGTGAGTTGCAGATTAAAGTGGCGCAGGGTGCCAAGCCCGGCGAGGGCGGCCAGCTTCCCGGCGGTAAGGTGAATGAGGAAATCGCGCGCGTGCGTCACTCGACACCGGGTGTTACGCTTATTTCTCCGCCGCCGCATCACGATATTTATTCCATCGAGGAT
The DNA here is from genome assembly GCA_945947905.1 of uncultured bacterium. Lineage (GTDB taxonomy): Bacteria > Verrucomicrobiota > Verrucomicrobiia > Verrucomicrobiales > Akkermansiaceae > Akkermansia. The sequence continues at coordinate 6,112 of CAMEZO010000110.1, forward strand.
TTGGCTGAGCTCATCTTCGACCTCCGCAACGCGAATCCGGAGGCGCGGGTCAGCGTCAAGCTCGTGTCGGAGGTCGGCGTGGGCACGGTGGCGGCGGGCGTGGCCAAGGGTGGGGCGGACATGGTGCTCATCTCCGGCCACGACGGCGGTACGGGGGCCTCGCCGCTCACCTCGGTGAAGTATGCGGGTATGCCCTGGGAGCTCGGTGTGGCGGAGACGCACCAAACACTCGTGCTCAACGGACTGCGTGCTAACGTGCGTGTGCAGGCGGACGGTCTGATGAAGAACGGACGGGATGTCATCATCGCCACGCTTCTCGGCGCAGAGGAGTACGGCTTCGCTACGTCCATGCTCATCGCGCTCGGTTGTATTATGGCGCGTGTGTGCAACAAGAACACATGCCCCGTCGGTGTGGCGACCCAGGATCCTGCCCTGCGCAAGCGTTTGCGCGGCAAGCCGGAGCACATCATTAACTTCATGCGCTTCGTAGCTCGCGAGACGCGCGAGTACCTCGCCGCACTCGGTCTGCCGACGCTGGACGCTGCCGTGGGGCGTGCCGACCTGCTGCGGGTGGACCGCGCCGTGGACCTCTGGAAGGCGCGCAATCTGGATTTCTCCCGCATCATACGTTCCGAGGCGCTGCCGGTGAACGGTTCCGCTCATGTCAACAATACCTGTGCCGTGTTCGATGAGGCTGTGCTGCCCGCCGCAGCGCCTGCGCTGGAGCGGGGCGAGAAGGTGAGCCTGGATCTGCCTATCCGTAACACGGATCGCGCGGCGGGTACGCGTCTCTCGTATTATGTTGCCAAACGCTACGGCCACAAGGGCTTGCCGGATGATACCATCACGGTGAACCTGCATGGTACGGCGGGTCAGAGTTTCGGTGCTTTCCTGGCGCACGGTATCACCTTTAACTTGGCGGGCCAGGCCAACGATTATGTCGGCAAGGGGCTTTCCGGCGGCAAGATCGTGATCACGCCTTTCCCGGGTACGCAGTATGAGCCTTTCCGCAACGTAATTGCGGGTAACGTGTTGCTCTACGGTGCTACCGGTGGCAAGGTATTCATCCGCGGACGGGTCGGGGAGCGCTTTGCCGTCCGCAATTCCGGGGCCTGTGCGGTCATCGAGGGCGCGGGTGACCACTGCTGCGAATATATGACAGGTGGTTGCGTGGTCGTGCTCGGTCGCACGGGGCACAACTTCGGTGCCGGTATGAGCGGCGGTCTCGCCTATGTGTGGGACGAGCTGCATCTCTTCGATCGC
>CAMEZO010000111.1 GCA_945947905.1 uncultured bacterium
ATCGGCGCCCTGCGCTGGGCCGTTAATGAGATGGAGCACCGCTACCGACTCTTCAGCCGCTGCGGCGTCCGCAAGTTCGAGGACTTCAACAACCGCGAGAACGACGGCGAGCCGGAGGAGGAGGAAGAGGTGCCGGATAACCCGAACTTCGACGTCGAGGCCTTTGCCTCCGAAATCGAACGACAGGCAGAGGAAGAACTCCCCCTCGACGAAGAGGAACAGGGCGAACTGGACTTTGAGGAAGAAGAGCGCATCCCCCTGCGCCTGCCCTACATCGTCATCATCATCGACGAGCTGGCCGACCTGATGATGGCCGTGAAGGAAGACCTTGAGAACTACATCGCACGCCTGACGCAGAAAGCGCGAGCAGCGGGCATTCACCTGGTCGTTGCCACGCAGACACCGCGCTCGAACGTTGTAACGGGTATCATCAAGGCCAACATCCCGAGCCGCATTGCGCTGAAGGTCTCCAGCAACATCGACAGCCGCGTGATTCTGGACACCAACGGCGCGGAGAACCTGCTCGGCAAGGGCGACTTCCTCTTTGTGCCGCCGGGCGGCATCACCAAGCTGACCCGTGCCCAAGGCGCCTGGGTGAGCGATGCAGAGATCTCGAATATCGTACACTTCTGCGCCTCGCACGCCAAGCAGCACTTTGAGCAGGGCGTGACGGCAGAGATGAACAACGCGGAGGGCGTAGGCCCCGCGGACACGGGCTCCCCGGACGGCGGACTGCTCGCGGGCTCCAAGGCCACGGCGGATGACGAGCTGTACACGCGCTGCGTGAACCTTGTGGTGACGGAGCGCAACGCCAGCACCTCCCTCCTGCAGCGCCGCTTCAGCATCGGCTACAGCAAGGCCGCGCGCATTATGGATATGATGCAGGAGCGCGGCGTGATCTCCCCCCCGCTGGGACCGACCAAGAAGCGCGAGATCTTGGTAGATGCGCCTGATACGCCGGAGGGCTGACCCCCCTACCCCGCAGCCCCGGCGGATTTACCACAGATGCGGCAGATGGCAGCCGACGGCGCAGATGCCCATAATGAGGTTGGCCACGGCGTGCATGATGATAACGGGCAACAACGCCCGCGTGCGCACGGTGACGCAGTAAGCGATGCTGCCGTACAGGAAAGCCCCCGCGTAGTCCGCCGGGTTGTGCGCCAGCATGAAGGCTGCGGTGGTAACGGCGTAGGCAAGCCAACTGCCGCGGCCGATGGGCACGGTCTGCGGGAAGTCCCGGTCAATGCACCAGCGCATCAGGAATCCGCGCCAGAACAGCTCCTCCACCAGGGGCACGATGAGCACCGCCCGTGCAAAGCGGAAGGCATACTGGGTAACAACCGCGGCGGGAGAATCCGGGAAGATGCGAGCGGGCAGGAATCCCCCCTCCGCCGGGATGAAGCCGGCCGCATACGGGATGAGCCACAGCCCTATGCCCAGCACACCCGCCGCAGCGCCGAACAGGCAGGGGCGCGGTGCCCAAGCCAGGGCCATGCCGCGCCGCACGCGCCACAAATACGCCGCGCAGGCGAGCGTTTGCAGCGGGTAGACCACCATCTCCGGCGCACGGCGCCACCAAGGCGCAGCCGGGTGGTCCCACTGCAGCAGAGCCTGCGCGGCAAAGAGCAGCAGATTGAACCCGAGGAAGAGCACCAGCGGACAGACATACGTGCGGAACAGCAGCGCATCTCCCTCCGGCGGGTGCTCCCTGCTCATGGGGTCGGGCGGCATCAGGCTTTCAGCGAATCACAGAAGCGGGCCATCTTATCGCAAGCCTGCTCCAGCAGAGAGAAGGCCGTGGCGTAGCAACAGCGCAGGTAGCCCTCCCCACAGGGCCCGAAAGCCGTGCCCGGCACCGCCGCCACCTTGTGCTCCTTCAGCAGGCGCAGGGCGAACTCCTTGGAGCTGAGCCCGAAGCGGCGGATGGAGGGGAAGGTGTAGAACGCGCCGCCCGGCAGGTGGCAGTCCATCCCCATGTCATTAAAACGCTTGACGATATAGTCCCGACGGATGTGGTAGCTGTCCCGCATCTCGTGCATGGCGCTTTGGCCGTTGCGCAGGGCCTCGATGCCCGCCTCCTGGGAGGTGATGGTGGGGCAGATCATGGTGTAGGAATGGATCTTGCACATCATCTCGATAAGCTCCTTGGGCCCGCAACAGTAGCCCAGGCGGAACCCCGTCATGGCAAAGGCCTTGGAGAAACCGTGCAGCAGCAGGGTGCGCTCCTTCATACCGGGCAGCGAGGCAATGGAGGTGTGGCGCACGCCGTCGTAACGCAGCTCGGAGTAGATTTCATCCGTCAACACAAAGATGTCATGCTTCACACATATCTCCGCAATGCGGTTGAGCGTCTCCAGGGGCGCGATGGAGCCCGTGGGATTGGTGGGGAAGTTGAGCATGAGCACCTTGGTGCGCGGCGTGATGGCCGCCTCCAGCTTGTCCGGGTTCAGGGCAAAGAGGTCCTCGATGCCGGTCTGAACGGGCACGGCCACGCCGTCCGCCATTTGTACGGTGGGGGCGTAGCTCACATACACCGGCTCGTGGTAAATCACCTCGTCCCCGGGGTTCAGCAGGCAGCGCAGGGCCAGGTCGATGGCCTCGCTGACGCCGACGGTGGGGAGAATCTCGCAGGTGGGATCATAGCCCACGCCGAAGAAAGAGGCCACATAGGCAGCGATGGCCTCGCGCAGGGAGAGCAGGCCGTAGTTGCTGGTGTAGGTGGTGTGCCCTTTCTCCAGGGAGAAGATGGCGGCCTCCCGGATGTTCCAGGGGGTCACGAAATCGGGCTCGCCGACGCCTAGGGAGATGATGTCCTTGCTGCCGGCGCAGAGGTCGAAGAACTCGCGGATGCCGGAGCGCGGCATGTCCACGATCTTGCGAGAGAGGAAACGTTGCATGTCCATGGTTGGGAGCGGGGCAAAATCAGGGAGCGACGCTGATGCGCTCCGGCGCATCCTCCTCCTCAAAGCTCAGGCCGTTGTTCTTGTAGGTCTTGAGGCGGAACTGGGTGGAGGTGGAGAGCACGCCCTCCATGGTGGAGAGTTTCTCGCTGACGAAGCGGGCCACCCCCATCAGGCTCTTGGCCTCCACCATGACGAGGAGGTCGAAGTTGCCGGAGATGAGGAAGCAGCTCTTCACCTCATCGAAACGCGCGATGCGGGAGGCCAGGCGGTTGAAGCCGCCGCCGCGCTCCGGGGTACACCGCACCTCGATGAAGGCGGAAACAAAATCATCGTCATCGTTCACAATGGCCTGATAGCCCACGATGCGGCCCTCCTTTTCCAGGGCTGCACGCTCGGCCGCAATATCGGAGGCGCTCACATTGAGACGGTCTGCGAGTTGCCGGTCGCTCAAGCGGGCATCCGCTGCCAACAATTTAAGAAGGGAGTCCCTCAACATAGTGCCGGTGATGGTAGCACACGCGGCGGGGGGCGTCAAGCACTATCCCCGCCAGCGGACACGAAAAAATGTGGACAAAGCGGGTACGGAGGAGTAAAATGGGGCCAATGAAGTGGATTTTGCCGATCATAGCCGGGCTGATGCTGCCGATGAGCCCTGCCGCGCAGGGGGCCGACAGCGCCCCGGCCGAGGTGCCGGACGAGGAGACGGCGGCGGTGCTGTACACCGCGGCCATCGTGACCCTGCACAACCCGAACGACGCAAAGATGGATGCCATCCCCGACATGCTGGAGGCCTGCATCCGCGCCGGCTATGCGCCCGCCTGCGAGACCCTGCTGAACATACGGGAGGGCTGGTTCCACGGGCTGCCGCAGCAGAAGGAAAAGGCCGCGGAGCTGGCCCTGCAACTGGCCCGTCAGGAGCCGAAGTGGCGCAACAAGCCCGCCATGCACCGGGCCTGCCTGAGCGCTATGGCCCGCTATGCGCGCTACTGCGAGAGCGGTTTCGGGCGGCCGCGCAACCTGGAGGATGCCTACGCTTGGGTGAGCAAGGCGGCCGCGCTGGGCTACACCCACGCGCAGGTGGAGCAGGCGCGCTACCTGATGCTGGGCGGCGGCGTAAAGCAGGACCCGGCGGCGGCCCTGAAGCTGCTGCAGGAGGTGTGCCTGCGCGATATGACGGTCCCGCACCTCTTCAACTACATGGGTTGCCTGTACCTGGCGGGCGCGGACGGCGGCGAGCCGGACTATGACATGGCGCTGCAGTGTTTCCGCTACGGGGATCACTTCGGGGATGCCGATGCCGTGAATAACCTGGGTATCATGTACGAGGACGGCATCGGGATGGAGGAGGATACGGACCGCGCGCTGAAATGCTACCGCCGCGCGGCGTCCCTGGGCAGTAAGGAGGCCTCTGCCAACCTGATGCGCCTGACGGAGGAGGCCGCCCGCGGGCCGATGGGTACCCGCACGCAGCAACAGGTCATCAACGGCGCCGTCCGCGTCATCGAGACCCTGCCCATCACCCGCCCGCGCAAGGAGATGCTGCTGCGGCACATCACCAACCCCGCAGAGGAATGAGCACCCTGCCCGCCCCCGATGCCGCCGCGGCTCTGCAGGCGCTGCGCTATGCTGCCGCGCAGTTGGGCTTCTCCGCCGCCGGGGTAGCCCCCGCCGATGCCGACCAGGGGGACCGCCTGCCCCGCTGGCTGGCGGATGGTTGCCACGGGGATATGGAGTGGATGCTGCGCCACCTGCCCGCACGCCTGAATCCGCAGCTCGTGCTGCCGGGGGTGCAGCGCGTGGTCATCCTTACCTATGAATACGCGCGCGCGGACGCCCGAACCGCCCGGGGGGGAATAGCCCGCTACGCCCAGGGGGAGGATTATCACAAATTGTTGGCCCCGAAGCTGGCGGACCTGGATGAGACGCTGCAGTGGTACGGCGGGCAGCAGCGCTGCTTCGCGGACTCCGGCCCCGTGAGTGAGCGATTTTTCGCGGCGCGCGCGGGTCTGGGCTGGATAGGCCGCAACGGGCTGCTCATCCGCCTGCGCGGAGGCTCCTACTGCTTCCTGGCCTGCATCCTCACCACCCTGCCCCTGCCCGTCGGCGAGCCCATGCGCCCGCACTGCGGCAACTGCCGACGCTGCGAACAGGCCTGCCCCACCGGCGCCCTGCGGGAGGGACGCTGCGATGCCCGCCGCTGCCTGGCCTACTGGACCATCGAGGCCAAAAGCCCCATGCCGCCGGATATTGCCGCCGCCCTCGGTAACAATCTGTACGGCTGCGATGCCTGCCAGGCCGCCTGCCCCTGGAACCGCCCGCAGGTCCCCGCCCCGCGCATCGACCCGCACCTGCTCATGCCGGCCCCGCTGCGCACGGCGGATCTCTCCCACCCGGATGACGCCGCCTTCTCCGCAGCCTTCGCATCCTCGCCCATCCGCCGCATCGGTCCCGAGCACCTGCGCGCCAATGCGGCGGCTCTGCACCGAGAATAAGCGCCTTTCTCTGTCATGACCCGCACGGAGCTTGACTTCCCGCCGTCGCTCGCTTACAATACACGGCGTCAAAAGGACATCGTATTATGAAGTTCCCCATTATTTCCACGATTGCCGTCTCCCTCTGTGCCCTGGCCGCCACGGCCCAAGCAGAGCTCAAGGTCGCTACCGTGAACGTCATCGACGTTTACACCAAGTACTACAAGCGTTTTGATACCGAGGCCGAGCTGCAGAAGCAACTCGCCGAGGTGAAGAAGCAGATCACCCAGCGCGAGGACGAGCTGCGCGCCATGCAGGAGGACCTCAAGAAGATCCAGGCCAAGTACGACCCCAGCCTCTCCCAGTCCGCCGTCGAGAAGCTCAAGCAGGAGTTCGATGCCAAGCAGGTAGAGGCCAAGGCCAAGGAGCAGAGCCTCAAGGATTTCGCCCAGCGCCGCTCCATGAGCTTCAACGAGATTCGTAACCGCGAGATGAGCATCCTGGTGCAGGATGTGCTCAAGTCCATCAAGGAGGTGGCCGCCGAGAACGGTTGTGACCTCGTGGCGGACTCCGGTGCCCTCTCCGTGCGCCCGGAAATCGGCATTCAGCTGCCCACCTTCCCCTACCTCAAGGATGGTTTCGACATCACCCCGGAGGTGCTCAAGAAGCTGAACGCAGGCGCTCCCGCCGGGTTCGACCCGGATGCGAAGCTCAAGAGCCTGTACAGCGATGCGGAGGCTGCCCCTGCCCCCGCCGCCGCACCCGGCAACAAGGCTAAGAAGTAACCCGCACCCCCTTCCCCCGCGAGCCGTATGAACCTCTCCCTGCGCGATGTTCTGGAGCTCACCGGCGGCACCTTGCTTCAACCGGCTCCGGAAATCTCTGTTTCCGGAGTCGCTACCTTGAAGGATGCCGGCCCCGGTGAAGCTGCTTTCTTGGGTAATACGCAACATTACATGGAGGACTTTGCCGCCACTAAGGCGGGCCTCGTCCTTGTGCCGTCCGGTCTCACCCAATACCCGGAGGGGCCCGCTTTCATCGAGGTGGAGAACCCCTCCCTCGCGTTCAATGCGCTGGTGGACCACTTCATGAAGGCGGCCAATGACTTCACCCCCGGTATTCACCCCACCGCCTGTGTTGACCCCACCGCGCAGGTAGATGCCGCGAAGGTGCGCATCTGCGCCGGCGCCGTCGTGGAGGCCGGTGCCGTCATCGGGGATGGGTCGGACATCGGTCCGGGCTGCGTCATCGGTAAGTCCGTCACCATCGGTACGGATTGCAAGCTGTATGCCCGTGTCGTTATCCGTGAGCGTTGCATCATCGGTAATCATGTGGTGCTGCAGCCCGGCTGCGTCATCGGCGGAGATGGCTTCGGCTTCCTGCTGAACCCCAAGACCGGCTGCTACGAGACCGTGGACCAGGTGGGCATCGTGGTCATCGAGGATAACGTGGACATCGGTGCGAACACCACCATCGACCGCGCGCGTTTCGGCCGCACGGTTATCGGGGAGGGTACCAAGATTGACAACCTGGTGCAGATCGGCCATAACTGCCGGATCGGCAAGCACTGCATCATCGTCTCCCAAAGTGGCATTGCGGGCAGCACGGTCTTGGGCGACTATGTAACGATTGCGGCCCAGGTGGGCATTGCGGGTCACCTCAATATCGGCAGCAAGGCCATGCTCGGCGCGCGCTCCGGTGTGATGAATGACCTGGAGCCCGGCAAGAAGTACTGGGGCGCCCCCGCATGCAACGCCGCGGACGCCGCCAAACAGTTCGCCGCCATTCGCAAGCTCCCCGCCGCCTTCCGCGAGCTCCAGGACCTCAAAAAGCAGGCCGCCAAGATTCAGGAGCTCATCGAACAGGCCGTGGCCGACCAGTCCTGACCCACCTCACCCACACACCCTTCACCGAGGAAGAGCCCACCCGCTCTTCCTCGGTTTTTTGATGTCTGCATTCGCAATGCTGTAG
>CAMEZO010000112.1 GCA_945947905.1 uncultured bacterium
AATCTCCGTAAAAACGCATTAAGAAATATGACGAAATCGCAACAAAGGACAAAAGTAGAAACAATGTCGTAATTTTCTTGAATCTGGCGATGTAGAGAAATATAAGAGTTAGAATGTATGACTGAAGTATTACACCTATGTACCAGAAATGTAAAAGAGGATTATTATCTGATTTGATATCAAAATATCCTCCCTGTTGATCAAGGTAGAAATTGCCTGAGAATAGGCACGTGAATTTTGCTGTGGAGGCAATCTGGTTGACGAGCCCGGGGCGATAGATAAACAAAGAAAGAGCTACGACTGCCAGTGCAACTACTATGGCCGGTAGCAGAATGCGTTTAGCTTTGCTTACCAGAAAGGCAAGAAGGGAAAAATCCTTGTCCTGTATTTGCGCCATTGTATTTCTCGCTAAGAAGAAACCGCTGATTACGAGGAACAAGTCAACACCATAAAAACCTGCGGGGCAGTATTCATGGCTAAGATGGTAAAGTAGAATAGACAAGATGGCTAGCCCGCGTAGTCCATTCACATGTTTTAAGAAGGTTTTGTCCTGCATTGTGTAGCTCCTCCCGATTGTACAGCATTTCTAATGCACACCCCAACCTTAACCGTTGATAGTCAGCGAGATGAGTGAAAAATGTCTGGAGGAGATGATGGCTTCTGCGAGGAGGAGAAAGCAAGGAATTCACTTAGGAAGTAAAAGGAATTTGGGGTTAGACTTGACTACAGCATTAGAAATGCTGTATGCCCCCATGAGGAAATTTAATTTCAGGGGATAGATATACTTCACTGACGACGTGCTGCATATGCAGCATGCGTCCCCTTTCCTCATGTGGTACATCTTCAAGAGACAGGTTACAAAAAGTTTACATCATATGGTGCATTTAGCCTTGCAAGGAACAGTTTTGTTCCCCGCCTCTCGGCTTGAACCCCTCCAGATAATCCCGCACTGTGGGCATTTTGCGCGTCGTCCCGCCGGCGGTCCCCAACTCACGGAGGACATCAAGCCTCTTCCCCAAGGCCTTCTGCTCTTCGGCCGTCTCCCCCGCCGCCGCACGGAAGATCTCCGCCTGCTTCGTGTACAGAATGCGCCCCCCTGTACACCGCTTCGTACCCGTCCGCCACCGCCTGCGCCTCCTTCTTGGTCTGCGCCTCCCTCTTGCCGTCCTGCTGAACGCGAACGAATGTAGACTTGCGGCACTGCTTGCGGCTGTCCGCCGTATCTGTGAGGATGGCCATCCCTGAGGCTGTTCCCGGTCTCTTAAATAATCCTGCCATAATTGCTGATTTTGTGGTTTGAGAATTGCCGTTTTCAGAACGTACACTGCGGAGGGCAAGAACGTACACCTAAAACGTACACCCCGACTATACCACCATACGCAGTGCCTCGTAAGTCAAATCCTTTGAAACTAAAGGCCCCACGGGGGTTAATCCGTGGGGCACATATGCTATTCGGGCTAGTCTCGCCAGGATTCGAACCTAGTCAGAGGGAATCAAAATCCCTAGTGCTACCGTTACACCACGAGACCGAAAGAGAGGTGTGTTTACACCTGCTCGCGGCGAATGATAGCACAGGGGGAGGCGCTTGGCAAGCCAAAAAACGCGGGAAGGTGAAAAAAAGCGTGGGGTGGGAGAAGAGAGGGAAGGAAAAAAGGGGCGGGGACGGCTTTTTGGGTTGCAATGGGGGCGTGGGAGGTGTATGCTATGGGCAGCGAAACCCCGTCTGCGCCCTCCGCAGGCGAGTGAGGAAACACATTCTGCACACACAAGAACATGAGCACTACATACAGCACAATAGATGCCAATGAGGCTGTAGCCTCCGTGGCGTACCGTTGTTCGGAAGTGGCCGCGATCTACCCCATCACCCCGTCCTCTCCGATGGGTGAATCGGCAGAGACCTGGACGGCCGTGGACCGCAAGAACCTCTGGGGAACGGTCCCCAGCATCGTGGAGATGGAGAGCGAGGCCGGAGCGGCAGGCGCCGTGCACGGTGCTCTGCAAACGGGCTCTCTGGCCACCACCTTCACGGCCTCCCAGGGCCTGCTGTTGATGATCCCGAACATGTACAAGATTGCGGGCGAGCTGATACCCTGCGTCTTCCACATTGCGGCCCGAGCCCTTGCGGCCCAGGGTCTTTCCATTTTCGGCGACCACAGCGATGTGATGTCCTGCCGCTCCACGGGCTTTGCCATGCTGTGCGGCGCCTCCACGCAGGAAGCCCCGGACATGGCGGCCATCTGCCACGCGGCCACACTGGAGAGCCGCGTGCCCTTCATTAACTTCTTCGACGGCTTCCGCACCTCCCACGAGGTGGGCAAGATTGCCGACATCACGGATGAGCACCTGCGCGGCCTCATCAGCCAGAAGCGCGTGGACGAGTTCCATGCCCGCGGTCTGAACCCGGATGCCCCCGTCATCCGCGGCACGGCGCAGAACCCGGACGTCTACTTCCAGGGTCGCGAGACCGTCAACAAGTTCTACAACGCCGTCCCCGGCATTGTGAAGGACACCATGAAGAAATTCGGCGACCTGACCGGTCGCTACTACGACTTGGTGGAATACATCGGCAGCCCGACGGCCACCCGCGTCATCATCATCATGGGCTCCGGCGCCGAGGCGTGCCTGGAGACCGTGGAGGCCCTCAAGGAGGACATCGGCGTGCTGAAGGTGCGCCTGTATCGCCCCTTCCCGGCGGAGGATCTGGTGGCGGCCCTGCCCACCACCGTCAAGAAGATCGCCGTGCTCGACCGCACGAAGGAGCCGGGCAGCCAGGGTGAGCCGCTGCTGCAGGACGTGATCCAGGCCCTTGCGGATGCGCAGATCAACGGCACGCTGCCCTTCCCGATGCCGGTGGTGGTCGGCGGCCGCTACGGCTTGGGCTCCAAGGACTTCACGCCCGCCATGGTGAAGGGCGTGTACGACGAGCTGGCCAAGGACAAGCCCATGACCGGCTTTGCCGTGGGCATTGAGGACGACGTGACCGGCAAGAGCATCGCCTACGACCCGAGCTTCTCCACCGAGGCTCCGGAGGTGACGCGCTGCCTCTTCTACGGTCTGGGTTCGGACGGCACCGTGGGCGCCAACAAGGACGCCATCAAGATCATCGGCAAGCACACGGACCTGTATGTGCAGGGCTACTTCGAGTACGACTCCAAGAAGTCCGGCTCCTCCACCATCTCGCACCTGCGCTTCGGTCCGAACCCAATCCACAGCACCTACTTCATCCACAGCGCCAACTTCATCGCGCTGCACCAGCCCAGCCTGCTGAACATCCTGGACTTCCTGAAGAACGCGGCGGACGGCGCCACCTTCCTCATGAACACCCCGGTGGAGCCCGCCAAGGTGTGGGATTCCCTGCCGGCGCGCATGCAGCAGCAGATTCTGGACAAGCACATCAAGATGTACTGCATCAATGCCTTCAAGGTGGCCAAGGCTACGGGCATGGGCGGTCGCATCAACATGATCATGCAGACCTGCTTCTTCAAGCTCTCCGGCGTGATTCCGGCGGAGGAGGCCATCGGCTACATCAAGGAGGCCATCAAGAAGACCTACGGCAAGAAGGGCGAGGAAGTGGTCGCCAAGAACATCGCCGCCGTGGATGCCACGCTGGAGAACCTGCACGAGGTACCGCTGGGCACCACCATCACCGGCCATGAGATCCCGCCCTGCGTGCACGGCGACGCCCCGGACTTTGTCCGCAACGTGCTGGGCCGCATCATCGAGGGTAACGGCAACGACGTGAAGGTCTCCGAGATGCCCGTGGACGGCACCTTCCCGAGCGGCACCACGCAGTACGAGAAGCGCGACCTGGCGCTGGAGATCCCGGTGTGGGCTCCGGAGAAGACGGAGACCTCCAAGGCCTGTATCCAGTGCGGCAAGTGCACCGTGGTGTGCCCGCACGCCGCCATCCGCGCCAAGATGGCCGACCCGGCCGATCTGGAGGGCGCGCCGGCGACCTTCAAGAGCGCCGATGCCTCCCGCATGCACAAGGATTGGCAGGGCAAGAAGTTCATCATCCAGGTATCTGCCTCGGACTGCACGGGCTGCACGCTCTGCTCCAAGGTTTGCCCGACGAACAGCCTGACGATGACCCCCGCCGCCACGGCCCTGAAGCCGGAGGCCGAGAACTGGAAGTTCTTCGAGAAGCTGCCTGACCCGGAGCGCAAGGTGGTTGACACCGCGAAGGTGAAGGACGTGCAGTTCCTGCGCCCGCTCTTCGAGTTCTCCGGTGCCTGCGCCGGCTGCGGCGAGACGCCCTACATCAAGATGCTCACCCAGCTCTTCGGCAACCGCTTGGTGGTGGCCAACGCCACGGGCTGCTCCTCCATCTACGGCGGCAACCTGCCCACCACGCCCTGGAGCCACGGGGCGGACGGTCGCGGCCCGGCTTGGGCCAACAGCCTCTTCGAGGACAACGCCGAGTTCGGCCTCGGTTTCCGCGTGTCGCTGGACAAGAAGCAGCAGTACGCCACCGAGCTTCTGCAGGCCGCTGCCGGCAAGATCGGCGAGCAACTGGTGCAGGATGTGCTGGCCAACCCGCAGAAGACGGAGGCGGACGTCACCCGCGCCCGCGAGAGCGTGGAGGCCATCAAGGCAGCCTGCGGCGATGACCCGGAGCTGGCGGCCCTCAAGGCACAGGCCGGTTACCTGGTGCGCAAGTCCGTGTGGATCCTCGGCGGCGATGGCTGGGCCTACGACATCGGCTACGGCGGCCTCGACCACGTGCTGGCTTCCGGCCGCAACGTGAAGGTGATGGTGCTTGATACCGAGGTGTACTCCAACACCGGCGGCCAGTGCTCCAAGTCCACCCCGCGCTCGGCTGTGGCTAAGTTCGCCTCCAAGGGTAAGGACCAGGTGAAGAAGGACATCGGCTACATGGCCATGACCTACGGTAACATCTATGTGGCCTCCGTGGCCTTCGGCTCCAACGATGAGCACACCCTCAAGACCCTGCTGGAGGCAGAGGCCTACGACGGCCCGGCGCTCATCATCGCCTACAGCCACTGCATCAACCACGGCATCAACATGGCCAACGGTCTCACCCACCAGAAGGCTGCCGTGGATTGCGGGCGCTGGTTGCTCTACAACTACAACCCGGACCGCATCAAGGAGGGCAAGAACCCGCTCACCATCACGAGCAAGGCCCCCAAGATGGACGTCCGCGAGGCGTTGCTGACGGAGAACCGCTTCAAGCTGCTGGCTAAGGCGAACAAGGCGAACTTCGACCGCCTGCTGGATCTGGAGACCGCCGACATCGCCCACCGCTGGCGCCTCTACCAGGCCCTGGCCGCCATCGATTACTCCGGCGCCAAGGGTGAATAACCCGCCGCGCATGGCGCATTAACTCTAACCCGCCGGGGGAACGGCTCCTTGCAGCCGCTCCCCCGGTTTTGACCCCGCACCCCACCCATCCCGACCATGATTCAGATTCCCCCCCACGCTCGCACTGTTACGGACCGTTTAACCGCCCTGGGCTACGAGGCCTATGTAGTCGGCGGCTGTGTGCGGGATTCCCTCATGGGGCGTGAGCCGAAGGATTGGGATGTGTGCACGGACGCCACGCCGCAGCAGGTTCTCGCGGCGTTCAAGCGCTTTCATGTGATCAAGACGGGCCTGCAACACGGTACCGTCACGGTCATGGTTTCTCACCTGCCGGTGGAGGTGACGACCTATCGCGTCGATGGGGATTATCAGGATAACCGTCACCCGGAGTCCGTGGCTTTCGTCAGCCGACTGGAGGACGACCTCGCGCGGCGGGATTTCACCGTCAACGCCATGGCCTACAACCCGGAGCGCGGGCTGGTGGATGCCTTCGGCGGGCGGCAGGACCTGGCGGACCGGCTCATTCGCTGCGTCGGGGAGCCGGAGGCGCGCTTCCGGGAGGACGGCCTGCGCATCCTGCGGGCCCTGCGCTTCGCCTCGCGCTTCCGCTTCGACATCGAGCGCAGCACCTCGGAGGCCATCCGCAGCTGCCGGCACCTGCTGGCCAACATCAGTGCCGAGCGCATTTTCACGGAGCTCAAGGGTATCCTGGCGGGGGAGGGGGTGCTCAACATGCTCCTGGCCTACCCGGAGGTGTTCTGCACCATCATCCCGGAGCTGGCCCCCTCCGTGGGCTTTGCGCAGAATAACCCGCACCACTGCTACGATGTGTGGACACATACCGCCCACGCCATTCAGGCCGCGCCGCGGGATGCCACCATACGCTTGGCACTGCTGCTGCACGATATCGCCAAGCCGGGTTGCTACAGTTACGACCCCGTGATGCACAAGGGGCACTTTTACGGCCACCCGGAGGTGGGCGCCGGCATGGCGGGGCGCATCCTCCGCCGCCTCAAGAGTGACAACGAGACCCACCACACCGTCTGCACCCTCGTCCGCGAGCACGACAGTGCTTGGCCCACCACCCCCGCCGGTATGCGCCGCCTCATCGGCCGTTTGGGGCTGGATATCGTGCAGATGCTCTTCTCCGTCAAGAGCGCCGACCAAGCCGCGCAGTCCGAGCACGAGCGGGAGCAGAAGAAGGCGGCCATGCGCAACGCCGCCCTCCTGCTGGATGAGGTGCTCTCCGCCCCCAAGGCGTTCTCGGTCAAGGACCTGGCCATCAACGGCAATGACCTCATGTCCATGGGCGTCCCCGCCGGGCCTTCCATCGGCCGCATGCTCTCCGCCCTCCTCGCCGAGGTTCAGGACGATGTCCTCGAAAACGCCCCCCACGCCCTCTTCGCCCGCGCCGCCGACCTCATGCACCGCCAATCCTGAAAGCCGGACTTCATACCGCTGTGACAATAGGGAGCCGAGAAAGTCTGACCGCGGAATGAAGGGAATTTTCGGAGACTGAAAGCCATGCAACTCTCAGGCAAGACTTCAGGGCATGTTCACAGTAGGAAGCTTTAGAATTTTATAAAACAATCAAGATAGCTACTATCCCACCGTCTCGCAGCCTGAACTGAGCTAAGCATGCCGATCCGTTTCCGAAACCTTCCTTAAATTCTGCGTTCTGAAA
>CAMEZO010000113.1 GCA_945947905.1 uncultured bacterium
ACTACGCCATCTACAGCGGCCAAACAGCAGTGGTCAAACTTCTTCTGGAGCACGGCGCTAATGCTAACGGAGAGGAAGACGAACCTGCTCCTCCCCTTGAGGACGCTGTGAGCCGCGGATGCCCGGAAATCGTGCAGCTTCTCCTCGAACACGGCGCAGATGTCAACGCCGTCAACGACGACGGCAAAACAGTCCTGGACTTAACCGAGGACGAGAGGATCATCGCCATACTCAAAGCCGCCGGCGCCAAGTCCGGAGAGGAGCTTCAGGAAAACAAATGACATTTTCATGCTATGGACAAATTTTCACAGGAAGACATTGACAAGGTAACCGCGCTGCTCCGAGAAGCCAAGAAAGGCAAGCGAGACCTCGACTCCCTCATGCAGGAGGCCGGCACGGCGGCACAGGTGTGCCTCGGGGAGATGTACGAAGAAGGCAAAGGCGTGAGACGCAACTACCGTCTCGCCGTTGAGTGGTATCGCAAGGCCGCAGAACGGGGGGATGCTTATGGACAACACGAACTCGGGTGGATGTATAGAGAGGGAATGGGCGTGGAAAAGGACTGTCAAGAAGCGGTCAAGTGGTATCGAAAATCTGCTGAACAGGGCGATGCCGCCGGGCAATGTGCGCTCGGGTGGATGTATGACCACGGCTACGGAGTCAGCGAAGACAAACAAATAGCTGCCGAATGGTACAGAAAGGCTGCGGAACAAGGACATGAGGTCGCACAGTACAACCTCGGTTGTATGTACAACGCAGGAGACGGGGTCCCACAGAATTTTAAGGAAGCAATCAGATGGTACACAAAATCAGCTGCTCAAGGGTACGCCGGGGCGCAGCGACGTATCGGAGGAATGTACGAGGAAGGCAAAGGGGTTCCGCAGGACGATGCCGTGGCTGTCGAATGGTACCGCAAATCTGCCGAGCAAGGGTACGCCGGGGGGCAATATTGTTTGGGCAGAATGTATGAAAACGGCAAGGGGGTGACAAAGGATTACCGAGAAGCGGTTGCTTGGTACAGCAAGGCAGCCAAACAGGGCCTTGCCGCAGCTAAGAAAGAGCTCGCAAAATTGAGAAAATACGCCCCCGGGTTACACGATGCCGTTCAGGAGGGCGATTCAGAGAAAGTTCGGGAGCTGCTGGCTTTGGGGTGGAATACGGAAGTTTGGGATAATTACTTTCGGACGCCTCTTATCAATGCCGTTATCTATAACCGACCTGATATTGTGACCCTTTTATTGGACGCAAAAGCATATATCAACGAGACGGATGAGTGGTCATGGTCTGCGCTGACAGAGGCCGCAGACAGGGGGCTCGAGGATCTCGTGAGGCTGCTGCTGAGACGAGGGGCAAACGTCCACAACAAGAGCGAGATCGGAGCGACACCGCTGATGTACGCTGCCGGGAAAGGACATACCGAAATAGTTGATATTCTGTTGAAAGCAGGTGCAAGAATCAATGCAGTAACGGAGGATAGGGATACCGCCCTGATGCGGGCCGTCGAACACGACCGGGAGGAGGTGGTACGCTTTTTGCTGTCTGCGGGAGCAAGATTCCGTGGCAAAAACGCAAAAGGCTGGTCTCCCCTCATGCTGGCCTACAGAGAAAAACACACGAATATCGCGGAAATACTCATGCAGGCCGGGGCAACGATGACGAAAACTGATATGCTTTTAGCCTACGCCGCGGGCGGGTTTGAAAAGGAGGTACGCGACCTATTGGAAGCGGGGGTGAGTGCCTGTGCTGTCGACAAAGGTAACAAAACAGCGCTGGTGTGGGCCATTCAGAGGAGACACCCGGAGGTGGCATGCCTGTTGCTGGAAAAAGGAGCCGATCCCCGCATCGTACCCAAGCTCGAAAGCTCGGCCCTAGACTACGCCATCTACAGCGGCCAAACAGCAGTGGTCAAACTTCTTCTGGAGCACGGTGCAAATGTTAACGGAGAGAAAGGCGAACATACTCCTCCCCTTGAGGACGCTGTGAGGCACGGATACCCGGAAATCGTGCAACTACTCCTCGAGCACGGTGCAGATGTCAACTTTGTCAACAATGACGGCAAAACAGTCTTGGACATAGCCCGGGACGAGAAGATCATCGCCGTGCTCAAAGCCGCCGGCGCCAAGTCCGGAGGAGAGTTATGAGGAGAGCCTGCGATCCGAATATTCTGATTTTACGCTTGACAGATGGGGGAAGAAGGTGCAGAATGAAAGGGATGATACGATTACTTCTACCAAGCATGATGTTGGCACTCCCTATGATGCCGATGGCAAGCGGAGAGACGGAGCCGGGGATGACGGCGACGGCGCAGGAGGTGACGGGGCTGTATGAGGCGGCGAAGTGCGGGGATGCCGCGCGCTGTGAACAGTTGCTCCGCGACGGTGCGGTGGCGGATGCGCCGGGCGAGTACGGTTGGACGCCGCTGATGCGGGCGGCTTGGGAGGGGCACACCGAGGCAGTGCGCGTGCTGTTGCAACACGGGGCCAAGGTGAGCGCACAGGATGCGGAAGGCTTCACCCCGCTGGCGGCAGCGGTGTCGCGCGGACGCACGGAGGCGGCGAGGCTGCTCATCGAGGTCGGGGCCGATGTTCGGGAGAAAAATCGGCAGGGTACCACACTGCTGCTGCGCGCAGGAGCCTACAAGGACCTCGGGCTCGTGCAGATGTTGGTTGAGCAGGGTGCCGATGTGAACGCTGCTTCGGAGCATGTGGGCAGCGTGCTTCACACAGCGGGCAGGAGCAGGAACAAGGAGGCGATACGCTACCTGATACAGATGGGCGCAGGCGCCGAGAGAACGGAAGGCCAGTTGTATGTCTGCGTGGCTAACAACATGCTTGAGGATGCAGAGGTCCTTCTGAGCCGCATCGGAACAGAGACGGCGGCGGGTTACCACGGCGGCGCGCTCCTGAACGCCGCCCTCGATAACAGGAATAACGCCATGATGAGAGTTCTGCTGAAAGGAGGGATTCTGCCGAACACGTCGGAAGATCGCACCCCCCTCATGCGGGCGGCGGAAATCGGTGACACGGATGCCATCCGTCTTCTCTTGGAATATAAGGCAAGCGTGCGTGCGCAGGATCATGCGGGGTTGACTCCCCTTCACTACGCTGCCGGGAAAAGGCAAAACGAAGCCATGCTGCTCCTGATCCGCGCGGGAGCCCCGGTCAATATCACCTCAAACCGAGGGGAAACTGCCCTGGGCGCCGCCGTCTGCACCGATAACAGCGAGGGAGTGATCATGCTGTTAGCCGCCGGGGCCGATCCCGCTGCCGATACCGGCGGAATGTCCCTGAGAGATCTCGTCAACCGAAACAAAAGCATCAGCCCGGAGGTGCGGGACCTCGTCTTAAAATTCACAGAGGACAAAACAAACGAATAACTGACATGAAACGCACTTTCCTCCTTATCGCCGTACTCCTCACCGCATCCTCGCCGGCATGGGCCGAGCGGACCGTGGTTCCGGGGGATTTGACCAAACGCACCGAAGTGCACGCCAAGCACCACTCCGAGCTCATCATGTCCCTGAGAGCCTACTACAAGGCCGTGCGCGACGAGAAAAGCAACCGCATTCGCTGCGAGGTATTCGGTCTGCCATACTGCGACCCCGCAGCCGCGCGAAAACAGGCCATTGAAGCCCTGCGGCAGCATCCCGACCAAGTGAACGACGTGATCCGGGAGGGCGAAACCTGGGAAACACCGCTTTTGTTAGCCTTTGGCTGTGGGGATTACGAGCTGGCCGAAGCCCTGTTGGATGCCGGCGCCCTGCCCTGTGCCCCGAGCGGCGACCTGCGACAGCGCATTGTCGAGAGCCTGCGGCAGGAATTCCACCGTGAGCCGTCCCCGGAATTGATGCAGCTCTTCGACGCAGCAGCACGGCGGCAGAACCACCTCGACAACGCCCTCAAAGCCCGGGCTTGGGACGCCCGGCAACAGGCCGAGGCAACGCGGTAGGGCGGAAAAAGGGCTTGCCCTTCCCGCCGGGGCGTGGTATAGTGCCGCCATGCCCAAGATAGCTCTTCTCCAGATGGAATCCGCGGCCGAGCCGGCGGAGAACAAGCAACGCCAGATGCAGGCCATGCGCCGCGCGGCCGCCGCCGGTGCGCAGATTATCTGCACGCAGGAGATGTGCACCACCCCCTACTTCTGCCGCACGCAGGATTGTGAGCTTTTCAACACCGCCGAGCCCCTGCCCGGCCCTTGGACTGACGAGCTCTGCGAACTGGCCCGCGAGCTGGGCGTGGTCATTGTGGCCGCCGGGTTTGAGAAACGCGCCACGGGACTCTACCATAACAGCGCCTGGGTCATTGATGCGGACGGACGCTTTCTGGGCCTCTACCGCAAAATGCACATTCCGCAGGATCCCGGGTTTGAGGAGAAATTCTACTTCACCCCCGGCGACTTGGGCTACCGCTGCTTCGAGACCCGCTACGGGCGTATCGGTGTCCTCATCTGCTGGGACCAATGGTTCCCGGAGGCGGCACGGCTGACGGCCATGCAGGGCGCGGAGATTATCTTCTACCCGACCGCCATCGGCTGGATTCCGGGCGAGGAGGAGCTCTACACCGCCCAGCACTGCGCCTGGGAGACCGTACAGCGCGGTCACGCCGTGGCTAACAGTTGTTATGTATGCGCCGTGAACCGCTGCGGCAAGGAGGGAGAGACAACCTTCTGGGGGCAGAGTTTCGTGGCGGACTACTGCGGGCAGATTCTCGCCAAGGCCCCCGTGCACGACGACTGCATCCTCTACGCCGATGTGAACCTGCAGGCCCTGGAGGACCACCGCCGCATCTGGCCTTTCTTCCGCGACCGCCGCATCGATTCCTACAGCGGTATCACCCAACGCTGGGGCAAATAACACACGATGAACCCGCCGCCCACCTTTCGATACCCGGACCTCCCCATCTCCCGCCACAGGCAAGAGATAGCCGAGGCCCTGCGGAGGCATCGCGTTGTGATCGTGGTGGGCGAAACCGGCAGCGGCAAGACCACGCAGTTGCCCAAAATTGCGCTGGAGGTAGCAGGTAACCGCCCCGGAAGACTGGGCTGCACCCAGCCGCGGCGACTGGCCGCCGTGGCCGTAGCGCGCCGCCTGGCGGAGGAGGTGGGCTGCACCCCCGGCGGCTTCGTGGGCTACCAGGTGCGCTTTGACGACACGACCTCGCCGGAAACGCGCATCAAACTGATGACGGACGGCATTCTGCTGGCGGAAACACAGGCGGACCGAGACTTGCGGCAGTACCACACCATCATCCTGGACGAGGCGCACGAACGCAGCCTTAACATCGACTTTTTGTTGGGCTACATGAAGCTCCTGATGCAGCGCAGGCGAGACCTCAAGCTCATCATCTCCTCCGCCACCATGGACGCAGCCGCCTTCTCCGAGTTCTTCGAAGGCGCTCCCGTTATCAACGTGGAAGGGCGCACCTACCATGTGGATATGCACTACATGCCGCCCCTGCACGACGACGAGGAACCGGAGCGGCATGTGGCGCGCGCCGTGCGCTGGCTGTCCGAGTACGATGACAGGGGCGACGTGCTCGTTTTCCTGCCCGGAGAACGTGAGATCCGTGACTGTGCCGACGAGCTGGAAAGCCTCAACCTGCCGCGCACGGATATATTGCCCCTCTACGCCCGCCTGGGCTTGGCGGAGCAGCAGCGCATCTTCCACCCCGCCAAGGGACGCCGCCGCATCGTGCTGGCGACCAACGTGGCGGAAACATCCCTGACCATTCCCGGCATCATTTATGTGATAGACAGCGGTCTGGCCCGCCTCTCCCGTTACCTGCCGGGACGCCAGATTCAGCGGCTGCAGGTAGAACCCATCTCCCAGGCCAGTGCACGGCAACGCGCGGGACGCTGCGGCCGCGTGACGGAGGGTGTCTGCATACGCCTTTACTCCGAGGAGGACTTCGATAACCGAGACGCCTTCACCGATCCCGAGATACGCCGCAGTGCCCTCGCCGGGGTCATCCTGCGCATGGCGGATCTGGGGCTGCCCCCGCTCGGCGAATTTCCCCTGCCCGACCCGCCCGGGCCGCGCCTCATCAGCGAGGGCTACAAAACCCTCCGCGAAATCGGTGCCCTGGACCGCAACCGCGAGCTAACAAAAATAGGCCGCAAGCTGGCCAAACTGCCGCTGGACCCCCGGCACGGGCGTATGCTGTTGCAGGCGGAGCGCGAACACGCCCTGCCGGAGGTGCTCACCATCGTGGCCGCCCTCGGCCTGCAGGACCCGCGGGAGCGTCCGCAGGACGCGCAAACGCAGGCGGATCAAGCCCACGCGGCATGGAAAAATGCGGACAGCGACTTCCTGGCCCTGCTCACTCTCTTCCGTGCCTCGCTGGAGTGCACGGAAAAAGGCCGTTTACAGCGCAACAAACTGCGCAAATGGTGCAGTAAAAATTACCTGAGCTTCCTCCGCATGGTGGAGTGGCATAACCTCGTCCGCGATCTCGCGAGCAACCTGCAGGACACCATGCGCCTGCGCGTGCCTGAACTTCCACCCGAGGAGCAGCAGGCCACGCCGGAGATGATTCACCGCTCCCTCCTTGCCGGAGCGCCCCTGCAGTTCGGCCTTTGGCGCCCGGAGGACAAGGTGTATCGCGGCGCGGGCGGACGCGACTTCGCCGTCTTCCCCGGCTCCGGGCTTTTCCGTCGCCCCAAGCGCGCAGAGTGGATCATGGGCTGCGAATTGGTAGAGACCTCGCGCCTGTGGATGCGCCGGTGTGCCGTGTTCGACCCCGCCTGGGTGGAGCAAATTGCCCCGGGGCTGTGCTCCTACCACATCTACGACCCCACCTGGGATCGGGTATCCGGGCAGGTCCATGCTAAACAGCGCGTCACCTGCGGCGGCATCACCATCGTGGACGGGCGCCGCGTCAGCCTTGCGCGCTTCAACCCTGCCGCCGCGCGGGAAATCCTGATACGGGATGCTATCCTGAACCTCGAC
>CAMEZO010000114.1 GCA_945947905.1 uncultured bacterium
GCTCTGCCGACGACAAGGAGAAGAGCCGCTTCCCCCTCGTCGGGTTCGAGAAGGCGGAGTTCACGGACCCCATGGGCAAGCATGAGGAGAACGTCATCGTCTTGCAGGACAACACCTTCCCGGACAGTGCACCGGTCAAGGTGCGCGCCGGTAAGCCGAGGGCCAATGAAAAGGACGCGGCCAATGCCAAGGGCCTGCAGTACAAGATCACCTCTGCCACCCTCCGCGTTACCGCCGGTTCCGCAGCCAATACGGAGATCACCGTCCGGAAGGGAGATTCCTTCACCGTGCCGGGTTCCTCCATCAAGTGCAGCCTCCAGGCCGTCGGTAAGGGAAGCTCCGTTTCCATCCTCCCGGAGGGGGCAGATACCCCCGTTCAGGTCCTCAAAGCCCCCAAGAATTAAAAAAAATCCCGTTTTTTTGCGTAAATACAAACTGTAGACTTTACAAAGCGAGAAAAATCTGCCATAAATAAAGCATTACCATGAACCATTCACCTCTCATCAACTCAAAGAGCGCCATGATCCTCGCGGCCATCGCCCTCACCTGCCCGTCGGTATCGGCAGGAGCGGGCACGCCGGGATACGTGAGCACATCCACCGCATCGGGTACCAGCATCGTAGGACCGGAGGCCCGCTATGCCTCCCAGGTCGGCAGCCAGACTGACTCCATCGAGCAGCGCGAGGCCGCCCGCCGCGAGGCAGACCGCCAGCAATCCCTGCAATACCTGCAGGAGGGCCGCACCCTGTACGATGCCAAGAAGTACAAGGAAGCATACGAGAAGTTTGAGGCCGCCTGGAAGGTGATTCCCAAGGCCCCGGCGACCAAGAAACTGCAGCAGCACATCGTGGATTGCCTGGACACGGCTGCCATCGCCGTCTCCGTAGAGTACAGCAAGGCCGGCCGCTACGATGACGCCGAACAGCTTCTGCTGCATGTCATCGCCCGCACGCCGGACAACAAGCTGGCCAAGAAGACGCTGGAGCAGCTGCGCGACCCGATCCGCAACAACCCGGCGCTGACGCCGCAGCATGTGCGCGACGTCAACGAGGTGCAGCGCCTGCTGACCCTCGCCCAGGGCTACTATGACCTGGCCAAGTATGAGAACGCCTATGCCGAGTGCGACCGCGTGCTGAAGATCGACCCCTACAACCGCGCTGCGCGCCAGATGCAGGAGAAGATCAGCAAGCGCCAGATGCAGTACTACGGGGATGCCCGCCGCTCTGCCCGCGCCGCCATGCTCAAGGCTGTGGATGCCATGTGGGAGGAGAGCAACTCCACGGATCTGCCGGATGTGGATCTGGGCCCGACCGGCTCCAGTGAGCCCGCCGTTACCCCCGGCCAGATGCGCATTGAGGATGCCCTGAACCGCATCCGCATCGCCAGTGTCAACTTTGAGGACACCGCCATGGAGGATGCGCTGGACTTCCTGCGCAACGAGACGCGCAAGAACGGCTCTCAGGTGAACTTCATTTTCAGCAAGCCCGCTTCCGCCCCTGCTCCGGCCCCGACGCCCGCTGCAAGCAGCAGCGATGAAGAGGAAGAGGACGGTGAGGAAGAGGAAGAGGACGGTGAGGAGGAAGAGCCCGCTTCCGCCGGTCCCCGCACTGTGGTGGAGCAGGCTCCGCCCGCCGTTATCCGCGCCCTGCGTCTGGACAACATCACCGCCCGCGAGTTGCTGGAGCGTATGTGCGACCAGGCCGGCTGCAAGTTCCGCGTGGAGGAGAACGCCGTGGAGGTGTACCCCGCCGTCGGTGGCAATGAGAAACTCATCCGCCGCCAGTGGAACAACGTCTCCAGCGATTTCTTCACCTCCGTCGGCGGTGGTGATGAGGACGAGGAGGATGATGAGGGCTACGGCGACAGCGGCGGTGCCAAGAAGTCCGCTCGCATCGACGCGAAGGCTTCTCTGCGCGAGCAGGGGCTCTCCTTCCCCAAGGGTTCCTTCGCCCAGTACTCCCGCAGCACCCGCACGCTGACCGTTTACAGCACCCAGGATGACTTGGACATTGTGGACTGTGCGTTGACGGAGTACGGCAACAGCAAGCAGTACAACATGGTGAAGGTGAGCACCAAGTTCGTGGAGGTGACGCAGGAGAACACGGAGGAGCTGAGCTTCGACTGGATTGTCAATCCCTTCTCGGTCAACAACTCCGGCACCACATACCTGGGCGGCGTGTCCAACAACGGTGCTTCGACCACCCGCAGCCTGACGGATTTTGCTACCCAGCCGGGTTCCGCATACTCGAACTTCCATAAGAACATGGGCCAGTGGCCGACCTACACGTCCACCTCCGGTGCTACCAGCGACCAGATTGCCGGTCTTGCCACGGGTGGTCTGCGCACGGGCACGGGTGCCATCACGGGTAACTCGCTCAAGCAGCTCATCGCTGCCGGCTCCGCGGCGGAGTCCGTAGCCCAGACGGCTGCCCCGGGCATCCTCTCGCTCTCCGGTATCTACAACAAGGGTTCCTTCCAGGCTATCATGCGCGGTCTCTCCCAGAAGAAGGGCGTGGATGTGATGTCTGCCCCCAGCTTGGTGGTGCGTCCCACGGAGGATGGTTTGGAGTACTCCTCCCCGCAGGATGACATGGTGCAGAACCAGTCGGAGGATGACGGTGCCGCGAAGATCGAGGTGGTTCGCCGCTTCATCTACCCGATGGCCTACGATGCCCCGCAGATTCCGAACGATGTGCGTGACGGCTCTGCCGTGGCCGCCGGTGCTACGCCGAGCGACTGGGCTGCCGAGGAAGTGGGCGTGATGATGCGCTTCAAGATCGACCCGGAGATGAACGACGATGTCATCCGCTTCCAGCGCTTCGAGGTGCGTGTGGTTGACTTCGAGGGCTTCGTGAACTTCGGCTCCCCGATTGTGGCCCCGGCCGCTACGCCGGAGAACCCGCCCGTGGGCTATGTGGCTCCCGATCCCACCGTGCTGACGGAGAACCGCATCGACATGCCGGTGTTCAGCCGCCGCTACGTCAACACCAATCCCTGCATCTTCGACGGTCACACCATCGCCATCGGTGGTATGATTGAGGACCAGGTTCAGAAGGTGGAGGATAAGGTGCCCGTCTTCGGCGACCTGCCCCTCGTGGGCCGTCTCTTCCGCAGTGAGGCAGAGAGCCACACCCGCAAGAACCTGGTGATCTTTGTGACGGCTGAGAAGATCAGCCCCACGGGTCAGCCTGTTCGCGGCCGTGCGACTTCCTCCGCTGCCGACGGTGCCGCTACGAATCCCGCACCGGGTCTCTTCCCGGATGACGGTCTGGCCCGTCCGTAAGCTCCTACCGGTTCATTGGTACGGCAACCCCGCTCTGCAAGGTACGCAGGGCGGGGTTCGCTGTTTTCGGGGCACAGGGGTGCAGCGCGGGTGTGCAGGCAGGCGGGGCGGCTGCGTTCAGTCCCGAAGACGCAGGAGGTATTCGGCGGCGCGGGACTCGCCGCGGGCGGCGGCGATGCGGAACCAATAGGCGGCCAGCTCTCGGCAGCGGGGGGCGCCGGTGCCCTCCGCAAAGCAGGTGCCCAGGCGCAGGGCGGCGGCGGCGTGGCCGGCGCGAGCGGCACGCTCCAGGCAGGAGACAGCACCGGCGGGGTCCCGGGTGCATCCTATCCCCTTCAGATAGCATTTACCGAGTTGGTAGAGGGCATCGGAGGAACCGGCGCGGGCGGCGGCGTCGAACCATTGCACGGCCTGTTCATAATTGCGGGAGCAGCCGCGGCCGCGCAGCAGGCGCTTTGCCAGCATCAGGCAGGCGGAGGGGTCGCCGGCGGCTGCGGCTCGGAGCAGGTCTTGCATGGCGGCTAAAACTCCTTGCGGTTAAAGATCCAAGTGGCCGTCGCCAGGTGCAGGAGCATGTACCCCGCCGCCAACAGCGCAAGCCGCCACAGCAGCCCCGGCGGGGTGGCGGCCGGCTCTGCCGCAAAGAAGAGTGAGAAGTCCGGCAACACGCCGGCCACCGCGTGCTGCGCCGCCTGCATACCGGCCGACATACCGTGCCCTACGGGCGAGAGCACGCGGAAGAGGGTGTCCTGCATGCTGCCGAGCAGGTAGGCACCCAGGGCAAAGATGATACTGACAATCGTGCCGCTGGTGAAACAGGAGATGAGCAGCGTGAGCGTGGTGAGCACCGCGAAGCCTAGGAACATGGACGCGATGCCGGCCTGCATTCCTGCGGGCGAGGCGGCCTCACGCAGGGCGGAGAGGTACGGCTCGGCCTCGGCGGCCCCCAAGCCGCGCGCGCTGAGGGCGGTCACAAGCTCCTGCTGCATGCTGCCCTCGCGCACCCACAGCAGCAGACACACCAGCGCATCCATCCCCAGCAGCAGCAGCCCCAGCAGTAGCAGCACGCCCAGCACCTTCCCCGCCAGGTAATCAAAGCGCGGTACGGGTTTCGAGAGGATCGTGTAGAGGATGCGCTCCTCCACGTCCTTGGGTATCAGCAGCGCCGTGGAGGAGACGCAGAAGAGCAGGCCCACAACCAGCATGCAGCCCGTCCCGATGTCCTTGAGCAGTTGCAGCTGCTGCACCCCGCGGAACTCGATGCCGAGGGTATCGTGAAAGGGGATGAACTGCAGCCCCAGGAAGCACAGGGCGAACGCCGCAGGCACCAAAAACAGGCGCATGCGCACCAATTGCGTGAAGGTGCTGCCAGCCACCGCCGCGATGCGTGCGGGGCTTCCGGGGATGCTGCTGTAGGTTCCGGCCATGCCGGGGTTGCCTTACTTGCGCGGGGCCTTCTGTCCGGCCTCGATGAGCTGCCAGAACTTGCGGGAGCCCGCCAGCTTCTGGTCCTCCGTCCCGCCGGTTCCGGATCGGAAGAGGAAGTCCTTCAGCGAATTGGCATGCAGCACGCGCTGAATGACGATCTTCTCGTCCTCAATCGTAAAGTAGACACGGTACTCCCCCGTGCGGTAACGGTAAATCTTGCTGCCGCCGCGCGCAACGCAACCGAAGGCGCTGCCGGCATCCCCCTTCTCCAGGGCCTCTTCATCCACCTGAAATCCCTCCATGAGCTCCAACTGATCCATGGTGGGGATGGCTGAAAGCTCCCCGGCGCTTATCTCATTGAAAACAATCTGGTGCACGTCTCCATTCTAGCCGCCCCCGCACCGGATGGCAAGCAAATTCGCCCCGCACTGACACAAATCGCAGGCAGAGGTCCCGCCCCCGGCCGTGTGCGGCATCAGGATTCCGCCGGCGGCGCGGTGTTTGTTTGCTCGGAGCGGAATCGGTCGAAGGATTCGTCGATGATCCGGAAGGCGGTGGCGCTGTCGAAGAAGTCCCCTACCTCGGTCTTCTTGTTTTGCAGGGTTTTGTAGGTGCGGAAGAAATTCTGAATCTCGGCCAGATAGTGGGGCGGCAGGTCGGCCAGCTCGCGGACGTGATCGTAGCGCGGGTCGCCGCAGTTGACGGCCAGGATCTTCACGTCAGGCTGGCCGCAGTCAATCATGTTGAGGCCGCCCACAATGCGGCAGTCCACGTAGCAACCGGGGAAAGTAGGGGAGGAGGTGAACACCAAGATGTCCAGCGGGTCGCCGTCGAGGTAGCGAGTTCCTTCCACATAGCCGTACTCGGCGGGGTAGTAGACGGAGGAGTAGAGCACACGATCCAGCTTGATGTGGCCGGTCTTCTCGTCGATCTCGTACTTGTTGCGGCTCCCCATCGGGATCTCAATGCGTGCTTCAATGGTTCTCATAACCCTTGCATTCTAGCAGGCGCGCGCGGGGGTGTCAATCTCTTTCTGCACCCGTTTTCCGGTGATGTCGGTATTTGGTTCGTTTTTCCTAAATACCCGAGGGGCGGGGAACGTCAAGCTGCCGGGCGGGGAGAAGCCCAACATTTCGCGGCGGAGGCTTGGACTGTTTTCCATGGCAAGGCAAGGGGATGGAGAATGCTTCCTATCGGCAGTTCATTTTGCTAACTGAACAAGTAAGAGAAGAGCTGCGCCCCGATGCGGCGACTGCGGAGCATTTAAGGCTTGACGAGCGGGCCGTACCGTGATACAATGCCCGCGCTTTCGCACCGGCGTGCCGCACGACGGCCGGCGGGAGCTCGCGCATGAAGCGCCCCCGAACATTTCCCCAAGACGACATGACATCTCTGAAAACACTTGCCGCCTTACTGGCGACCCTCTTCTGCCTGCTGCCTGCGGCGCAAGCGCAGGCTATCAGCTCGGGCTTTGTGGCCCCCGCTGCCCCCACCGAAGCTACACGGCCCAGCACCGGCCTGCCCAACCTGGGACGGGATAAGCACAAGATGCCTTTCTACCACCCCAAGCAGACCGTTCGCGCCGTGCGCACCACGGCCTACACCCACACCGAGGGCGATCACTTGGCCTACGGCCCCCGCTCGGCTTCCGGGTCGCGACTGAATTACTCGGACACCCACCGCAGCGCGGCGGCGGATTGGTCCGTCTATCCCTTGGGGACGCAGTTCAAGATCAAGGGCCAGCCCTATATCTACACGGTGGATGACTACGGCAGTGCGCTGGTCGGCACGGCTACCATTGATATCTACCAGCCGACCAAGGCTCTGATGCGCAGCTGGGGTACCCGCGTGGTCGAGATCGAGGTGATTAAGTGGGGCTCCTCCCGCGAGAGCATGGAGAAGCTCGCTCAACGCCGCGGCTACCGCCACTGCAATAACATGTACGCCAACCTGGAGAAGATGCAGCAGCGCAAGAAGCGCTGACCCCACCGCTGCTTCACCGAAAAGCAGAGCCTGGCAGACGGGGCATGAGACTTCACGCCGCCGGGGTGGAAGCACGCGGGAGAATTCTGACCGCGGAATGAAAGGAATTTTCGGAGACTGTATATCATGCTGCTCTCA
>CAMEZO010000115.1 GCA_945947905.1 uncultured bacterium
GTTCTGTAAGCCGGATTCTGTCCACCCCCGAGGGGCTGTGTGGTCATTTTTCTCGCGGCCTTTCGACCGTGCCCCGACCTGCGGGGTGCAACTATTACCCGGGGTATAGCGGGCAGGCGACCCTTCCCCTGTTTGTCTTGCATCGCGTGGGGTTTACCCTGCCTCCTCAGTTACCCTCGGAGCGGTGGGCTCTTACCCCACCTTTTCACCCTTACCCTTGCGGGCGGTTTCTTTTCTGTGGCACTTTCCGTCAACCCAACCTGACTAGGGTTGCCCCGGCTTTCACCGGGCACGCTGCCTTGAGATGTCCGGACTTTCCTCTGCGCAGACAAGCTGTACAGCGACCACCCGAACCCGAACGGCGCGAACAGAGTACACTATTACACGGGAAATAGCAAGCCTAAAATACGAAGAGGTCGCAGAATTGTATTGTATTCTACTGGATGCGTGCAGCGATTTGCTTGTCTGCAGCCTCTTGCTCAATCTGCTGCAGTGTCATGGGGGTGTAGTGATGTCTCCAGCGGAAGGGGGCAATTTCCCCGGCCCGAAGAGCCTCTACATAGGCAACTTTTGCCATGACGGCGAACTTGAGGGCAACAAAGGTTGAGACGTAGCTCTTTGCGGAGATATAAAACAGGGTGACGCTACCGGGAAATGACAGGATGATATAATAGAGTGATGTGCTATCCTTCAGTCCTGCTATTCGGCGTCCAATGAAGAGAACGAGGGCGAGGCCCGTGAGCCACCAAAGGGTAACTACCCCCAAACCAACGTATCCGGTGCGGTGAATTGTGCTGATGGGGCCGCTGTGCCATGTGCCGGTTTCTGCAAAGTGTTCTTGGTCTCCAAAGACCACAGTGCCGCGTTGAATGCCTGTCCACCAGCGGCGTAGGTTAGCCATATCCTGACCATAGCCATCACCCCACACGTAGTCTTTGATGTACCCTGTTCTGGGATCCATGGCCCAACGCCACATCACAACACGCCACTCTGCTGAGCCTTTTGCGTCATCCTTCGCAGCCTTTGAAACTTTGACACCGGGGAACATGCTGGCTACACGCTGGACACCATAGGGCCACGACTCTGTCAGCTCCTGTGTCCCGCAGTATACGAGAATCCCATAAACAGCAGCACACACGGATAGGAAGAATAGGAACTGTGTACGGAAGAAGGCCGCTGCCGCAGTTGCTGAAACCAAATCCAACAGAGCTTCACGAAACCCACCCATGAGAACTGCAACGAGAGAGACAAGGCTGAGAAAAGCATTCCGTACGCTGAAAACCAGCTCTGTAATTTTGTAACGGCTTAAAAGATACAAGAAGAGCGGGTACCCTAGGCCGGCATATCCACCCATTCGTGTCGTTTCTGCTGCCTCGTTCATGGCGGCAATATTGGTTCGCCCCCGCAATACATCTAGCGCAAAGAAGAAAAACGCGAAGAAAAGTGTGCAATACATCAGTATCTTCAGCACCTTTTTCAACGGCTCCCATTTGTAAGGAATAGATGAGATAACGATGTAGTAAGCAAGGGCGAAGCACGCCATGATGTAGTCCTTGCCGCCCACAGTTTGTGCCTCACCCTGTGATAGCACGTTGACGGAAACGGGATGCCGCAGATACGTGAAGGCAAAGTACCCGAACAAAATCAGCGTTGCCAAGTCAAACCACCAAACAGAACGCCACTCGAAGCGAGCCTTGCGAACAAGGCACATGATTCCCCAGTAGGCACAGATGGGCACCGCCAGCGTGTATTCCAGCGGTAACCGCTGGATCATGCCCCGCGGCAGCATCCCGATCAGCGGCGGCAGCAGGAAGAGAGTCCACCCGGCACTTCGCCCCAGATACATCAGGACGAGGAAGGAGACGATGGCCGCCACGATAATCATCGCATTTGCGCCACGCTCTGCAGCCTCTGTGCCGATGAGAAAGGACAGAACAACCAATACGATCCCTACAATGGTAGAGCGTATATACTTGCGTATGTTGATCTGTTCCATGCGCGGGGATTAAAGCGCTGAGGGAATCTCTTTTCCGAGATCTGAAGCCTTGCGGCCCTTGCCGTCGCCGGCTATTCGCTCCAGCACCACATCACGGTAAGCCATGCCCCCGGGAATCATGGGCAGCACGTGCACATCATGCGGTACCATCACGTCGAGAACATACGGTTCCTTCGCGGCGAGCATTCGCTCGATAGCCGGTGCCAGATCCTTCGGCTCGACCACACGTTCGCACTTCACCCCGAACCCTGCACACAACACCGGGAAGTTCGGGTAGAGAACCGACTCAGTGTGATGCGTCGGATCGTATGTATCCCGCGGGTCGGCAAGGAATGTCTGCGCACGATTGGAATCATATTTCAGATCCTCCCATTGCACCACCATGCCCAAGTGCTGGTTATCGAGAATAATGCACTTAATGGGCATGCGTTCGATGTGGATGGTTGCCAATTCTTGGACATTCATCAGAAACGAGCCATCGCCATCGATATTAACAACAGGCATATCCGGATATGCAACACTGGCACCCATAGCTGCCGGGAGCCCGTATCCCATCGAGCCAAGCCCTCCCGAGGTAGACAAACGACGGGGATGATTGAAGCGGTAGAACTGCGCGGCAAACATCTGGTGCTGGCCCACGCCTGTGCAAATGATAGCCTCTTGCTTACCGAGTTGGTTGTAGAGCTCCTCGATAACCGATTGCGGCGCAATCTCGTGCTCCCGCTTCTCGTAGGTGAGCGGGTAAGATTTCTTCCACTCCTCGATGATACCGAACCACTCCGGTCTATTGTCAACGCTGTACTCCTTCTCGGGCATGCCTAACTCAGCCAGACGCGAGTTGAGGTAATCCAGCGCCATCTTGGCATCGGAACGAATAGCGAACTCGACGCGCTTGTTCTTGTTCAACTCCGCCGCATCCAAATCAATGTGAATGATGCGCGCGTGCTCGCAGAATGTCCGCACCGCACCCGTCACTCGGTCATCAAAGCGGGTGCCGATGGCAATAACGACATCCGCCTCGTTAACCGTGTTGTTGGCATACACGGCTCCGTGCATTCCCAGCCAGCGAACCGACAGCGGGTCGTCCTCCGGCATGGCGCCTATACCCATCAGCGTCGTTGCCACAGGAATCTGCGTGCGGTGGGCAAACTCCCGCAGCGCCGCAGATGCCCCCGCCGTCACCACGCCGCCACCGGCATAAATGGCGGGGCGTTTAGCATTGAGGATAACGGGCAGCACCTTCTCGAGCGCCTCGGTATCCGTTACCACCTCGGGCCGGTACCCGGGTAAGTCCATGGGGGCATCAAAGTCCGGGATAAAACTCCCCTCCTGGAAATTCTTGGGAATGTCAATGACCACCGGCCCGGGACGCCCCGTGCGCGCAATGTAAAAAGCCTCCCGCACGATGCGGGGAATGTCCTCCAGTTTTGTTACCAGATAGCTGTGTTTGACAATCGGCGCGGTCATGCCGAATACATCCGTCTCCTGGAAAGCGGAGCTCCCGATGAGGCTCGAACCCACCTGTGCCGTAATGGCAACCATCGGGATGGAGTCAGAATACGCATCCGCAATTGCCGTAATCATGTTGGTGGCCCCCGGTCCGGAGGTGGACATGCAGACGCCGACCTTGCCCGTGACTCTGCCGTACCCCTCGGCGGCAAAGGCGCCTCCCTGCTCATGGCGGGGGAGAATCGTGCGAATGGCCAGCTCGTGGCTCAGCGCCTGGTGAATCGGCATGCTGGCTCCGCCGGGGTAGGCGAACACGACATCCACACCCTGTAGGACGAGGCTGCGTACCAGCGCTTCTGCCCCGGTCATCATGTTCCTCTCTGTCGGTGCCGTCGTTGTGGATGTCGTCATGTCAGTTGTTTTTCTATCTTACGGTTCTCTGCCGGGCTCTTGTACCTCGGCACTCGGCGCATTATAGCAGGAACACGGGAAAATGTGAAGCCTTTTTTTGCACTTTTGCGGGTTGTGACAAAAAAGAAACACCCCCGACGTTAAGTCGAGGGTGCGCCAGAAACAACCAAGAAAAGGTTTCAGTGAAGGTTCGCGGGCTTATGCCTTGGCAGCGCGAGCCTTCTTGATCATGGAAGCTACGGTTTCGGAGGGCTGAGCACCTTGGGAAATCCACTTCTCCACCTCCTCCAGGTTCAGGGTGAAGTTCTCACCTTCTGCCATGGGGTTGTAGGTGCCCACCTGTGCAATGAAGTCGCCATCACGGCGGCTGCGGCTGTCGACGACGACAATCTTGTAGAACGGACGATCCTTGGAACCTTGACGGTTAAGACGAATTGCTACCATATTGAGATATTGCGTAATGATTTGGTTGTTTTGCCTGCGGGACGGTGGCGGGCACGCGAACTACAGGTCGGTGCAAGAAAGTAGCACAATGTTCTGCTTATGTCAAGCACAAAGGCGGAAATTGACGAATTATTTTCGGGCTGCTGACGTTTTGGGCCCTTTACGGCGCCGTAAAATGGTGCTAGAATGCCGCATATGAGAAGCCGTAGTGTACTTTGCGTTGTTTTATCGGCCCTGGGTATAGCCTCCTGTAATGAGCCGCCCCGTCGGGATCAGGCCGTGCGTGCGAATGTCGCTGCTGTGGATACGACTGCGTTGGGACAGCGCATCTGGCGCAATGAATGTGCCGGGACAAAACAGGGGCTGGTTTCATGGAATGCCGGTGAGGCTTTCCCTTCGCTGGGTATAGGGCATTTTATCTGGTATCCTGCCGGGTATCAGGGGCCCTTTGATGAAAGTTTTCCTCAGTTTGTAGCCTACGCTCAGCGTCACGGAGTCCGCGTTCCTGCCTATTTTGTCGGCAAAGCGCCGTGGTCGAGCAAGAGTGCTTTCTTGTCAGATCGAAGTGGTCTGGCAGATCGCATGCGCGATTGGCTGGCTGCCCATCTTACGTTGCAAACTGAGTTCATCATGGCGCGCTCGCGGGCTTCCTTGGGCAAAATGATGCAGCAGAGTTCTCGCCCGGAGCAGGTACGCGCCCACTATAATGCTCTTGCTCGTACGACTCAGGGTGTCTATTGCTTGGTTGATTACGTGAATTTCAAGGGCGAGGGGACCAAGCCCACGGAGCGTTACAAGGGGCAGGGCTGGGGCTTGTTGCAGGTGTTGGAGGAAATGAGGGGCAACTCGCAGGGGCGGGCTGCTACTGCCGAATTCGCCCGCGCCTCAGCGGCTGTCTTGACTCGGCGTGTGGAGAATGCTCCCGCCGAGCGCGGCGAGCGTCGTTGGCTGCCCGGCTGGCTCAACCGATGCTCGACCTACCGCTGAGCTCCCTCTCCCACGCTGTTGAGCTGGGTCAGGGTGGTTGTCCCTAATTTCTTGTCAGCTCGCCAGCTCAGCGTGTGACAGCCGCTCTCCAGACTGTAGAGAATAAGGGCGTGGCGCACTCCTTGGCCCTTCTCATCCGTGGGAACAATGCAGACTCCCACTTTCCCCTCGGCAATAATACGTCCTCCGGTATAATTCTCGATGCTGAGGAGCAGGGCGTAGATGCCTCGCTGCGGGGCTTTCAGGTAAAAAGTGGCGGCTTTGAATTTGCCATTGCTCTTCCATCGCAGCTCCGCCTGTTCCGGGTGAACTACAGCCGTTTTCTTTTCCTTTTCTGCCGGGCGATAGAGCCTCGCCAACCGGCGTTCTCTGCGTGCATGTTGAATCTCTCGCGCTGTGATGTAAACAATGATACAGGCTCCCAGCGAAAACCACACGGCGGTACAGCAGAGGGCCGCATGTGTCGCATCGGCAAGCAGCATCCCCAGAAGGCTGCATGAGAAGAGTAGGGTTGCGAACATGCCGACCTTAAAACCGAACATCATGCCGGGGAATAGGAGAAACAGCAGTGTGTAGCGCAGGAACATGGCTATGTTCAACGGTGTGCTGCGTAGAAAACGCTTCTGCGTCACTCTGCGACGTAGCAGCAGGAGCTCCTCTTGGGTCGTGTCTCGGTCAATTTTCACGCAGGGGATTCTATACGATTTTCTCCGTGCAGGCAAGCGGAAACTCGGGGAAATCGACTATCTCGGCATGACGGCGCTTCCTCGTAGGATGCTGTCACGGGGCTCGGGATAAAAAGGTGGAAAAGATGCTTGATTTGCCGCGCTGATTGTGGTAGAATCGGCGCAAGGCCGGTTTCAACCGGTAACCATATCGTTACAAACATGCCTTCTCACCATAAGAAGTTCGCTTCCGTAGTCGCCTTGGCAATGGGCGGCTTGGCCGCTTGTTTATCTGCTGCTCATGCAGCGGATATCTACCCGACCCCCAAGGAATGTCGATTGAATGGGGACCCTGTTCCTGTATCGGAGGTTGCCGTGCATATGCGCCGAGACGGCGAAAATGACGCCATCTGGCAGAAGCTGCCGGCGGGAGTGGAGGGCGGCTATGCTGTCTTGATTCATCAGGGCAAGATGGCCATTTACGCGAACGATGAGACGGGGCTTTTCTATGCTCGTCAGAGTATTTCGCAGTTGCAGGAGAACGGCGAGCCAACGGCACACACGGATCCGACGGCCGGCAAACCTTTGGAGGAAATGGTGAAGCTGAAGCCGCTGCCTGATGCTGAGATTGTGGATTGGCCGGATCTGCCGTTCCGCGGGGTTGTGGAGGGGTACTATGGTGCTCCTTGGAGCCACGAGGCGCGTCTGTCCCAGTTCCGCTTCTATGGGCGCAATAAGATGAATACCTACATCTATGGTCCCAAAGATGACTCTTATCATCACGGTGGTGGGTGTTATCAGCCTTACCCGGAGGAAAGTGCCG
>CAMEZO010000116.1 GCA_945947905.1 uncultured bacterium
AGGAATTGGCAGAAGCGGCCGGCTTCATGAAACCGGAGCGGGACAAACTCTTCAACTACTCCGGTATCGAGCTGCTGATGAAGCGTTATCTGGTACACGACCGCTCCGGGCGCGTGCTGGAGACCCCGCAGGAGATGTTCCTGGGCATTGCCCTGCACCTGGCCATGAAAGAGCCGAAGGACCGCCTGCACTGGGTGCAACGGTTCTATGATATGCTCAGCACCCTGAAGGTAACGGTTGCCACCCCCACCCTCTCCAACGCACGCAAGCCCTTCCACCAGCTCTCCTCCTGCTTCATCGACACGGTTCCGGACAGCCTGGACGGCATCTACCGCAGCATTGATAACTTTGCCATGGTGAGCAAATACGGAGGCGGTATGGGACTCTACTTCGGCAAAGTCCGCGCCTGCGGCAGTGCTATTCGAGGCTTTCCCGGGGCGGCCGGCGGTGTTATCCGCTGGATTCGCCTGGCCAACGACACCGCCGTAGCCGTGGACCAACTGGGCGTGCGCCAGGGAGCCGTGGCCGTGTATCTGGATGTATGGCACCGCGACCTGCCGGAGTTCTTGGGGCTGCGCACCAACAACGGCGATGACCGGCTCAAAGCCCACGATGTCTTCCCCGCCGTTTGCTACCCGGATTACTTCTGGGAGCAGGCCCGCGATAACATCAACGGAGACTGGTACCTCATGTGCCCGCACGAGATCCGCATGGCCAAGGGATATTGCTTGGAAGACTACTTCGGCGATGAATGGAAGAAACGCTATCTGGACTGCGTGGCAGACGCCCGTATCCGTAAACGCGTCATCCCCGTCAAGGACGTCATCCGCCTCATCCTCAAGAGCGCCGTGGAGACGGGTACACCCTTCACCTTCAACCGTGACCTCGTCAACCGCGCCAACCCGAACAAACACCGGGGTATCATTTATTGCAGCAACCTGTGCACCGAGATTGCGCAGAACATGAGCGCCATCGAGTCCGTGGACCAGCGTATCGAGGAGGTGAACGGCGAGACCGTGGTCGTCACCGTTACCAAACCCGGCAACTTCGTTGTCTGCAACTTGGCCAGCCTCTCCCTGGGCCGCATCGATGTCTCGAACACCAAGGAGCTGCACTATATCACGGAAAGCGCCGTGCGCGCCCTGGACAACGTGATCGACCTGAACTTCTTCCCCGTGCCCTATGCCAAGGTGAACAACCTGCAATACCGCCCCATCGGCCTCGGCGTCAGCGGTTACCACCATATGTTAGCCCGCAACGGGATTCGTTGGGAGAGCGAGGAACACCTGCGCTTCGCCGACTCCGTCTTTGAGGAGATCAACTATGCCGCCGTTGCAG
The DNA here is from genome assembly GCA_945947905.1 of uncultured bacterium. GTDB lineage: Bacteria > Verrucomicrobiota > Verrucomicrobiia > Verrucomicrobiales > Akkermansiaceae > Akkermansia. Next base: position 1,339 of record CAMEZO010000116.1, read on the forward strand.
CCTCCTGCCGCCATGCGGAAGAAAAAGGAGCCTACGCCCTCTTCCCCGGCAGCGATTGGCAGACGGGAGAATACTTCACCCTACGCGGTTATACAGACGAACGCTGGCAGAAACTGCGGGAGCGCGTGGCCGCCCACGGCATGCGCAACGCCTACCTGCTGGCCATTGCCCCCACCAGCAGCACCAGCATCATCGCCGGCACCACCGCCGGCCTGGACCCCGTGATGAAGCGCTACTTCCTGGAGGAAAAGAAGACCGGACTCATGCCCCGCGTGGCTCCGGAGCTTTCCATGAAGACCTTCTGGTTATACAAATATGCCCACCACATCGACCAAACGTGGTCCGTGCGCGCTGCGGGCGTACGCCAGCGCCACATCGACCAGGCGCAGAGCATGAACCTGTATATCACGAATGAATATACTCTGCGCCAAGTGCTGAACCTGTATATCCTTGCTTGGGAAAAAGGTGTTAAGACCATCTATTACATCCGTTCCAAGAGTCTTGAAGTAGAAGAATGCGAATCATGCGCCAGCTAATCAGAAAACCGCTTTTCAACCCCTCCGGTGACACGGAGGTCTCCGCCCGCCGCATCATCAACGGCAACACCACCAACCTCAACGACTTCAATAACATGAAGTACCCGTGGGTGAGCCGCTGGTACCGCCAGGCGATGAATAACTTCTGGGTGCCGGAGGAAATCAACCTCTCTGCCGATGTAAAAGACTACCCGCGCCTGAGCTACGAAGAGCGCCGCGCCTATGACAAGACGCTCTCCTTCCTCATCTTCCTGGACAGCATCCAGACCGCCAATCTCCCCGCCCTGGGGGAATATGTTACCGCCAACGAAATCAACCTCTGCCTCGCCATCCAATCCTTCCAGGAGGCCGTGCACAGCCAGAGTTACAGCTATATGCTGGATACCATCTGCGAACCGCAGAAGCGCACCGAAGTTCTCTACCAGTGGAAAGACGACGAGCACCTGCTGCGGCGCAACGAATTCATCGGCAACCTCTACAACGAATTCCAGAAAGACAAATCCCCGGAATGCTTCGTGCGCACCGCCGTTGCCAATTATATTCTGGAAGGCATCTACTTCTACAGCGGGTTCATGTTCTTCTACAACCTGGGGCGCAACCACAAAATGCCCGGGTCCGCGCAGGAGATCCGCTACATCAACCGCGATGAAAACACCCACCTGTGGCTCTTCCGTAACATCCTGCGCGAGTTGCAGCAAGAGGAGCCGGACCTCTTCACCCCGGAGATGGTCGAGACCTGCCGCGAGATGATTCGCGAAGGCTGCGAGCAAGAAATTGCCTGGGGCCACTTCGTCATCGGTGATAACATCCCCGGTCTCTCTAAGCAGATGATTACCGACTACATCCGCTACCTGGGCAACCTGCGCTGCACGAACCTGGGCTTTGCCCCCATCTATGAGGGCTGCGCAGAAGAGCCCGCCTCCATGAGCTGGGTGAGCCAGTACAGCAACGCCAATCTCATCAAGACCGACTTCTTCGAGGCGCGCAGCACCGCCTACGCCAAGAGCTCCGCTTTGGTGGACGATTTGTGAGTACGTGCATACGCGGTGCGTCATGTCGGAATACGGGCTTGACGCGCCGCCCCGCATGTGGGAAAATGCGGGCGAAGGCTATGAACGAACCGCGCTATACGATTTCCGACTTGGTTAGGAAAACAGGTCTATCCGTCCACACACTGCGCTATTACGAGAAACAGGGGGTACTCCGCCGCGTCTCCCGAACCCCCAGCGGCCGCCGCGTCTACGGCGAGGACAGCTTCGGCACCCTGATGGCCGCCGTCTTCCTCAAACAATTCGGTCTCTCTCTCAACGAAATCAAAGCCTTTTTCGATACCACCGAGCAAGGCCCGGAGACCCTGACCAAGCGGCTTGAAATGTTGCATCGCTTCAGAGCCGACACCCTGGAGCAGCTTGATAAATGGAACACCTGCCTCAAACTCGCGGACTTCTTCATCAATGGGTGTCAGCAAGCCATTCAGGCGGCAGAGAAAGGCGAAAACCCGGATGCTGCCTTCCCCATGCTGACCGCCGAGGGCTTTGCGCACGCCTCCTTCATGAAAAAGCTCAACGGCAAGCTGGGGGTTGACGTCAAGGCAGGCGTTCCCCGGCATCCCGAGGGCTGATTTCCTCCGAAAAAAGCGATACAGACACGAAAAGGGGTTGCCAATGCCCCGAAAGGGGCGTATAATTCCGCGCACGTCTGTAGAATCATGTTTTCTTTCCGCCATTTTCTGAGCATCCTTGCCTTGGTGACGGCACTCGTACCGGCAGCCTACCGCGCCGAAGCCGTCACACAGAACCAAAATCAGGAGCTTCAGCCCCGGGAGGAGCAGAAGCCCGCCCCCGTCACCGCCGTCGGCAAGCGTGTGGCACGCGTGGAAGGCGTGCCCGGCAAGTACGTCGCCCTCACCTTTGATGACGGCCCCAGCGCCACCCTCACCCCCCGGGTTCTCGATATTCTGAAGGCCAACAACGCCCGCGGCACCTTCTTCGTGCTGGGCAGAAACGCCGCCGCGCACAAGGACATCCTGCGCCGAGCAGAGTCCGAGGGCAGCGAGATAGGCGTGCACACCTGGAGCCACCCGCAGCTCACCCGCCTCAGTGCCGACCGAGTGCACGACGAGATTTCCCGCACGGTCAACGTCATTGAGCAAGCCTTGGGCCACAAGCCCGTTGTCATGCGCCCGCCCTACGGTGCTTCCAATGCGGCCCTGGTCAACAACATATTTGATAACTACGGCATGCGCTCCATCCTGTGGGATGTGGATACGCTGGACTGGAAACACCACAACCCCGCCCGCACCGTGGAAGCGGCGGACAAGCATGCCCGCAGCGGTTCGATTATCTTGGTGCATGATATTCACGCCACCACGGTGGACGCCATCGACTCCTTGGTCAAAACCCTTCAGGCAAAGGGATACACCTTTGTCACCGTCAGCGATCTGATACAGATGGCCGAGAGCGGCACGGATGCCCTCGTGCTGCAGCGCCTGCGCAATCCCGGCGCGGCCTTGGCCGGCGGAGCCACCCCGGCGGCGGCCCCTGCCCTCCCGCAATTCGAGGATGACATGATTGCCGAGGCTGTGGAGGACGACGAACCCGAGCAGCCCGCCATGGCTGCGGCGTCCGTCCCCACCCCCGCGGCGCCCGGTGCTGCCGTTATTTCCGGTGCCCCGAGCAGCAAGCCCGCCGTTGCGGAACCCGCCACACTTCCCACCGCCCCGGCCCTGCCCGAGGCGAAGCCCATCGCCGCCGCAGCAAAGAAAATTCAGGTATCGCTGCCCTCCCTGCCGGAGCCCCCGACCCTGATTAAAACGGCGCCCGTGCAGGGAAGGGAAGACTCCCTCACCCACAAAGCCACGGAGCAGGAGCTTCCTGCCCTGCCCCCGGCCTGTGAGCTGCCGCCGCTCTTTCTCGACAACGATAACATGGTCTACTGATGAGCGATACCCCCACCCTCGGCGGCGTTGTTTACTTGGTAGGAGCCGGCCCCGGTGACCCGGGATTGATGACCCTCAAGGGCCGGGAGCTCATTGCTCGGGCGGATTGCCTGGTATATGATGCCCTGATACCGGCGGTCATGCTCACTTGGACCAAGCCGGAGTGTAAGAAAATATACGTCGGCAAGCGCAGCAACTGTCATGCCCTGCCGCAGACGCAGATCAACGAACTGCTGGTGCGCTGCGCCGGCGAACATGCCTGCACCGTGCGCCTCAAGGGGGGAGACCCCTACATCTTCGGCCGCGGCGGGGAGGAGGCCGCCGTGCTGGCTGCTGCCGGGATTCGCTTCTGCGTGGTCCCCGGGATTTCCTCAGCTATCGCGGGCCCGGCCTACGCCGGCATCCCCGTCACCCACCGGGCTCATTGCTCGGCTTTTTCCGTTTTCACCGGGCATGAGGATGCTAACAAACCCGAGCCGACTCAGGACTACGCCGCCCTGGCCTCTGCCCCCGGCACCAAGGTGATGCTGATGGGCATGAGCCGCCTGCGCGAGAACCTGGATGCCATGGTGCAGGCCGGGCTCGACCCGAACACCCCGGCGGCGGTCGTTCAATGGGCCACCACCCCCCGCCAGCGCAAGGTTTGCGCCACGGTCGCCGGCCTTCCGGATGCCGCTGCTGCGGCGGGTCTCGGTTCCCCGGCGGTCGTTGTGATCGGTGATGTGGTTCGGGAGGCCCCTGCCTTGGATTGGTTCGGCGCCCTTCCCCTGCGCGGCAAGCGTATCGTTGTTACGCGCACGCGCGAACAGGCAAGCGAGCTCTCCTCCCGTCTGCTCGAATTGGGCGCGGACGTGATGGAGCTGCCGACCATCCGCATTGCCGACCCGCCCGACAAACAGGACTTTGCCGAGGCCGTGGTCGACTGCCCGCGTTACGATTGGCTGATATTCTCCAGCCCGAACGGTGTCCGGCGCTTCTTCCGCGCCTTCTTCGCCGTTTACGAGGACATCCGCGAGATCGGCGGTGCGCGCATTGCCGCCGTCGGGCCTGCCACGGCAGCGGAGCTCAAGAAGTGGGGCCTGATGGTCGATGTGATGCCGAAGAAAGCCGTTGCGGAGGAACTGGTGGCGGAGTTCGACCGCAAGGCGGATGAGTTCGGCGGCGTGGCCAACGTCACCATGCTGTGGGTGCACAGCGCCAAGGGCCGCGACGTGGTCTACAAGGAGCTGATGAAGCGCAAGGCCATTGTGGACGAGTGCATCGCCTACGATACGGTGGCCGAGACCGAGGACCCGACGGGAGCCCGTGCGCGTCTGGAGGAGGAAGGGGCAGATGTCATCACCTTCACCAGCTCCAGCACGGTGCACAATTTTATGGCGCTGAACATCCCCCTGCCCCCCGAGTGCCGTGTGGTGAGCATCGGCCCTGTCACGACCGCTACCCTGCACCGCTACGGCATCACTCCGGCGGCAGAGGCTTCCGAGCATGACATCCCCGGCTTGGTGCAGGCTGTCCGCTCGCTCTTCCTCTCGCAATCCTGATTTCTTCTCTGCATGACCACCTCCGCACCGTTGCCGCAAATGCTCTGCCTGGGCATTAATTACCGCACCGCTCCCGTGGCCGTTCGGGAGTGCTTCTCGGTGCCCAAGAGCAAGCAGGAATCCGTCAACCGCGCCCTCCGTGACCTGCCGGGGGTCGAGGAGTGCGTGCTGCTCTCCACCTGCAATCGCACGGAGGTGTACTACTGGAGCCATTCGCCGTCGGAGGCGAAGGAGGCGCTCGTGCGTTTCTTCCGCACCATGGGCCGGGCGGATGCCGCTTTTTACTCGCACACCGGGCGGGAGGCGCTGCTGCACCTGGCGGAAGTTGCGGGGGGGCTGGATTCCATGGTCATCGGCGAGACGGAAATCTTCGGTCAACTGAAG
>CAMEZO010000117.1 GCA_945947905.1 uncultured bacterium
TTGAGCGAATTCTTGTAACCCCTTGATAATCAACGGTTTACGTTGTTTTGTCTTGATATTACTGCGTATTATGACATAAGTAATTCGATAATTAGCTTGCAATTGTTCCAAATTGTGGTATTCTCCCGCCGCGCTGAAATGCCGGGCCAATAAAAACGGCTTGGGTAGCAAGTTTTTCGTGGCGTTCTCCACGTTAAATGAGCGTCGGCGCACGGGGCTTTTCCCCGTTGAACCACAGAACATATGCAGAAGAAAGGAACAGAGATGAGGATGGTCGCGACCGCGCTGTTGATGAGTGCGGCAGCGGCTTGGGGCTCGGCCGCGGAGGCCGGGCGGGATGGGCAGTCTGTACGGAAAGAGACTGCTGTGGTGGAGCTGCGCATCCGCGAGATGGCAGCGGAGAAGTGGACCCGGGCGAGCTTCGGCCGACGGGAGTCGGATTTGTGTATGGAACCCCTGCCGCGCCGCGAGGGAGACCCCGCGGGCCTGCGGCGTTACCTTTTGACCGCCGAGGGGCAGCAGCCCTGCCTGCTGCTGGTGGTGGTGGACGAGCAGACGGGCGAGCCGCAGAGCATGCAGCTGCAGGACACCGCCGCCACCACGGAGGAGCTGGTGCGCAACAAGTACCATGTCGTGCTCCGCAACCTTACCACGGGGCAGACGCTTTCTTATCTGCGCGGGGATATCATCCCGCAGGTGGGGAATTATGCCGGTGTGCAAACTGTGAACTTCGGAGGTGCGGACGGCTTCTCTTACCGGCCTTATGCGCTTTCCTGGGTGGTTTTGCCGCCGCATGAGCGGGGTAATCGCGGCCTGACTCGCCCCTTGCTCCCCTCGCAGCCTGCCGAGGAGGAGCGCGAACGTGAGGAGGAGGAGCGCCCCTCCGTTGCGGAGTTCGCCGCATCGACCGTCGGTGCGTCCTCTGCGCCTGTCGCCTCGGCGGCTGCCTCGTTCTCTGCCGGGGGTACCGCGGGCTCGGGCGCGTCCTCGGGATCCGGCGGCGGGGGGCGTGCCCGTTCGCTGAGTGTACCCCTCAAGCTGCTCGGCGCTACCGCAGATGCAACGGAGGAGAGCTCCGGCTCGGTGACGGACACCACGGGGGGAACTCGGACGTATGGGTGGAATAGTGAGGCAAAGTGCGTGCAATACAGCACGGACGGAGGGGTGACGTGGACGGATGTGTCGTATACGGCGGAGCAGAGTAATAAAACCTTGACGGGGGTTGCCAAATCCAACTGGAAAGGTAGTGACGTTTTTACCGTTAGTGAGAATACAACGCTTAAGCTCGGAGTATTGCCCGCGAAGATACGGGCTGATGATGGGACGGGGGCTCATGTCAGCATCAAGGTGATCGGTAATTCTATTTACGAAAACGCCGAACCCGTAGCAACGGATTTCAGCGGAATCGACACGGTGCACATCGGAGCCATGACGAATGATAAGAACCGAACCAACGGTCTCCGCTTGCGCATGGACGGTGACTCTTCCTTCTTGACTGACAGTTCCAAGGCTCTGTTTGTAGGCGGCGGTCAGTTGTGGCTCCACAACAAGAACACTACGGCATCAACCATAGATGTGAAAGCAACCATGTACTTGGGCGGCTGCCTTTATGATGACACGAGTTCCACATACGCGAATCGTGGCTTGGACGGAGATGTTCGGGCGGAGGGAGCTGTGAGATTCATGAATACGATTCACCTGATAGAAGATGCCCGCATCTTGGGAATGGATTCGGGGACTGCGGTGGTGACCTTTACGGAATCCTGTCACATTGACGGTCACGGCTTTGACCTCTCCTTGGGCGCTCCGGACTTGAGCGGTACCGATGCCGCCGGACGCAAAGGAGCGCCGTTCTCGATTGAGAAGGGATGTACCATTGAGAATGTCAAGAGCTTGATTATCGGCGGTGTGCCGAAGGTTGCGGAGTCTAAATACGGCTCTACCACGGTGAACATCGCCGGTACCGTTAAGGCCGGCAGCTTGCGCGTGGGGCGTGGTTCGACGGTGAATATCGCGGATAATGTCGACCATCTGTATTTCTCTAACAAGGGCGCGGATTACGACGCACACGACTACGCCTTGCTCCTTCTGAAGGATGCGACGGATACCTCCGGTAACTATGCCAAGATTAACTTTGCGAACGCGGCCACCATCTCCTGCAACACGGATAAGTTGACGGATAAGGACGGTACGGTCATCGGGCAGTTTGTCGGGGCCTTCGCCATGGATGTGAAGGACGGGAAGATGACAATCTCCGGTGGCAAATCGGCCGAGGATGAGGGAGATTCCGGCAGCTCCGCCGATGCCGGGCAGTTCGGTGAAAAGACCTCCATGGTCGAGAACCTGAAGCTGGAGCTTAGGACCGGTTCGTCCCTGGTGCTGAATGACATTGTTCTGGGCGTCTATCATAATCTGCAGGGGTATTCTACACAGCATAATGCCTTGGGGGCTAATAACGTGACCATCGACCTCTCCTCCCCCGAATATGCTAAAACGGGATCTAAGGCAACCACGGCTCTGATGCTGAATGCAACGGGTGCTTCTACGGAGACCCACATCGTGGCGGTCGGATCGGATGTGCTGACCATTGATTACACGGGCATGAGCAATCTGACCTTCGATGCGGACGGCACCCTGCTGCTGGATGCCTCCTCCCTCGCGGTGAACATGAGCCTCTATGACTACGTGGCGGTCAAGTTCGACAAGTCCGTGGAACTCAACCCGGATCAAATGAAAAGCATCACGGCCAACAACGGGCAGGCGACCGTGCAGACCTATTTCATCAAGGATGGGGACAACTACTACGTCTATGTCCAAGTGCCGGAGCCCGCTTCCGCTGTCCTCTGCCTGTTCGGGTTGGCGGCCGGGGCGGTAAGGCGTCGCAGAAAACCGGTGGGGCGTGCCTGAATGCCCCGGCGATTCGGTAGGTCAAGAGAAAAGATCTGTATGACACAACTTTTTGGGCGTGACAGGTCGTGTCGCCGAAAACCCTTATCGCATAAGCGTTAGAGACATCGTATATTTCGGTATTTTCTCGTACGCCTTTTTCGGGGTCCTGAAAAAAGTCTTGCATGTTCACGGAGATGTGCTATTCTCTGCCGCGTACAGTGGCGGGTAAATCCATAACCGGTACAGTGCCGACGGAGTGAACCGCAATCATCCCCATCCCGAAGAACGATGCAAAGCAAGGTGACAGAAACAATACGAGGCGGCGCGCTGACGGTGTGCGCCGCAGCAGTGGCATTCGGTCAGATAGCCCATGCGGATGCCAAGCCGAACCTGGCCGATGAGGCCGGGCGCGCCGAGGCTGCCCGCATCGTGGAGCTGAGCATCAAGCAACAGGTGCTCGATCAGCTGCAGAAGACCTATGGTCACAGCTTCGAGAACCTTGAGATGGAGCTGCTGGAGCAGCGCAGTATGGATCCGCAGAATATGCTCCGCTTCCTCCTTTCGGCGGACGGGTTGGACAGTTGTCTGCTGCTCGTGATGCTGGATGCCGAGTCCGGCGCCGTGCTCGATGTGCGCCCGGAGGGTAAGCTCGCTACCACGGATGACATGGTACGCAATAAGTACGCGACCGTGCTCCGCAGCCTTACGACGGGCCAGACCATGGCCCTGCGGGCCGGTGACTTTGTGCCGACCGTCGGCCCCGGTGGGTCAAGCTCTGCTAACCGTGAGGGGGGGGGCAGCAAGCTTGGTCCTTGGCCTTACTTCCCTTGGGTAGCGGAGCCGCGTCACCGGTCGGAGACCTCGGCGGACTCTGATTCTGCGGGCAGTGACACCCCGCAGTACACTGTACCCCTCGTCCCCGCCGGCAGCTCGGCCCCCGTTGTTGTGGCGTCGGCTCCCGCGCCCGTTGTGATAGCCTCCGCCCCTGCGGTCTCGGCTCCCTCTGCTCCCGGCAGCTGCGCCGTCTCCTGCGGTGGCGGTGCAGCCTGCGGTGGCGGTGGCGGGGCAGGCGGTAGCTCCGGCGGCGGCTCGGCCTCCGCCTCCCCGGTTCCGGCAGCGCCCGCTGCTCCCGAGGAGCCTTCTGCCGACCCCTCGCAGCCATCCGACCCCACCGACTCCGAGGACGAGGACAATGAGGATAAGCCAGATAGCACCGATCCCGGCTCGGAGGATGCATCGCTTACCCTCCCGGAGGACTCCGCTGCCACGCCCGCAGCGGCTTCCGTCCCCGCCCGCGCCCGCTTGTTCAGCCTGCCCGTTAAGATGCTCGGCGCCACCGCCGCTACCTACGCCGCATCCGAGGAAAGCGGCGTGTCCGCCACCGCTGATACGGAGACGCCCATGAGGTGGGAGTATGGGTGGAATAGCGAGGATAAGTGTGTTACGTTGAATTCGGAGGATGTGATTTATGGGGAAACTCCTGTGAGCGTGACGACTTCCGGAGGAACCTACAACATAACTCCTAATGCGAACGGGAACTACACGAACACGGTATTTTTGCTTGACGAGAATCCTAAGCTCATTCAGGTAGATGATGGCACAGGAAAGGTGAATTCGAATGCCCATGTCAGTATTAAGTTAATAGCAAATTCATCAGGTGATAAGGCATCCAATTCTCCGAGGACGGATTTCAAGGGAATTGATACAGTGCATCTTGTCAGTAACCCCAGCGATGGAAGCTCGAGAAGCTTGTGCATGAACGGTGCATCTGCGTTTTTGAAGAATGAGAATAGCAGCCTTTATGTGAATGGATGGAATTTGTGGCTGTATGGAACGAGTGATATGAACTATGCGGTTGATGTTGCTGCTACGCTGTACTTGGGAGGATGTAACTATAATATTCAATGGGCTACGGAGCGAGGTGTCAATTGTGATGTGCGAGCTGAGGGGCTTGTCCAGTTCAATAATACAATTAATTTAATAGACGATGTAAGTATTGTTGGGATCTTTACCAAATCTCTGGTCGACGCGGGGAATTCATATGGCGTCATCTTTACTTCGTCCAGTAGAGTTAATGGAAATGGCTACGACCTGTCGTTTGCCGGTAGGACGCCCGGGTCACTTCTGTCTAATGTGCTGAGCTCCCCATTCACCATGGAAGCCGGTAGCGAACTCAGTGGCGTGAAAAGCCTTATCATCGGTCGTTTAACGTCTGCTGCTCCTACTACATTGAACATAGAAGCCGCATCCGGTGACCAGGACGCAGCGCGAATTAAGGCCGGGAGTCTTCGAGTGGGGCAGGGGTCGACAGTCAATGTGTCGGCCGGTGGCGCCTCACATATGTATTTCTCCGGCATAGAATCGGTTGCGGATTACGATGCCGGTATGGCCGATTATTCCTTGTTGCTTGTAAAGGACTCCTCGAAGGGATCTGCTGTCATCAACTTGGCGGATAAGGCAAGCCTCTCCTGCAACACGAATAACCTGACGCACACAGACGGGAGCGTCATCGGCCGGGTTACCGGGGCCTTTGCCGTGGATGTTGCGAGCGACGGGACGCTCTCGATTTCCGGCGGAACGGCTGCGGGGAAGGAGACGGTCGGCAAGGCAGGGGATACCTGTTCGATCATGGAGAACCTGAAGCTGGATATCAAGGCCGGAGCCTCGTTGGTGCTGAATGACATCATTCTCGGCGATCGCCACGCCCTGAAGGGAGAGGATGCTGCCAACCCCAGGGCGTTGAAGCTCAACAATGTGGTTATCGGCCTCGTTCCGAATAACTACACGACACAAAGTGTTGCGACTTTGGCAGAGGGCGGGTCCCTGGTGCTGAATGCTACGGGCGGCGGGGCGCGCACGCTGACGATTGATGATGAGGCAAGTATTCTGACCGTCTACTATACGGGAATGGAGAACTTGGTATTTGAGGACGGCAGCACTCTGGTGCTGGACTTCGCGAATATGGAACTGGAGCTCGGCGAGCACAAATATGTGAAGGTTGTGTTCGATGATTCGGTTAAGTTCGATCCTGAGAAAGTGACCATCACGAGTGTTTCCGGCTCCCTGGACAACACGGGGTATTACCTTCCCACTGTCGAGGGCGGGGCAACCAACGTGGTGTATTTCTTGGCACCGGAGCCCGCTTCCGCTGTCCTCTGCCTGTTCGGGTTGGCGGCCGGGGCGGCAAGGCGTCGCAGAAAACAGAAATGAAGATGAAGAAAGGAACAGAGTCTATAGTCTACCGATTGTATCGGAAATAAGAAAAGAGTATGACACAACTTTTGCTCCCTGTTGCCGGGTAAGGCGATCGGGAGCCGTAACCCTTTGAAAATCAAGCGTTTAGGGGGCATAACAGTTTCGATATTTCACCTTACGGCACGACTACCTGCCGGAGAAAAGGCTTGCATATATACAGAACCGTGCTACTCTGGGCACGTGCAGAACGCGGATAACCCCGGAACCGGCACCGAGCCGGCCGAGCTAACCGCAACAAACCCTTCCCGAGAAATGAAGCAAAGCAAGGTGACAGAAACGATTCGTGTCGGCGCGCTGACGGTATGCGCCGCAGCAGTGGCATTCGGTTCGGTATCCCATGCGGACGCCAAGCCGAACCTGGCCGATGAGGCCGGGCGCGCCGAGGCAGCTCAGGTCGTGGAGCAGAGCATGAAGCAACAGGTGCTCGACAAGCTGCAGAAGGCTTATGGCCGCAGCTTCGAGGGGCTCGAGATGGAGCTGCTGAAGCAGCGCAGCCTCGATCCGCAGAACCTGCTCCGCTTCCTCCTCACCGCGGAAGAGTTGGACCATTGTTTGTTGCTCGTGATGCTGGATGCC
>CAMEZO010000118.1 GCA_945947905.1 uncultured bacterium
CTTCTCTTGCCCTTGGATAAAATTTTCATGCTGTGTATGCGTACAGAATCCGCGCTGTCCACCATACCATTTTTTCCCCCCTTCATCAACCTTTTTTTTCGCTGACGCGGGAAAAGTCGACTTTTTTTCGCTTTTGGATTGACCTTTAAGCAGAAGTAGGGTATTGCATTGCGCAGTTATGAGCATCTTGGAAGCAATCATCCTCGGCATCGTGGAGGGGTTGACGGAGTATTTACCCGTCAGCTCCACCGGGCACCTGATTATCGCGCAGAACCTCATGTCCATTCCGGAGGGGGATGCGGTGAAGGCGTTTGAAATCTGCATTCAGGGCGGGGCCATTTTGGCCGTGTTGGGGCTGTACTACCGCCGTGTTGTGTTCATGGTGCGTGGGTTGCTGGGCAAGGACCCTGCGGGTCTGCGCATGTTCATCAACATGCTGGTGGGCTTCCTGCCGGCTGCGGTGGTGGGGCTGATCTGCGGCGGCTTGATTAAGGATTACCTCTTCAGCGCCACGACGGTGATGCTGGCGTGGGCCATCGGGGGTATCGTGATTCTGCTGTATGCCCGCGCACGCGAGAAGAGCGGGCGCGGTATGACCGGGGCTCCGCTGGAGGAGCTTACCTGGCGCGGTGCCCTCGGGGTGGGGCTTTTGCAGTGTGTGGCTATGGTGCCGGGTACCAGCCGCAGTCTCATGACCATGCTCGGTGGTCTCTGTGTGGGGCTCAGCGTAGCGGCGGCCGTGGAGTTCAGCTTCCTCCTCGGCCTCATCACCTTGGGGGCTGCCACCTGCCACGATGCCCTCAAATACGGCGATTGCATGCTGCGCGAGATCGGGTGGATGCCGATGCTCGTGGGCACCGTTGTGGCTTGGGCCTCTGCTCTGGCGGCTGTTAAATGGATGGTGGGCTACCTCAATAAGCACAGCCTCTCCATCTTCGGTTGGTACCGCTTGGCAGCCGCTGCGTTCATGCTTCTGCTCGTTCTCTGCTTCGGCTTCAGGGTGTGAGGCGTCCCCCGGCTGCCGCAGGTTCCCCGCTGTCTCTCGACCGCTGCGGTGTTACTCCAAGCCGAAGTAGTTGCTGTGGAGCTTGGTGATGATGCGGCTGAAGTTGTCCGCTTCCTCGGGGGTGAGGCAGGTGAAGAGTTTGGCGGCGTCGGTCTCCATGTGGGCATACATGTCCGCAAAGAGCGCCAGGCCTTTGGCGGAGAGTCGGATGCAAACGGCGCGGCGGTCGTTGGGGTTCGGGGTGCGCTCGAAAAGGCCCTTGCTGACCATGGCCTCCACCAGCAGAGACGTGGCGGGAATCGTCATCTGGAGGTGCTTGGCAAGGGTCTTGAGCGCAACACCGTCCGGGTTCTGCTCCGTGAGGGTTTTCAGCTGGCCGACGGCACCGCCCTGGCGCACGGTGAGGCCCATGATCTTCTTCTGCTGGGCTTGGTTGGCCTCCTTGAAGACCTTGCGGCGCATGTCGTCGGCGATGTCAATCAGCTTGCGAAAGTGAGTGTGAGGGGCGGCTTCTGCGTTTTCCATGGCGAAAGTATAGCCCCTGCTGCAAATATTGTCAAGAGAAAATAATTTGCAGAGGGGGATATTTATGGCATGAGCGGGTCAGCCGAAGACGGTGACGGCATGCTGCCGCAGGAGCCGGCGCAGGAGCGTCACGCAGGGCCAGACGAGGCACTGTCGATTCTCGGTAGGCATGGGGATATTCATAGCACGTTTGCCGCGTGGTGTCAAATGCGCGCCGCTTGGAAGGAAATGCGCGCACGACAGGGATTTGCCTTGCAAAAGGGGCGCGGCGGTGCTAGGGTAGGGGCATGCAGCATGAAAGTCCCTCTCGCGCGTGGGTGGAAGTGGATTTGGAAGCCATCGCGCACAACCTCGATATAGCTCGCCAGGCCAACCCCGGGGCGCGGCTCATGCCGGTGGTGAAGGCCGGGGCCTATGGGCACGGGCTGGAGCCTGTGGCGCGTCGGCTGGATAATGACGGAATCGACTTTTTCGGTGTGGCGAATGCAGGCGAGGCCCGGCGCCTGAGCCGCGCGGGGGTGCGCACCAAGCCTTTTATTCTGGGGCCGACCCTGCCCGATGAGCGGGAGGAGATTGTGCTCAATAACTGGTGCTGCACCATCTCTACCCTCGAGGAGGCCTCGCAGTTCCAATCCTTGGCGGAGTTGTATGATAAGACTTTCCCGGTGCACGTGGCGGTGGATACGGGCATGGGGCGGGAGGGCTTTTTGCCCGCGCAGCTCGGTGGCATAGTGGACAGCCTCAAGGCCATGCGGAACCTCAAGGTGGACGGCGTGATGTCTCACATGCCCGCGGCGGATGAGGACGTGCCCTTCACGCAGGCGGAGATCGGCGTATTCACCTCCTGCGTGGAGCTGCTGCAGCAGCACTTCCGCCTGCGCTTCCGCCACTTGGCCGCCAGCGCGGGTGAGCTGGGCTACGAGGTGCCCTGCGCCAACCTGATCCGCCCCGGGCTGATCCTCTACGGTTATTCGCCCATCGCGTCCATTTATGACGGCGTGCTGCGCAGCACCCTCAAGCTCGCTTCTCGCGTGACCTTGGTGCGTGAGCTGCCTGCCGGGCACGGGGTGGCCTACGGGCGTACCTTCATCACGCAGCGCCCCACTCGCGTGGCAACCATCGGCATCGGCTATGCGGACGGCTGGTCTCGTCGGCTTTCCGGTAAATCCCCCTCTCTCTATATCAATGGGCGGCATTGCCCCATGCTTGGCCGCGTGACGATGGACCAGATTATGGCGGATGTCTCCGCTCTGCCTTTCGTCGGGCCCGGGGATGAGGTGGAGCTCATCGGGCCGCACTGCCCCGCTCTCCGTGTCGCGGAGCAGGCGGAGACCATCGTGTGGGAGATCTTCACCGGGCTCGGGCCGCGGCTGCCGCGTCTCTACCACTGAATACGGCAGCAAAGGCCAAAATAGGGGTGAAAAATCCCAAATTTATCCAAAGAAGTAAAAAAGTGTGAGATTTTGCTTGCATTTCCCGAAAAGGGGAGTATAGTGGGGCGCAGCAAGCGCGCACCCGGGAGGGGGCGCCCGCAATCAAGATAAACACTCACACCAATTATGGCACGTCTTTTCGGTATCGAAATACCCAATGAGAAGCGCATCGAGGCTTCCCTTTGCTATATCTATGGCATCGGGCCCTCCATCGCCAAGAAGGTGCTGGAGCAGTCCGGTGTTTCCCCGGACCTGCGCACCGGCACTCTCTCCGACGCACAGCTGACGAAGATTGTCCAGGCGATCACGAGCAACAACATCCTCATCGAGGGTGACCTTCGCCGTGAGAAGCAGCTGGCTCTCAAGCGTCTCACCAGCATTAACTGCCTGCGCGGCATCCGCCACCGTAAGGGGCTGCCCGTGCGCGGTCAGCGTACCCGCACCAATGCCCGTACCCGCAAGGGCCGCAAGAAGACCGTCGGCGCCAAGAAGTCCTGATTTAACCTTTAAGACAAGAAACTGACAATGGCTGAAGAAACCATCCAGGAAGAAGTGAAGGAGGAGACCGCCGCCGTGGTGGCCGATGCTCCCGCCGCTGAGGCCCCGGTCGAGAAGAAGCCGGAGGGTCGTCGCGACATCTTTGCCGAGCTCGGCTTGGCTGACGACGAGGAGAAGGTCAAGATCCTCAAGGCTAAGGGCAGCAAGAACATTACCACCGGTATCGTTCACATCTCGTCTACCTTTAACAACACGGTCGTGAGCGTCACGGACCTCAAGGGTAACGTGATCGGCTGGTCCTCCGCCGGTAAGCTGAACTTCAAGGGCAGCCGCAAGAGCACGGCTTATGCCGGCCAGGTGGTCTGCCAGGACGCCTGCCGCCAGGCGATGGGCCACGGCCTCAAGGAGGTGCGTGTGCAGGTGAAGGGGCCGGGTTCCGGTCGTGAGTCCGCCGTGCGTGCCGTCCAGGCCATCGGTCTGGATATCACTGTGGTGGAGGATGTTACCCCCATCCCCCACAATGGCTGCCGTCCGCCCAAGGCTCGTCGTGCATAATTTAACCCGGTAACTATTATCTAAATACATTATGGCTCGTTATACAGGTCCTACCGCCAAGATCAGCCGCCGTTTCGGTGTTGAGCTCTTCGGCGCCAGCAAGGCTTTTGCCCGCCGTCCCTTCCCCCCGGGACAACACGGTGCCCGCGCCGGCCGCAAGAAGAAGTCTGACTACGGTATCATGCTTGCCGAGAAGCAGAAGCTGCGCTTCATGTACGGCGTGCTCGAGGGTCAGTTCCGTAAGTACTATGCGGAGGCTGCTCGCCGCCGCGGTGTTACGGGTGATATCCTCCTGCAGCTGCTGGAGCTCCGCCTCGACAACGTCATCTACCGCCTGAACTACGCGAACACCCGCGCCGCTGCCCGCCAGATGGTCAGCCACGGCCACGTGCTCGTGAACGGCAAGAAGGTCAACATTCCTTCCTACAGCTGCAAGCCCGGTGATGTGGTGACGGTGGCCGCCAAGGCCCGCTCCCAGGCCCTCGCCAACCGCTTCGTTGAGCTGGCCGCCAATGCTACCGCCCCCGAGTGGTTGGAGCAGGACGCCAACAAGCTCTCCGCGAAGGTGAGCCGCATCCCCACTGTGGAGGAGATCGCTCCCATCGTGAACGTTCAGCTCATCGTTGAGTTGTACTCTCGCTAAGAGAGCTCGCTCAATCACATACTTCGGCCCGCACCCGGTTTCCCCGGCTGCGGGTTCTTTTTTTGCCGATTGTGGTGTGGCTACCGGCATACCGCCCGCCTCAACAGGTACATACATACCGCACCCCCGGCGTAGCAGACAAGATCCCACGGGTCACTCGTCGAGCCCTCTCTGTAGAGTGGGGTAACGTATTCCCAAAACACCCCCGCAAGCAGCGTAAGCCCAATGATAAACAGGCATCCGTTCGTGAACGCCGGCAATTTCTGCACCCTGCAAAGCAGTGCCGCCACCCGCACCGCAGGGTAGAACCCCAGCCCCGCCAGGCAATCATTGAGGTAGCAAGCACGAAAGCCCTCCTGTCCGGGCAAAACATTGTTAGCCAAGTAGACCGCCCCGACACAGAGCAGCACAAGGCAATAAAACCGCCCCTCGCCCTTGCTCAAAGCATGCTTGCAATGACGCCGAGCAGAATGATGATTATCAGTAACTTGATGCATCCGTCCATAGTGTTGTATGCGTAGAATATTCTTTCCTCGATGCAGCCCATTCTACTACACCTCCCTTCCGGATGCAAGCAATAAAGATGATCCGCGAAGCCTGATGCCGTTATATCTCTGTCATAGAACCTTGCTTCGATATTGCTCGAAGAGGTGTCTCGAATATCGATACACCGTACGAGATCTTGATCGGAGTACCAAGGATATGAGACAAAGGAAGAAATAACGTCGCGCTCGTTTACGGAATGGAATTCTATTGAGGAGGTAGAGGGGATTCAACCATGTCCACGCCTTGAACAAGAGCAGGACCAAGGCCTTGGTGAATATCACCCTGCGTTCCCTCGACCACTCTCTGGGAATAGTCTTTTGGATATTATTATAGATTCCCAGGCAGGAAGCTGTTATTCGAAATCCTCCGATTCCCTGTTCTATCAGAGCGGAACTGTTGTTCTGGTGCTTTCTGTAGTATGCCAGCACCTGAGGTACCAGAAACACCTTTTCACATTTGAGTAGGTATCGCAGGCAGAAATCGTAGTCTTCTCCCTGTGATAGTTTCCCATCGTATGATAAATGGTTCTTCCTGATGACATTTGCTACATACATTCTCCCAATGGGGTTAAATCGGGTCGCACGGAACGCATAGTCTGCACTATCCAATAGCATTGGCTGTGAAATCTTTTCTCCGATCGGGGAGAAATCCATTGAAGTTGTCTCATCGCTGAATACAGAGTGTCCGCAGACGGACATGCCGCAAGAGGGGTCCTCCATCAAGGGGCGAACAAGTTGTTCAAGCAGATCCTTGTGCATCAGGTCGTCGCTGTCCTGAAAGAGAATGTACTGTCCCCGGGCGGAGCAAATAGCATCATTTCTTGCGGCGGATACGCCCTCATTGTGCTTCTTGTTGATTATGACGATTTTGTTATCTGATAACTCGGGGGGGGTAATCAGGGATAGTGTCTCATCGGTCGAACCATCATTGACGATGATGAGCTCGAAATTCCTGTAGCTCTGGCCCAGGATGCAAGCGATGCTTTGAGAGATGTGTTTTGCTCCGTTATAAACGGGCATGATAACAGAAACAAGAGGTTTATCGGAAGATTGTGGTGTCATGAGTTGAAGGTGTGCTTGATGTGGATGAGGAGACGCGTGAGTCCGGAATAAAAGGGAACGTCTATGGGTTTCCACCGAGATGCCAGAGAATAGTCCATGCAGCGACATGCCGCTCGAATGGCGAGCTCGACTCTAAATGTGTAACATCTTCCTTTTCTTACAGCTTGGTTATAAAACATATTAAAACGTGAAATGGTGTACCGATGGAGTCGTGGTAACTTGTTTGCCGAGGAGAATCGCAGGTTCTCTCTGATGCCTCGGAAGATGTCAATAACTTGGGCTGTTTTTGTTTTCCAGTTGATGTTGTGATGGGTGAAATTGTATAGATATGTCGGCTTGTCAATGGCGAAGAAGGATCCGG
>CAMEZO010000119.1 GCA_945947905.1 uncultured bacterium
CCATTCACTGCCTCATAACAGAGGCAGTGCTCGCAGAGTTTGTACAGGAAAAGAGCAGATTTGTCAAGCAAAAATCAAGATTTTGTATCGTTTTCTGCGACATTTGCGTCATGTTACAGCGAAAGGGCGGCCATATAGAGAAGCATATGCAGCGCAGCCAAGGCCAGCAGGGAGTTCATGCGCTTATCCGCCGGCGTGGTATGGAGCTTCACCAGAATGCAACCGCCGACGAGAATGGGCGCACACCAGAACAGGCTCCAATGAACGGAAGGAAGGAAGAAAGAAACCTGACGAATAGTAGCATACGGCACCAGCAGAAAAGCCATCGCCAAACCGCGCGCACGGCTGTCACCCAAGCGCACGGCCAGGGTACGCTTACCCGTGCGGGCATCCTCCACGCGGTCGCGGATATTATTCACCTCGATCAGGAGACAGGAAAGAGACCCGCAGACCACGCCGACAAGTGATGCACAACAATATAAAGCACCGTAGCCCGGCTGCCAACCGGCCTGTACAAACACGGTACCCGTAACGGCCACCAGCCCGAAAAAGAGCATCACGAACAACTCCCCCAGGCCATGGTAAGCCAGCGGAAAAGGCCCACCCGTATACCCGTAGGCAAAGAAGAGGCTCGGCACCCCGATGGCCACCACCACCCAGCCCTGCGCCAGCACCAGCGGCAGGCCGAAGAGCACCGCCAGCCCCGCAAACGCGCAGCCCCACAGCTTCACGGTGCGGGCACTCATCTGCCCCCCCGCCGTCATGCGCGCCGGCCCCATCCGTCCGGCGGTATCCTTGCCGTTCTCGGCATCCAGCGCATCATTAAAAAAGTTACATGCTATCTGAATGCAGACACAACTGAGCGCCGTGATCACCGCCAGGGAAACGGACGGGCGGAGGTGCAGCTCAGGGAAGAGGGCTGCGTACTTGGTAACAACAATCCAGCCCGCCCATACGGCCACCAAACCGGCCGGGAGAGTTTTCGGGCGAGCTGCCAGGAATACGGATTTGAGACGAGACATAAGCTATTTTTTACGAGGAAAATGACGACGCCCGCCCGCCGCCGCGCGGAAAGGCTCGAACAGGGCATCCAGCCCCGCATCCTTGATTTGCAGCGTCTGCTGCATGAGAAAACCCAGCCGGCTGCGGGGAAAACCACGCAGGCGAAACCAGTCCAGATACTCCGCCGGCAGATCCATCACCGGGCAGCCCTGCGGCGGAAAGCGAGAAGGCCCGTACATACCGAAAGGCATGTGCGCCTCTGCTATCTCCGCCAGCAGTCGGCGCAGGTCATCCGCACCGGGAATGTGAGGAGGCTCCGCCATGGCGGCTCAGGCCTTAACGCTCCACGGCAGCACCTTCCCCGCGAACATGGGCACCACCTGTTGACCGAAACCGCGGTAGGCCGCGGGCACGGGCATCGGCACATCGTGCAGCACCACGCGGCGGGCCGGCACCTGCAAGCCATACCAACGCCGCGCGTGGCCGGACACGAAGCCCTGCAGGCGGTCCGCCGCACCGTTCTCCGCGAATAACTGCGCTAGCCGCGGCAGCGCCACGGGCGCCGTAAACACCCCCGCCGCACAACCGCAGGCCTCCTTTTTGCAGCGCGGATGCGGTGCCGAATCGCTGCCGAAGAAGACCCGCGGATGCCCGCCCAGCGCGGCCTGCAGCAGCGCATCCCGATCCTCCGGCCGCTTGGCAATGGGCTTGCAGAACAAATGCGGCTGCAAGGCCCCGCCCGCCACGTCATCCAGCGTTATCAACAAATGCTGCAGGGTAACCGTAGCGCACAGGTTCTCGAATTCATCCAACAAACGCAGCGCCCCCGCCGTGGTAATATGCTCCATACAAATGAGCAAGCGCGGGAAACGCTGCGCCAGCCTGCAGTAAACCGCGAGGAACTCCGCCTCGCGATCCAGCACAAAACCGTGGCTCTCCCCGTGCACCAGCAGCGGAATCCCCAGCTCCTCCATCGCGCGCAGGGTCGGCTCCGCCTGTGCCAAATCCGCCACACCGCCCTCACTGTTAGTCGTGATACCGGCGGGGTACAGCTTCAGCGCAAAGAAACCCGGTGTCTGCTGCGCGGCCCGCAGGGCAGCCTCGCTCATCGGCGTGAAAAACAGGGTCATGTAGGTGCGGAAATCCCGCCCGTCCAGCGCGGCGGCAATGCGCTGCGCATAGGCGGTCATCTGCGCGGGCTCCGCCACCGGCGGCACCAGATTGGGCATCACCACCGCACCGGCAAAGTCAGCCGACAGCGGGGCGGTCAACTTCAGCATATCACCATCCCGCAAATGCAGGTGCATGTCCAACGGCGCGTCCAGCGTTATCTCCATGCCCCTATCCTACCACGCCGCGGGGCAGAATGCAAGCCTTTGCCGCCCGTCAATAAAAAGCACCGCCCCCTGCGGCACGAGACCGGGAGGCGGTGCAAAAGTGATATAGGTAACTGCAATCAGCGGCGGCGTGCCTTGATCATGCGCAGCATGGCACCCTTATCCTTGAAGGAATCGATCACATGCGCACGCACGGCGGCGGCGTCCTCAGCCGTAGAAGCATCGGCACCCTTGAGAGCCTCCGCCTCGGCAGCGGCCACATCCTCCTCCGTCTCTGCCATAGCGAGCATGGCGTTGGACTTCATGAAGTGCACCTCCGTGAGGTTCTCCTTCATCAGCTCCGGCTTGGCAAGCCAGGCATCGAACACCTCGACGGCCTTCTGCGGCGTCTTCACGTCCCGCAGGTCGCGCATAATGGCGGCGCGCTGGCGCTGCGCCTTAGCCTCCCGCTGCAGGCCCGTCACATCCTCCGGGTCCAGCGCCAGAGCCTGATCGCGCAGGGACGTCGCCAGATTACGCAGGTCGGAGGGGATACCGAGGTAAGCCGCTGCCAGGCTCTTCGCCTTATCCACCCCCTGTTGGCCCTCTGCCTTCTTGATGAGAGCCGCTACCTCCAGCGCCTTATCCAGGGAAGGCTGCACAGCGGCCAGGTTCGGCTGACCGCCGCCGAAACCGCCGGCCACCTCTGCATTCGGCGTCAGCACCAGCACGGTGGGGAAGCCGGTGATCTTGAAACGCTTGGCCAGCGCCTCGTTCACGGCCTTCTGCTCCGGCGTCAGCTTGTTACCGCGGGGCAGATCAATCTCCAGCAGCACGAACTTATCCTGCACATAGGAAGCGAACTCCGGCGTATCGAAAACGTTCTTGCGCAGGCGGATGCACCAGCCGCACCAGTCCGAGCCGGTGAAGTCCACCAAGATGGCCTTGTTTTCCGCCGCAGCCTTGGCCTGTGCGGCCGGCAGCTCCGTCAACCACTCCGCAGCAAAGGACGGTGCAACCATCGCAAGCGGCATCAACAATGTGAGTGCTTTCTTAAACATAGCGCGCCTATTATCTCACACTCCGCCCGCGCTGCAAGGAAAAATTGTGTCTGTATGGCCGGAAAGCGCCCGATGCGTGCTTTTAGGGGCCGCACACGCGCAAATCGCTTGACAAATCGCCGCCCCTGCCCTACAATCCTGCGCGGTCGCGGTATGCGCGGCGTTTTTCCATTCTTCGTCATGTCCACAGAACTTCCTCAAAAGCAGAGCAGCTCGTCGCTGAACGGTAACATCACCATCGTCGCGGCAGAGTATAACACCAAGTTTACCA
This sequence comes from uncultured bacterium, assembly GCA_945947905.1. Classification (GTDB taxonomy): domain Bacteria; phylum Verrucomicrobiota; class Verrucomicrobiia; order Verrucomicrobiales; family Akkermansiaceae; genus Akkermansia. The sequence continues at coordinate 3,651 of CAMEZO010000119.1, forward strand.
CCCCCCTGCTGGAGAACTGCATGGCAGAACTGCGGGAGACACTGCCCGCGGCGCGTATCAACGTCGTGCGCGTACCCGGGGGCTACGAGGTCCCTGTGATGGTCAAGCGCAGCATCACCCTGGCGGCCGAGGATGAGAAACCGGATGTCGTCATCGGGCTGGGCGTGATTCTGCGCGGAAGCACGGCGCATGCGGACCTGATCGGCAATGCCATCACGCAGAAGCTGCTGGATATAGCCTGCGAGACGCTCACCCCCGTCATTCACGAGGTGCTGCTGTTGGATGACGAAGCCCAGGCCTTTGCCCGCTGCGTCGGGAGTACCCTGAACCGCGGACGCGAAGCGGCGCGCGCGGCGGTCTCCATGCTGCGGCTCATCGATACCCAACGCACCCGGCAGCGCACGGCGGAACGCCTGAAGCGCATCGATGCGAAAGCCTCCCCCTTTGTAAGATAAACCTGCATCAAGCAACATATGATTTCTAAAAGCAGAATACGGCGAGCAGCCCTCAACTACATCTACGCAGTCACGGAAAGCGGTACCGCAGATGCCTTGGATGAGGGGCTCTTCTGGGACCTTTGCCTGGAGGGAGAGATTGACCGTGTGCGCATCGGCACCGCCAAGGCCCTGCTGCATGTCGGCCGCAATACACAGGACACCGCGCGGCTGCTGGCAGAGCGGACGGAGGCTACCCTGCAGGCCATGCAGGGGGATATGACCACCGCCGGCCTGCGCGAGGAGGCGATGCGCTATGCCCGCCAATCCGATGCGGTGGATGCTGCCCTCAAGGCGCTGGGCATGTGCCTGACGGACAAGCGGCGCGAGGGGACGGAGCAGCTGCACCTCTGCAACCGAGACACCATGGCCGCCGCCAAGGCCGCCCTGGGTCTGGGGGATGTCCTGCTGCCGATGTTTGCGGATTTTCCGGCCTATCGGCAACTGCTGGAGCGCCTCGCCGCCGTCATCCGCCGTCGCGCGCGCATGCTGGGGGACATAGCGGCGTTCCTGAATCCGGAGGCTCTGCGCGGGCACAGGGAGCACGCCGGCCTGCTGCGTGCCTGCAGCGAGCTGCAGGAGATTCGCCCCGCCGCCGAGAAACTGGCGCAAGGTGTGTTGCAGCACCGGGAGGAGTTCGAGGCCCGCATCGCCCCCCTGCTCGCGCACTACACGACCGAGCGTCTGGATACGGTGGACAAGTGCATCCTCTTCATCGCACTGTACGAGCTGACCGTTAACAAACTCGGCACCGCCATCGTCATCGCAGAGGCGACCAAGATGGCGCACGAGTACTCCGGCGGCAAGAGCGCACCCTTTATTCACGGTATCATTGCTGCCGTGGCCAACGCCTGACCCCGCACGCCATGGCTAATTTCTTCACCCGTCTCATTGATAAATTCCTCGGCGAACCCGTCATTGACTGGGATGAGTTGGAGGCAGATCTGATTGCCGCAGACATCGGGGCCAAGCGTGTAATCCCTCTGATCGAGGAGCTGCAGGAAAAGGATGACCAGGATGCCTGTGACATCGTGGACCACATCAAGGCGCGCCTGCGCAGTGCCTTCCCGGAGAAGCTGCCGGTGCTGCCTGCGCCGCAGCCGGGACGGCCCTGCGTGCTCATGCTCGTGGGTGTGAACGGTGCCGGTAAGACGACCTCTGCGGCCAAGCTGGGTTATTACCTCAAGCGCAGGGGGCACAGGGTGTTGCTGGCGGCAGCGGATACGTTCCGCGCGGCGGCGGTGGAGCAGTTGGACAGCTGGGCCGCGCGCCTGGAGCTGCCGCTCTACAAGGGCCGCCCGAACCAAGACCCGGCGTCCGTTTGCTACGAGGCGCACACCCGAGCCCTGGCGGATGGGGTGGATTACCTGATCTGCGACACCGCAGGGCGCCTGCACACGCGCCACAACCTGATGGAGGAGCTGGCGAAAATACGCCGTTCGCTGGCCAAGCAGGAGCCAACGGCACCGCACGCCTGCTACCTGGTGGTAGATGCTACCACCGGCGGTAATGCGCTGATGCAGGCCACGGAGTTTCACAAGGCAACCCCTCTGGACGGCGTGATCATCACGAAGATGGACGGCTCCGGCAAGGGCGGTGTGGCGGTGGCCATTCAGGATGCTCTGCACATCTCGCCCGTCTACCTGGGCACGGGCGAGGGGAAGGACGATCTGCGGCCTTTCCGTGTGAATGAATATATTGATACTCTGCTGTGATGGACGCCCTGCCCTGTCTGCTGGAGTACAGTCCCGAGGCCCTCACCGAGCTGGTGACCGGTCTGGGGCACAAGGCGTACCGCGCTACTCAGTTGACAGAGTGGATCTGGAAGCACCGCGCGGCGGACTTCGAGTCCATGCACAACCTGCCGCCGGATCTGCGGCAGTACCTAGCGGAGCATTTCAGCCTGCGTCCCCTTGCGGTGGTAGAAGTCAACCAAAGTGCTGTCGGGACCACGCGTAAGTTCCTTTCCCGCCTGGCGGACGGGCATTTGGTGGAGTCCGTCATCATCCCCGCAGCACAGGGAAACGGCGGGTCGCAGAGTGAGCGTCTCACGCTCTGCGTATCCTCGCAGGTGGGCTGCGCCTTCGGGTGTAAGTTCTGTGCCAGCGGGCTGCTGGGCTTCACGCGTAACCTAACGGTATCGGAGATTCTCGGGCAGATTACGGCGGCGGAGGAGTTGGCGGGGGAGCGCATCGACAACCTGGTTTTCATGGGTATGGGTGAGCCGCTGGCGAACATTGATAACCTGCTCGCGGCACTCACCATGCTGATGCACCCGAAGGTGCTGAACATCGGCGCGCGGCATATCACGATCTCCACCTCCGGGAATGTGCCGGGGCTGCGGCGGCTGGCGGAGTTCAACCGGCCGATCCGCTTGGCGGTTTCGCTGCACGGGGCGTCGGATGATGTGCGCTCGCGGGTGATGCCGGTGAACAAAAAATGGCCGCTCTCGCAGTTGATTCC
>CAMEZO010000120.1 GCA_945947905.1 uncultured bacterium
TGGTATTCACGCGACGGGAAGAGAAAGTGTTACCCCTTGACCATTCGGGATGCGGTCAGTCGATACGTCTTGGCGGTTACACTTTTGCGCGACTGCCGGGAGGAAAGTGTTAGGGCGGCGATGACGGACACGTTCAAGAAGTACGGATTGCCTAGAAGCATCAGGAGTGACAATGGGCCGCCGTTTGCGTGTACCCAAGCCCTATTGGGGCTCAGCAAACTCTCTGTATGGTGGATCCGGCTCGGGATAAAACTCAAACGAGGCAGAGTCGGATGCCCTCAGGACAATGGGGCGCACGAGCGTATGCACAAAGACATGAGTGCGGAGCTTGAGGCAGCGCACGCCGATACGCAGTCAGAGATGGACGAATGGAGAGATTGCTACAATTATCAGAGACCCCATGCGGATCTGAATGGCAAAACACCGGGGGAGGTATACACCCCGAGTGAGCGAGAATTCAAGGTAGGCATGGAGAATTTGAACTATGGAGAGAATGCTGTCAGAATCATCGACAAGCACGGAGCTTTGAAGTGGAAGGGCGTTGATTACTTCCTCTCAGAAGCATTACGCGGGGAAAAAGTAGGGCTATATCCGTTAGACGACCATACCTATGAGGTCCGCTTTGCCGAGCATGTCTTGGGAACGGTTGATATTCGATCAGAGATGTTTGCACCCAGGGTCAAGGCGGGGAGCAAGCAGCCATATATCAAGGGCCGGAGGGTACAGCGTGCCGAGATAAAGGAAGGGGATTAGGGGTGGCCAAACGGCTGCATTTCGGGAGACTCCGCCGTCGCCCTGCGGGCTCCGACTCCGCTCCCGAAATGCAGCCGCGGAGGAAAGAGTCGGCTTGACACAAGGGCGGATTTATGCTACAAGAGGGCAGCCTCGAGTGTAACCCATGTGGTGAGCGTTTTTTTGTAACCCATCTGAGGAGCGTTCCAAGTAACGCCCCCTCCCTCTACTATAGAGAATACCCCACCGCCCCCGCGCAGATTTCCCGCCGCGGTCAGCCTCTCTCGCCTTCTCCCACCACATCATTGGTTCGTCATCTCGTATCTCATCTGCAGGGCGCTGCCTTTGTGTTATCCCCGGGTGGGTTCGGTAGTTCGGCGAAGAGCAGCTCCGGTGGGGGGAGGGGGCGGAGTTTGGCGGAGGTGTTGAAGCGGATGCGGGCGATGAGTTTGGGGGAGAGGAAGTCGGCGTGGAGGACAATGCGGCGGGGGGAGAGGGTGCAGCAGAGGACGGCGAGGAGGCGGGAGGTCATTTCTTCCGTGAGGGTGTGGTCGGCGTAGTCGAGCTGCGTCCAGTCGGCGGGCATGGGGAGGAGCCACAGGGGGCCGCAGGGCCGCAGGGACCCGCCGCAGAAGAAGGCGGCGGAAGGGTGTTGCGCGCGGGCCAGGCAGAGGGTGAGCGTCCCCTCCGTGTGCTCCGCGAGGGCCTCGGCGGGCGAGAGTTCGCGGACGGGGCAGGAGTAGCGGGCCGCCAGGTGGCGGAGGAGGGCGGGCGCGCTGTCCCCCGCCGGAGGCAGCAGGCAGATGCCCTGCAAACGGCGCGAGCGGGGGAGCAGGGCATCCAGCCAGGCATCCAGGCTCGACTCGCAGAGGGCCGCGTAGAGCCGCGACTCCGCATGCAGCAAGCCGCCGCAGAGGTCCCGCAGCTCGGCCCGCACGGCCCAGGCCCGACCGCTGCGCGCCACATGCAGCAGCAGGCGCTCCCCGTGCGCCGCCCGATAGCGGTAGCGCATCACCGGCCGACCGCCCCCGGAGGCCTGCAAGCCCGCCTCCTCCAGCTCCCCCGTGCGGCATAGACGCGCTACCATCTGCCCCGTGCGCACCGTGCTGACCCCCGCAGCGGTGGCCAACTGCGGGCGCGTGGCCTCGCCGTGCGTCTGCAAGTAACGGCGTATCGTGTCCTCAGCATTCATGCGACTTAATAAAGGGGCTTCAGAAAGTTTAGCACAGCCACAGAGAAAGGCAAGACTTTTCCGCAAAAGCGAGAGAATCAAGGCCTGCGAGCCCTGCCGGGCGGGGAAAAGCGCGGGCGGGAAACGGGAAAAGCTGGACAGCGCGGCGCGAATTTGCTACCCTAGGGGCAGAGCAACTCAACGCAACTCACAGCATGAAATACATCTTTGTCACCGGCGGTGTGGTTTCCTCATTGGGTAAAGGCCTGGCAGCGGCGTCCATCGGCACGCTGTTGGAGCACTGCGGCCTGGAGGTCACGATGCAGAAGTTTGATCCCTACCTGAACATCGACCCCGGGACGATGAGCCCGTACCAGCATGGCGAGGTGTATGTGCTGAACGACGGCGCGGAGACGGACCTGGACCTGGGCCACTACGAGCGCTTCATCCACTGCGAGCTCTCCCGCCTGAACAACCTGACAAGCGGCAAGGTCTTCGAGCACGTGCTGGAGAAAGAGCGCCGCGGCGACTACCTGGGCAAGACCGTCCAGTACATCCCCCACGTGACCGACGAGATCAAGCAGCGCCTCTACGATATCACCGAGAAAAACAAGGAATGCGACGTCATCATCACCGAGATCGGCGGCACGGTGGGAGACATCGAGGGCTTCCTCTTCCTGGAGGCCCTGCGCCAGTTTGCCTTTGAAGTCGGGCGACACAACTGCTGCTTCATCCACGTGACCCTGCTGCCCTACATCAAGGCCGCCGGCGAGACCAAGACCAAGCCCACCCAGCAGAGCGTCGCCAAACTGCGCGAGATCGGCATTCAGCCGGACATCATCGTCTGCCGCACGGAGATGGACAACCTGACGGACGACGAGAAGAAGAAGATTGGCATGTTCTGCAACGTGCCCCCCCGCAACGTGGTGGCCTTCTGCGATGTGAAGCACAGCATCTACGAATGCCCCCTGGACCTGGGCCGTGACCGCGTGGACCGCATCGTGACCGAAGTGCTCGGCATTACCGTGCCGAAGCCCAAGATGGACGACTGGCAGAAGTTCGTGGGCCGCGTCATTCACCCCTCGCACAGCGTGCGCATTGCGGTGGTGGGCAAGTACATCTCGCTGCAGGATGCGTACAAATCCATCTACGAGAGCTTTACCCACGCCGGCGCGGCGAATGATTGCCGCGTGGAGATCATGCGCGTGGATGCCGAGGCTCTGGAGAGCGGCAACCCCGCCGAGATGATCGGCGCCGTGGACGGCATTCTGGTGCCCGGCGGCTTCGGCGACCGCGGGGTGGAGGGCAAGATCAAGGCCGTGCAATATGCCCGCGAGAACAACATCCCCTTCCTGGGCATTTGCCTGGGCATGCAGGTGGCCGTCATCGAGATCGCGCGCCACGTCCTGGGCCTGGCGGATGCCAACTCCACGGAGTTCGTGCACGACACGCCCAACCCCGTCATCTGCCTGCAGGAGGAGCAGAAGCACATCACCGCCATGGGCGCGACCATGCGCCTGGGGGCCTACCCCGCCCATGTGCTGCCCGGCACCCTCTGCGCCGAGCTGTACGGCGGCAAGGAGCGCATCTCGGAGCGCCACCGCCACCGCTATGAGTTCAACGCCGATTACCGCGAGCGTCTGGAGCAGGTGGGCTTGGTGATTTCCGCCACCAACGAGGAGCACGGCTTGGTGGAGGTGGTGGAGCTGCCGTCCCATCCCTTCTTCATCGCCTGCCAGTACCACCCGGAGTTCCAGAGCCGGCCGAACGCGCCGCACCCGCTCTTCTCCGGTCTGGTGGCCGCCGCGCTGGAGTATCAGGCCCGTAACTGATCCCGCCCATGGGTGCCCCGGACATCATTGTCATTTGCCTTTATTTCCTCGCCATCTTCGGCATAGGTCTCTATGTGGGGCGGCGGCAGGAAAGCCTGGAGAGCTATGCCCTGGGCAACCGCTCCTTCCCCTGGTGGGCCATTCTCTGCTCCATCATCGCGGCAGAGATCAGCGCGGCCACCTTCCTGGGCACCCCGGGGGAGGGTTTTGCGCTGCGCAATTATACCTATGTGCAGCTGGGTATCGGCACCATCCTGGGCCGCATTATCGTGGGTAAGCTCTTCCTGAAGCCGTACTACGATTACAAGGTGGTGTCCATTTACGAGTACCTTGAGAAGCGCTTCGGCATCACCACACGCCGCTGGGCGAGTGCCACCTTCCTGCTCAGCCGCGTGCTGGCCAGCGGTACCCGGCTGTATTTTGCCGGGATTCTGCTGGTGGTGGCTTACCTGTTCATAACGGGGCAGGAGAGCGCGGGGCAGGCGGAGACGGTTGTCATCTACATTCTGGCCCTCACTTTCATCACGATCGCTACGGCGGTGTACACCACGCTGGGCGGGCTGAAGGCAGTGGTGTGGACGGATGTGCTGCAGGCGAGTGTGCTGGCCATCTCCATCCTGACGACCATCGGTTTCCTGTTCTTCAGCATCATGGGGCAGGGATCGGCGGCGGATGCCTGGCATTACATCGTCGATACCATCGGCGATACCTCGCAGAATCCCTACGGGCGGGAGAATCTGCAACCCTGGGCGGTGTTCGATTGGGGTACCACGGGGCGCGGTTTCCTGGAGGATGTGCGGAACATTCTGGGCAGCGAGTACACCCTGTGGAGCGCCGTGCTGGGCGCTACGTTTATCACCATGGCGACCATGGGCACGGACCAAGACATGGTGCAGCGCATGCTGGCCGCCAAGGATAATAAGAGCGGCACGCGCGCGGTGATTATCTCCGGGCTGCTGGATGTGCCGATTGTGCTGGTGTTCCTCACCTGCGGCATGCTGACCTTTGTCTATTTTGTGCATGAGGGGATTACCCCGCCCAAGGAGCAGGGGCAGGTGTTCCCTTGGTTTATCATCCACTGCCTGCCGGCCGGTGTGCGCGGGCTGCTGGTGGCGGGGCTGCTGGCCACGGCCATGGGCTCGCTCTCCACGGCTCTGAATGCGCTGGCGACCACGGCCACGAAGGATTGGTATGTGGATGTGTTCCGCCCGCAGGCCACGCAGCAGCAGAAACTGCGCGCCGTGCGGGTGTTTACGGCGCTCTTTGCCGTGCTGCTGATTGTGGTGGGCGCGGTGACCTCCTGGGTGGTGGTGATGAACCCGAGCATCCGCATCCTGCCGATTGCGCTGGGGATTTTCGGCTACACCTACGGCTCCCTTCTGGGCGTATTCCTGCTGGGCATGCTCACCAAGCGGCGCGGGAGCGATGCGGGCAACGTGCTCGCCATGCTCACGGGCTTTGCCGTGGTGGCGCTGCTGGAGGTGGGCAACCAGTGCTTCGACTGGCTGCCGATCGCCTTCCCCTGGCGCGTGACCATCGGCACTCTGGCCACTTTCTCGGTGGGCCTGCTCTTCCCTACCCGCCGCAGCGCGTAGTGCCCCGTGTCCCTTGCCGGGCAAATAAATATGGCTTAGCTGCCCCTTACAGCCATTGACCGGCGTTGCTCCTCAGGGTTGAGTTTCTGCTTCATCACGGCCCCAGGTGGCCATTCTCCACAGCTCTCACATCGGGGCGGTTATATCGGTCTCCGGGCCTGCCGGAGAGGAGGCGACAGGCCCGGAGGGGTAGGGATTATTTCAGCCTATCGGACTGGCGGATGCCGAGGAGGGTCCGGGAGGCGCTGTGCTGCCCTTCCGTGGTGATGTAGCAACGAGCCTTGGCTCCGTGGGTGAGCGGGGAGGAGTCAAAGGAGCCGGAGGAACTGGAGGACGAGTCGCCGCCGCAAGGGACAGAGCTGCTAAGCAGCCCACTACCGTGTTGAAAATAATGTGTGTTTCATCTTGATGTTATTCGGGTGAGAAATTCGCTCTCAATACTTCCGGCGGCGGCGCCCGAGCAGGGCCGCGAGTCCCAGCAGACTCAGGGTGGCCGTGGCGGGTTCCGGCACGGTGTAGTTCACCACGTTCTCCACGTAGACCGTCCGAGCCGCGGAGTCGTACACCAGCTTCGTGTTCTCGCCGATCCAGTTGCCGGTGAAGTAGTCGGAGGCCGTGTAGCTGTACAGCCCGCCGTCGGCGGCATATTCGGGTTGTTCGTTATTGTAGATGAAGTTCACCTTGTTGACGCCCGTAAACAGGGTTACCTGTGTGTCGGCCTTATAATCACCCAAGCCCAACAGGATAAGGGTTATCTTCTGCGTGGCAGTTGTAGCGATAGCCAGAGTCAGTTCCCCGCCGTTCAGTCCCAGATTGCCGCCGAGGGCCTGATAAGTGGAACCGGAATTCAGGGTAATCAAATTAGCTTTTACCGCGCCGACCTGTGCCGTGTTGCGCGACATGGAATCCCCCAATGTTACGGACGTGCCCGGCAACTCAACCAAGGTATTCCGTGCACTCAAGACCGCCCCTTTAGCGATGGTCAGGTTATTCAGATCGACCGTGGCAGCAGTCTCTCCCGTGCTGCTCAATTCCATGAGTCCACCGGTTTGGATGATGGCATTGTTGCGTGGACTTCCGCTTCCGAAGGTCAGCTTGGCTCCGGAGCCACTCACGGTCACCTTGCCGGCTGCTTTGTAGGCCCCGGAGGAGATCTGCATGGAGGCGCCCGCCCCCTCTACGTTCAGATTACCGGTGAAGCCGG
>CAMEZO010000121.1 GCA_945947905.1 uncultured bacterium
CCGTTCGGGATGATTGTTTTCCACTGCCCGTTTTCCTCCACGTCGACCTCGAACTTTTTGACGCGCTGGCCGAGGCGGATCTGCTCGCGCACGCGCACCACGTCGAAGGTGGCGGGCTCCTTGAGGGTCATCACCAGCTCGCCCGTGGTCGTGCCGTCGTTCGGGCACCAGTAGGACTCGATGTCGCCGTCGGTCACCTTGTCCGCGCCGAATTTCTTGTCGTTACCGCGCACCTGGTCGGCCTTGGCAGCGGCGTTCAGGGCGTAGTCCGTGGCCAGCAGACGGCGGCGGTTCTCACCGAAGGTCAGCAGGGACTTCACGTCCGCGGGGTCAAGCTGCCCATCGCGGTTCGGGGCCACGTTCAGAATGAGGTTCGCGCCGCGTCCCACGCTGTCCAGATAGACCTGCATGAGCACATCCGGTGACTTGACACGCGAGCCCTGCCCGGGGTGCCAGAACCAGCCGGCGTGATTGATGGGGGTGTCGCCCTCCAGGGACATCCATTTCGCGCCCTCGGTCTTGTTCATATCCGTGTTCCAGCAGGGGTACTTCACATGCCCCTTCTCGGAGCCGCCCCAGGTCACATCCCCGTGGCCGCCTGCGCCCCAGATGATGCAGTCCGGCTGCAGGCCGCGGATGATTTCCACCACTTTCTTGAAGTTGTAGTAGGTATCCGCCTTGCCGATGTTACGCTTCTCGCGGGCACCGCCGTAGAAGCCATCGCCGCCGTTCGCGCCGTCAAACCAAATCTCGAACACGGGACCGTAGTTGGTCAGCAGCTCGGTTATCTGCTTGTAGTACACATCCAGGTAGCCGGGGCGGCCGTACTCTGCGGCGTTGCGGTCCCAGGGGGAGAGGTAGGTGCCGAACTTGATGCCGTGCTTCTTGCAGGCGTCCGCAAAGCAGCGCACCACATCGCCCTTGCCGTTCTTCCAATCGGCTTTCGTGATGTTATGCTCGGTGGATTTGGTAGGCCAGGCGCAGAAGCCGTCGTGGTGCTTGGCCGTGTAGATCATGCCCTTCATGCCCGCCTTCTTGAAGGTGGCCACAATGGCATCGGCATCGAAGCTCTTGGGGTTGAACTGCTTGGGGTTCTCATCGCCGTAGCCCCATTCGCGGTTGGTGTAGGTGTTCAGCCCGAAGTGGACGAAGGCGTACCACTCCATGCGCAGCCAGTCCACCTGCTGCTTGGTCGGCACGGCGCCGCAGGGGGCGGGCGGTTCGGCGGCGACGGCGCTGCCCGTCAGGGAGGCGAGGCCCGGCAGGGCTGCCAATGTCGTGAGGATTGCGTTTGTTTTGCTCATGTTATGTGTTTGGGGTTTGGAAAATCAAAGTCCTTCCAGCGGCGAGGCGCCCAGGCTCTGCGCATCCTCGTAAGAGAGGACGAACAGCTCCCCTGTCTCGCGGATTCTGCCGTAGAAGATGCTGCGTGGGTTAGACGGCTCGGCGGGGGCTATCTCCAAGGTGATCGTCTTGGCATAGGTGCGGCGCTGCTCGGTGATGAGCCTGCGGAATTCATCGTCCACGGCGTCGTTCCCCTGCAACATGTCTTCCACCGGCTTGGTGACCTCGCCGTCGGCGGTTACGTCACTTGCCGTTGCGGTGGAATCAATTACGCTGTCGGTATCGGAGAAGTCGGTGAGCTCCAGGTCCACTTTCACGGAGAAGGCAGGCTCTCGCAGGGCCTCGCAGGCATCGGGGTCCTCAGGGTCTACCCAGGATTTTACCTTCAGCTTCTGCAGGTGGCGCACATAGTAGTTAGCCAAATTCGGGTTGATATTCGGGGAGACATCCTTGTCCCCCAGCGTCCCGGTCCAGGATTCCATCCGGTAATCGTAGTGCAGGGTGAGCGGCGCCTTTTGGAAGCCGAGGGTCAAGCTGCGGAGGGCGGAGGCCGGGAAGTGGAAGATGTTGCGCTGCTTCCAGACCAAGGGCTCGACAGAGCAGAGCTTCGTGAAGCGGGTACTGAGGCGGTAGATACTGTTACCGCCGGCGGCTGCGGCCAGGCGGCAGAGCTTGCCGTCTGCGGGGTCGCGGTAGTGCTTCAGATAGTAGACCTGCGGCGAGCGGTCTTTGATAATCGGCATTTCGCAGCCGAAGACGGTGGCGCGCACGGGGCAGGCTTTCGGCAACAGCTGGATCACATAGTCCGGCCGGTTCAGCCCGTAGCGATTCATCAGTTCCTGCATCTCCTCCGGCGTGCGGGCATCTGCCTCCACGCCGTCCACGGGTATATCGCGCATGCCTTTCAGGAAGCGGGTCACCACATCGGTTTCCGCAGGGGCAAAGGGAGCACGGTTGGCGGAGTACATCCACACGTCCTCCACCTCGCCTTCCCGTGAGCCGGGTATGCAGAAAAGTGCCACGGCATCCCCGCCGCGCCGGGAGTACAGGTGGATGCGCTCGACGTCGGCCGGGGGCAGGGTGGTCAGCTCCATGGAGCGCAGTTTGTCAACAGTGAGCGGAATCTCGCTCACATACTGCACGGAGTCCAGGGATTGCAGATGCGCCAGGGCTTTTTCCGGCAGCACGGGTGCATGCAGCACGGAGCGCACCAGCGGGGAGTAGCTGCCTTGCCGGTTAGCAAGTCTTTCCGCAGCCAGGGTAAAGACCACGGGGCGCCCGCTCACGGTGGCGTAGCAGAGCTGCCGGTCCTCGCCGGGAGCGGAGAAGGGGGGATAGATGCAGATCTCTACCCGTTGTTGGGAGGGTGCGAGGGTGTTGACTGTTATCTTGTAGGCCGGTTTCTCCGGCAGAGTGATGCCGGCGCGGTCCTCTGTCTTCAGGCCCGTGAGCTTCACCAGGGCCGAGGTAAGGGCCTGCACGCGGTCATGGTTCACTTCCAGGGGCAGGGGGGCGGTGATGCGCCAGTGCGCGGTCAACTCTTGCTTGCCGTCGGCCTTGGGGCGGAAGGCGAGTTCGCGCTCCAGCTCGGTGCGGGTGCCGTCGGCTGTTTCGATACTGATGCCGGAGATCATCTCCTCCGGGGCGAGGGTCACGTTGCGTCCGTCGGGGCTCGGCACGGTGAGACTGTCCGGCAGGCAGAGCAGGTGCGGCTCGCGCAGGGCATACAGGCCGTTTCTGAACAGCGGGAGGATGTTACCGGAGACGACATGCACGCGTTTGTCGCGCCCGTAGAAGTCCGTGCGCAGGTAGGTGGTGGGGTGCAGGGTTTCGCCGTCCCCGCCGTCCTCCAGCCAGGGGGAGGTGCTGCCGAGGGTGTAGCGCGCCACGGTGGAGTCGCCGTCGGGGGTGGAGACCTTGAGGGTGATGGCGTGCGGGGAGGACTCCACGCCGAACTCGCGCAGGCTGCCTCGGGTGTGGCGGTTCATGGGCACGGTGTCCACCAGCTTGGCCTGCTCGGTGAATTGCAGGATGCTCTCCGCGGCGTGGCGCGACATGCGGTCGCGGAAGGGCTTGACGATCCACCAGCTTCCATCCGTATCCCGGGCGCATTCGATGTAGTCGTTCAGGTCGCGGATGCGCATCCAGTTCACCTTCGGCAGGGTGGCCATGTTCTCCTTGGTGAAGAGTGGCATGCCGGGGCGGAAGTGGTACCAGCCCGTCAGGCGCGCCAAGTTGCCGTCCACCGCCAAGAAGACGGAGGCGGTCACCGCTGCGGCGGCAGTAACGGAAAGCAGGATGGTGGTATAGAGGGTCCTCATAGGCTCCGGTCAGTGGCGGCGCGTATTCCAGATGATGAGCGCGATGAGCAGCGCGAGCAGGGGCATGATCCACAGGGTGATGTGCTCCAGCGCGCTCTGCGTGTGGCGGTTCAGGTCGATTTTCGTGGTCAGGTCAACCCTGGCGCTCTTGCCGGCATACTCGGGTCGATTGCTCATCCAGGCAAAGACGGAGGCCAGGTAGTCGCGCTGCTCGGAGCGGATGTTATCCTTCTCCAGGGTGGAAATGTTGCCGAGTACCACGAGGGTGTTCAGGTTATTCGGGTCCTTCACGTTGCCCCGCGTCACGGCGGCTTCGATGCACAGGGGGCCTTCGTGGTCTTCGCGTTTGTCAAAGACGGGTTTCAGGTCCGCGCGGGTCTCGCCGTAGTATTCCGCCGTGGTCTTGATGAGCGGGTAGAGGGTCAGGTGGCGCAGGTTGGCCAGGTTTTCGTCCCAGTGTTCCAGACGCAGGGACATACATTCGCCCTCGACGTGGGTGGTGGTGTTCCAGAAGCTCTCGGTGCATTTCAGTCCCTTGGGGAAGACGGCGGAGATGTCGTAGTAGGCGCGGGAGCGGTCACGCAGTAGCACTCGGTCGCGGTTCGGGTGTATCCCTTGCTCGCGCAGGAAGCGGTAGAAGAGCGGCAGGTCCGTGTGCGCGGGGTCGAGCGCGACGAAGATGGATTTGCGGCCGCTGCGTTCCCAGAATTCGCGCAGGACGTTCACCTCGGCTTCGGTAAAGTCTACCTGCGGGCCTACGACGATGACTCCTTCGGCATCTTCCGGCAGGCTTTCCACATCCGCTATGTTAGCCCAGGTCAGCTGAATGTTCAGGGAGTTGGTGATGTTGCCGATGGTCTCCAGCAGGTCGGGGTTGTCGCGGGAGATGCCGCCTTTGCCGTCCACCACATACATGCGGCGCAGGTCGCCTTCCACGGCTTCGGTCAGCGCACCGCACACGACTTCGTCCATCATCAGCGCCACGGGGCGGCGTATTTCTTCGCCGCGCATCTTGTCGAGCACGCTCTCGTAGCGCACAAAGGAGGTTCCGGGGCGAATGCGAACGTGTTTGCGTTCGTTGGTGCTCTGTTCCTTCTCAAAGGTGTTCAGGGCCACGTTCGGGTTCTTGCGGGCATCCACCACGCAGAGGTTCTGGTTAAAGTCTACGTTGTAGATGCGGGAGATCTCGCGGGCGCGGTTGGGCTCGCGGATGGGGTCGAAGCACTCGACCTTCACCTTGCCCTTGCCGAAGCGTTCGTATTCCTCCAACAAATGGCGCATGCGCGCGTAGCCGGGGGTGGAGCGCTTGAAGGCGAAGATGATGGTGATGGGTGTCTCGCGTTCCTGCACGCGTTTGCCGGTCAGTACGTTCACCGTGCGCTCGGAGATGGTGTAGCGCTCGTCGTTGGAGAGGTCGCGGCGGCCGTACTCGCGGCAGCCGATGAAGTTCAGCGCGATGACGATGATGATCAACAGGGCCAGGTGCACCCAGGGCATGATGTGCCCGGAGGGTCGGCGTGCATCGGGGTGCCCGGTATATTCTTTTTTGCTCATACGGAAAAGTGGGGTAGGGGGGTTAACTGTTCCAGCGGCGGTAGTCAACCACCAGTTTGGTGAGGTAAAGCATCAGCACGGCCATCGTGCCGTACAACACGAGGGGTCGCGTGTCCAGCAGCCCTTGGCTGAAGGAGTTGATCTGCTCCGTGCAGGAGATGTAGTGGAAGATCGGCGCGGCGGGGAACTCGCCCCACAGCTCGGTCACGCGGCCCATGAAGTAGTAGGAAATCATCAGGCAGGTGCAGAAAATACCCGCGATGATCTGGCTGCGGGTCAGCGCGGAGCAGAACATGCCCAGCGCAATGAAGAACATGCCCAGCAGCGTCAGGATGCAGTAGGGGCCTATCCAATCCGCCAGATGATATTCGATCCGGCCCACGGCTTCCACGTCCATGCCCGTGCCAAGGGTTTCGATGCCGTAGCGCAGGTGGGTGTAGGTGTTGGCGATGTCGCTCATCTGCGGGTAGAGCAGCATCGGGGCCCACAGCGCAAGGTAGAAGGTGAAGCAGGCCAGGTATTTGCTGAGCACCACTTGGGTGGTTGTTACGGGGGCGGTCAGCAGGCCTTCCATCGTGCCCATGCGTTCTTCCTCCGCAAAGGTGCGCATGGTGATGAGGGGGAAGATGAAAATGAAGTAGAACCAGAAGTTGATGTTATTCAACATGTGGTACATCACACCCTCGCTCGTGGGGCTGCTCATGGCTTTGATGGCCGTTTGCAGCCAAAAGCCTTCCAGGCCCATGGTGCAGGCCAAAATCACCCAGCCGAAGGGGGTGCAGAAGTAGCTCCGCAGTTCTTTGGTATAGATCACCGCCGCTGTGCGGAAGCGTGAGCGTGTGCGTTCGATGCCTGTGTTTTCCTCTGCCATCGTTCCTGTCTTTCGTTCGTTGTTAATCCCTGCGTGTCATTTCCACGAATACATCCTCCAGGCTGGGGATGTGGCGGTAGATGTGCCGTATCGGGTAGCCCATGCCGCCGATGATGGAGGCGGCTTTTTCGCGCGTGTCCGTGCCGGGTTCCGCGCGCACCAGAAT
>CAMEZO010000122.1 GCA_945947905.1 uncultured bacterium
ATGAAACAATTCGGGCTTTCACAGGCATTGTTACAGAAATCGGTGGATGGTAAAGTTACATCGCAGGGCTATCATCCCGCTTGTAAGGTAGACTGCTCGGGAAAATCCTACGCCCTGTTGCTTATCATTCCGAGGGCTGCATCGGAGGCCGTGCTGAGATGGGCCGCAGAGGAACAGAGGCAAGTTTCCCATGATGAGCCTCGTCTGCTGCATGATTTCCTGTCGCAGGCGCTTCATAACGAGGCGGATAGGGCTTTCCTGCTCAGCAGTTTATGCAATGGATCATATTGTAAAAAGCAGCTGGAGCTATCGATGCCTTTGCTTTGGAGAAAGAAAAATACCCCGCAACCGGAGGGAACTTACTCACAGGAGTTCACAATCAGCGGGAAGAAAAGTGAGTTTCTGCTCCTGTTGAATCCTCCGGAGGGCACCCTATCCCGACTGAAAAAGACATTCAGGGAATGGACAGCATCGAAGCATCCGCATGTCGAAGAACAACCCGCGCCTGCCGTAGGTCCGACGTTGAAGAAGGCGGATGTGTTGGGTGCCCTTCGCCCCCTTCTGCAACAATCAGATCCCGCTCGTGTGCACTCCTTGTTGGACGCCGCGTTCTGTTCGGGAACATTCCGAACGCCTTACTCGGTTCTCCGTCTGCGTGACACTATGGAGCGCCACCTATCCTGTTTGTATTATAAAGATGATATCGAGCTGAAGGACTCTGTTGTGCGTCTGTACGCCCGCTTAACCCCGCAGAGCCGAGATCTCCTTGTCTCTTGGTTGCAGGGGTAAACCGGGGCGCGGTCTCCTACAGTCCACCCTGCGTGCCGCTGAGCTACATCCCGGGGCAGGATTGCGATGAGTAGCACCGCCGAAGGGAGAAAACGGGACGGCGCAGGTGAGCATGCTCCCTGCACCCTATCGGTGACGATGCCGTAGCTACCGGGCGGATGATGAGAGCTATCGGCCCCCTCTCCCGGACCGAGATGTCCTACCGAACCGCCCATTTCAACTACCGAACGGGCTCCGGGAACTACATTTCTACAACCGCACTTGTTGATAACAGGAGGAGAAAAGCTTTATATTGTCAAAGCTCGTCGCTTTTGAGACATCTAACATCTATGCTTTAGTCTCCGATTTTTCCCCATGCACTCCCGCGTGTGCGCACGCATGCACGCGCATAGCGCATTTTTCTGTCGCAGTGCATGGTCCCCGGTCGATGCCTATATCCCGAAAACCCTTGATATTATTATGAATTCTCCTTATTATAATAATATTTTTATATAAATAAGGTAGTTAAAAGAAGGAGAAAGGTAGTTGAAAAGGGGTGGGTATTAGCTCAAGACGGGGTTCCGGTAGGTCGTGACGGGTTTTCTGTAGCCCAAACGGAGCTTTCGATATCCCATGTTCCGCCGCTGCCAAGAGCTGCCCACCCCGGGTGAGGAGCCGCGCCGGGCCTCCCGGCCCCTGTGGCAATAGGGAGCGAGAGGTGGCTGTCCGAGGAATGAAGGGAATTTCCGGAAACTGTCTCTGAGGCGGGCTTCGGCAAGACTTCAATGCAAACTCATAGGAGGGACGGCATGCAGTCTGCACGGAGCAAAGCATTCCGAGCCGTTTCCGGAACCTTCCTGAAATTCTGCGTTCTGAAAAAATCAGTTACCTACCACCCCGCGGCATGAAGTCTCGCCCTCCGCAGCTTGGTCGAAAAACGCGCCGGGGGTGAACCCGGCGCGTGCGCATACACATACAGCCTGAATATCAGCAAAAATCAGAAGGAGAAGATGGCCTGGATGCCGAACAGGTGGGCGGAGTTACGCTCGCTGCCGTTCGGGTTGGCCGTGAACTGGTAGTGCGGCATGATCTTGAAGTAATCCGTGATTTGGAGGTTGTACACGATCTCCAGATTCTGCTCGCGGCGGTGGCGCATGGTGTGGCCGGTGTCCGCCCAATCGATACCGCGGTGGGTGGCATTGCAGACACCGTAGGCGATGCCGAGGAAGTCATCCTCCCGCGAGGGGATGAGCCGGAGGTGCGTGCCGACGGAGAAGTCGAACACGTTGCCCAGCTCCTGCTCGGCCCCGATGCCGGCGCGGGTGAAGAAGGCACAGGCATCGCAGGGTGCGTACTCCAGCGAGGCGGAGATACCGTAATTCGTGCGGCTCTTGAGCTGCCCGTCCGTGTCCTCGTTCGGCGTGCGCTCGATTAAGGGCGTGATGCGCGAGGTGAGCTTGCCCTCTGCCCAAGTGCGGCCCCACTCCGCCGTGATCACATAGCCCTTGCCGGTGCGGAAGGGGTTGTAACCGGGCTCGGTGTGGGTGCGGGCAAAGGCCGCCATCAGGTAGTCCGTGTCCGTGGGCTGCCACTGCACCACGGCCCCCAGGTTGCTATCCGGCAGGGGCAGGATGGTGGAGTTCACGAAGCTCGCGTTCGCGAAGGAATGGAAGGAGTCGTTCGCGAGGCTGACCGCATCGAAGTAGTTGGTGAGGTTGACCATACCCGCGATGACGCAGGCACGGTTACCCGCGAAATACTGCATGAGAGCGAGCTCCGGCAGGACGGCGGAATGCGGCTCGAAGATGTCAGCGTGCGGCGAATGAGCTGACCCCGTGGCCTCCTTGATGCTCGTCTTGCGGCGGCGTGCGGTGGAGGCATCCAGCCCCCAGGAGCCGGAGAACTCGGCGCGCACCCAAGTGGAGACCCCGGGCGAGGTCTCCCACAGGCGCTGGTTGAGCTGCGCGTGCAGCAGCGCGTAGGTGGCCTTGCGGTTGCTGTCCGGCACGGTGTGGGTGGCAGAGAGCGCGCTGTAAGCGGCATCGACGGCCCACTGGGTGCCGAATTTCTCATTCGCCTGCACCTTGATGGACGGCGCGCCGGCCTCGGGCACAAACATGTTCATATCCTGAAGGAGCTGCCCGGCAGAGGGGGCGGCCTCTTCTGCGACTGCCGACACCGCGCAGAAAGCAGCGGCGGGCAGGAGTGCTTTGATTATGGGTTTTGTGTTCATGGTTGAGAAAAGAGGGTCAGGATTTGTTCTTCTTGTTCCGGCAGAGCCCCGTGCAACCGGAGCACCCGCAGCCGCAGTTACCTTCCCCCTGCTTGCGCAGGGTGCAATAGAGCGCATAGGCGGCAGCCAGGGCCAGGAGAGCGATGATGATGATGTCTTGCATGGCGGTATCAGCGGTTGGTTTGCGGCATGGGGCGGAAGATGAGGCAGAGCAGACCGAGCACGAGCACGCAGGCGACCGTCTGTGCGGTGTCGAAGCCGCCGCCCGTGCAGAGCGTGCCGATGCTGTAGGTGAGGAAGGCCACCAGGTAGGCCCAGGCGCATTGATAACCCAGTGCGAAGGCGGTCCAGCGCGCGCTGTTCATCTCGCGGCGTATGGCACCGCAGGCCGCAAAGCAGGGGGCGCAAAGCAGGTTGAAGAGCAGGAAGGACATGGCGCTGAGTCCGTCGAAGGCCCGTGCCGCCCGGAGGTCCGCCGCAATGCCGCGGCATTCCGACTCCTCGTCCTCCTCTTCTTCCTCCGCCGCCGGTTCGGTCAGGGGTGCGGTCGTCTGCGGGTCGCTGAGCCACAGGCCCAGGGTGAGCGCGGTGAAGGCGTTGCACTTGGGCAGGTTGGAGGTGCGGGCAGGGACCTCGGCTTCCTCCTCCGCCTCGGCACCTTCGGCTTCGGCGGCCTCGGCGGGGGTATTCCGGGAGTAAAGCACACCCAGGGTGCCCACCACGTTCTCCTTGGCGATGAGCCCCGAGACCGCTGCCACTGCCGGTCGCCACTCACCCCAGCCCAGCGGGGCAAACAGCGGGGCCAAGTTCTGCCCGACATCGGCCAGCATGGACTGCTCCACCGCCTGCTCGTTGCCTTCGGAGTCCGCGCCCAGGTACTGCAGGCTCGTGTTATAGTTACCCAGGAACCAGACGGCAGCCGAGGCGAGGAAGATGATGGTACCGGCCTTCTTGACGAACGCTTGGCAGCGCTCCATGGTGCGCAGGTTGATGTTAGCTGCCGCGGGGCGGTGGTAGGGCGGCAGCTCCATGACGAAGGGGGTGTAGCCGCCGCGGAAGAGGTGCGTCTTGCGCAGCATGAAGCCGCTGATGATCACCGACCCGAAGCCCGCGCAGTAGGCGATGGTGGCCGTGTTGGCATCCCCGCCCAGCAGGGCGGCCACCAGGGCGATGACGGGGATCTTGGCGCTGCAGGGGACGAAGGTGGTAAGCATCACGGACATGCGGCGGTCTTTCTCGTTCTCGATGGTGCGGGTGGCCATGATGCCCGGCACGCCGCAGCCCATGCCTACCAGCAGCGGGATGAAGGATTTACCGGAGAGGCCGATGGTGCGGAATACGCGGTCCATCATGAAGGCCACGCGGGACATGTAGCCGCAGTCCTCCAGCAGGGAGAGCAGCAGGAAGAGTACCGCCATCTGCGGCAGGAAGCCGAGCACCGCTCCCACACCGGCCACAATGCCGTTGCTGACAAGGGAGGAGACTTGTTCACTGCAATCTAACTGTGCCTGACCCAGCAGCCCGATGCCGAAGGAGACGGCGCTCAGGATAACGAGCCAGACGATGTATTCCGTGCGGCCGCTGCGTCCGCTGATGCGGAAGGGATTGCGGCAGAAGCGCTGTGTGGAGTCCCCGTAGGCGTTGGCACTGCGGTTCCCCGGGAAGCTGAGGCAGATGAGCAGGAGCAGCGCATTCGCCCCCATCAGCAGCCAGAGCAGGCCGGTGTGCAGCCAGTCCGGGGTGTGCGGGCAGATGTATTCCAGCACGAAGGGGGCCAGGGCCAGGTAGAGCCAGGAGCCGTTCAGCCCCACATCATGCAGGCGCCGCAGGGTGGGCGGGAAGAGGAGGCTCATGCCGACCACGCTGCTGATGATGAGCATGGATTCGATGCCGGCGGGCGCGTTGCCGATGAAGCCGCCCAGCCAGTTCTCCATGATGCTGCCGAAGAGCACGTCGTTGGCCCAGTCCGTGCCCCAGGTGCCGATGGTTTCGATGGAGAGGTAGTAGATGCACCACATGACGGCCACGAAGATGAGCAGGCCGAACACGCGGTGCGTGAGCAGGGCATCCACCCGGCGGGAGAAGTCGTGGGCGGCGGGGGCTTTCTCGATGACGGAGGGGAGGAGGGCCTCGATGGCATCGTAGCGGCTGCCGGCGATGAGCGAGACGGCGTCGTCGCCGCAGGTTTTCTCCAGGTGCAGGCGCAGGGTGTCGATGGCGTTCGCTTGCTCGTGGTTCAGGCGGGCGGTCTCCTCCGGGTCGCCCTCCAGCAGAAGCAGGGCGCGGCGGCGGTCGCAGAGGGTGAGCCGGCGCACGCTCGCAAGGGCTTCCTCCAACTCCGGGCGCAGGGACAGGGGCTTGGCGGGCTTGGGCAGAGGGCCGACCATCAGCTTACGCAGTTCGGCCAAGCCGGTCTGCTTCAGGGCACTGACTGCTACCACGGGGCAGCCGAGAGCCTTCGCGAGGGCGGCGGGGTACACCTTGTCCCCGCGCTCCTGGGCCAGGTCGATCATGTTCAGGGCGATGATGACGGGGATGCCGGTTTCGATGAGTTGACTCGTGAGGTATAGGTTGCGCTCGGCGTTCGTGGCGTCCACCACGTTGACGATGAGGTCCGGCTTGCCTTCCGTCAGGTACTGCCGCGTGACCGCCTCCTCCGGGGAGTAGGGGGCGAGGGAGTAGATGCCGGGGAGGTCGATGAGCTCCGCTTCCGGATGCTCGCGCAGGGTGCCGGTTTTCTTCTCGACGGTCACCCCGGGCCAGTTGCCCACGTATTGGTTACCGCCTGTCAGCTCGTTGAAGAGGGAGGTTTTGCCGCTGTTCGGGTTGCCTGCCAGTGCTATTTTCATGGTCGTGTCTCGGTTCAGTTTTCGGTCTCCACCATCGCGGCCTCCGCGCGCCGCAGGGAAAGCGTAAACCCGCGCAGAGATACCTCCAGCGGGTCCCCCAAGGGTGCCGTTTTCAGCAGCGTGATCTCCGTCCCGCGCGTTATCCCCATGTCCAGCAGCCTGCGCCGCAGCGCGCCGCTCCCGTGTACCCGGCAGACCCGCGCCGTATGCCCTATGGCCACCGCGCTCAGGTTCTTCTGTGTCTCTCTGTTCATAAAAAAAGTATTAGGCAAGACTAATTTTGTGAGGGATTTTAGTCCTAGCTAACTCTCAAGTCAAGACTTTTTTTCAAAAAAATGCAAAAAAAGTGCTCCGAACGTTC
>CAMEZO010000123.1 GCA_945947905.1 uncultured bacterium
GGATGCCTCTTGGTGGCAGGAGCAGCATTTGGATGGTCTGGTGCTGTATAACTGGGCTTCGCCGCACTATCTGAAGGTGGCCAAGGCCGTTCGGGCTGCCGGCATTTTCACCGTGATGCACTTCGATGCCGCGGGGCCGGAGTTGGATATACAGAAGGCCTCTCTTCCGAGGCCGTTGCGTATGTGGGCGCACCTCAAGAATATCCCGGTGAACATCCTGCGCGCGGCTAATATGCGCTGTGCCGATGTCATTACAACATCGCCTCTCGTGCAGAAAAAGTTGGCGGAGCACCCGCTTTTCGGTCCCGAGATTGCGCAGAAATGTTTTCCCATGCCGGCTCCGGTTGATCCGCTTTTTGCCTATGACGGCACGGAGAAGGAGGACCTTGTTATTTTCGCCGGTCGCTGGGATGATGAATTGCACAAGCGTCCGCAAATGATGATGCAGACGCTTGAGGCACTGTACTCGAATGAACAGCCGGCTCGGGTGGAAATTTACGGCCCCTGCACGGAAGCGTTGCAGCGTTGGCATGCTTCCCTGCCGGAGTCCGTGCGCTCGCAGATTTCCCTCTGTGGTGCCATACCGCACGAATGTATGGCACATGTGTTCAACCGCGCGCGCGTCTGCGTGTGCACCTCCGTCTCCGAGGGCTGCCATATTGCCTCCTGCGAGGCTCTGTGCTGCGGCTGCTCCGTTGTTGTCCCCCGCCGCCCTGTTTTTCTGGATGTGGTGATGTGGTATGCGGAGCAGTGCGGCCGTGTTTCTGCGGCAGATACCCCTGCTTCCCTGGCCTTTGCCCTCACGGAGGAGCTTACAGCTTGGCGGGAGGGGAAGCGCAATCCCGCCTCTTCCGCTGCGCGCTGGCAACCTATCTTCCATATCGACACCATCCTCAAGCAAATCTTCAACCTCTGAAACAAAATTGATATGTCATACGTTCTTTGTTTAGACTGCGGTGCGACGAATGTTCGCGCCATCCTCGTGGATGAGCACGGTACGCTGGTCGCCAAGGCCAGCCAGCCGAACTCCACGGATGCCGGTGCGGAGAATCCGCAATTCCACGTCTGGAATGCCGACCGAATCCTCAACCAGCTCGCTCATTGCGCGCGCAAAATCATGCCGCAGGTTGACCCTGCGCAAGTGCGGGGCGTTACCATCACGACCTTCGGCGTAGACGGTGCTTTGGTTGATGCCGAGGGCAAGCTGCTTTATCCCGTCATTTCGTGGAAGTGCCCCCGCACGGCGGAGGTCATGAAGTCGGTCTCCAAGTACATTCCCCAGTCGCGGTTGAATGAGATTTCCGGCGTCGGTGAGTTCGCCTTCAACACCATCTACAAGCTCATTTGGCTGAAGGAGAACCGCCCGGAATTGCTGGAAAAGGCGCACGCCTGGCTCTTCATCTCGAACCTCTTGGCGCATCGCCTCACCGGCGTCATGGCCACGGACCGCACGATGGCGGGCACATCCCAGATGACCGATGTTACCACGGGTGACTGGAGCGAGGAAATCCTCAACGTCCTCGGTATTCGCAAATCCCTTTTCCCGCCCATGGTGAACGCCGGCGATGTGATCGGCCACCTGACGCCTACGGCCTGCTCCCTGCTGGGTCTGCCCACCGATGCCGCTTTGCCAGTCATCTCAACCGGTCACGACACGCAGTTTGCCCTCTTCGGCAGCGGCGTGAAGGAAAATCAGCCCTTCCTTTCCAGCGGCACCTGGGAGATCCTGATGCTGCGTACGCCGCAGGCCAAGCTCGCCCCGGAGGATTACGCCGCCGGCGCTACCGTCGAGTTCGACAGCAAACCCGGCTTGCTGAATCCCGGCCTGCAATGGATTGCCAGCGGTATCATCGAGTGGGTCAAGGCCACCTGTTACCACGGTGAGTCCTTTGACACCATGGATGCCGAGGCGGAGGCCATTCCCCCGGGCAGCGACGGAGTCAAGCTTGTTCCCGACTTCCTGCCGAGTGACCCCGTGCCGGGCAGCATTCAGGGGCTCATCCTCGGTCGCACGCGCGCGCACATCTACCGCGCGGCCATGGAGGCCCTCACTCTGCGCCTCAAACACCGCCTTCAGAAGCTGGAGAAGGTCGGCAACTTCAAGGCCACGGAGCTCCTGCTGGTCGGCGGCGGCGCCCGCAACAAGGTATGGACCCAGATGCGCGCCGACATCCTCGGCCTGCCCATCCTCGTATCCACCGTTTCGGAGAGCACCGTTCTCGGTGCCGCCATGTTCGCCTTCGCCGGCGCCGGCATCTACCCCTCTCCGGAGGCCTGCCGCGACGCCATCGGCATCTCCTACGAAACCACCCTCCCCGCCGCTCAGCACGAGCAATACCGGGCGCTCGGGTTCTGATGCGTTTTTATTCAGCCTCATCAAAAAGGGCGGAGACTCCTCGGAGTCCCCGCCCGTGCAGCAAGCACGAACCGCCGATCAGTCGTTGAGACGGTGCGTGATAGGGAAGTGGTGTCGGTGCTCCTTCGGCTCGATGTGGAGGATGGGGGGGAGCTGGGCGCGGTAGATGGCGGAGGCAATCATGCGGCGCTGAATCAGCCGAACGTCGTTTTCCGGTAGGTCGGTCTTGTTGTGCAGGATATAGCCCGCGCTGTGGTTGAGGTCCGCAAGCTCGTGGATGATTCGGTCGCGGACGGGGGAGTCGGGTTCGGTGAGTGTGCCGAAGACGTTGTCATATCGCTGCGAGTAATAGGCACTGAGGAGGTAGACGTCTATCTCATACAGGCTGCCGAGCGGGGCAAAGAGACCGCAGCTTTCCCCGTAGAGCGTGAAGTTACCGGGGATGATTTCGGAGCGCGTGAGGGCGCTGATAGGCATGAGCCCGTGTTGATCCGCGTAGGTGCAGAGGAGGGTGGCGCGGAGCCGGGCTTCGAGGGCAGGGGAGGCCTCCAGGCCCTTGACGGCACGGAGGGGCTCCTCTGCGGAGAGCTTGCGGATGTCGATACCCAGCGGCTTGGCGGCGCGGGTGTTGTCCTCGAAGGTGACGCCGACGACATTCGATGAACCGAGTGCCGCGACACACAGTGTGGTGAGCAAGAGAGACTGCGGCATATCCATGGGAATGCACACCCCGGTGTGGCCGTTGGCGCGCACGAAGTCGCGGACACCGCGCTCCAGCGCTGCTGCGAGACGGGCATCCGGCTCGGGCAGGTTCAGGGGCGGCACCGGGCGGTCGAGATCACAGATACCCTCCGCTGCCTCGAAGGCGGGCATGCGGAGCAGGAGACGCCCGGTTTCGTCATGCGCGGTGGATCTGCCGGCGTACAGGTTTTCCGTTGTGGTACCCACGGCGGAGCAGCAAATGACGGTGGTCCCGTAGTCCTGCGCGGTCTCACGGGCCGCTCTCTCGTGCCGCTCGGTGGACTCCGGGTTCCAGGGGGTGTCGCTCAGGTAGATGAGGTAGTCGACCGGCCCGTTAAGCTCATCGGCGCAGATCTCCTCCGGCGTGCCGGTGCTGACGACGATCGAAGCGCCTGCGATATATTGAACCTCCCAGTCATCGAGCTCGGTGACGCAGTCCTGCTCCACTAGGTAAATCATCGGCATGGTGATGGCTTTGTCCACCACCTCATCCGGGTCAAAGTCTGAGTAAGCACCGACGATGAGGGGCACCTCCCCGATCTCATGAGAGATGGCCGTGAGGGCGTCATGCGCTTGGGTGAGGAAAGAGGGACGGTTGATGAAGTCCCCCGGTTCGAATCCGCAGAGGGCGGAGATGGGCGCGACGCAGAGTTGCGCGCCGCTGTCGATGCAGGCGCGGTAGCCCTGAATGATGGCCCTCAGGTTGTTCGGGAAGTCCGCTGTGAGCGGGGCATTTTGGATGATTCCTACTTTCGTGATTCCGGACATGATGTGTTACTTTCGGTGTTCGGGGGTATTATGCGTGAGCTTTGACGAAAAAGCAAGCTTTATTTTTGCAATATGCTGCATTACGCATAAAAAAGGCGCCGGAAACCCGCCCGAAAGACGGGATCCGGCGCGAAAAACGGCTTTTTTGCCTTATTGCTCTGCTTCCAGGCTCTTGTAGGCGAGCACCTCATCGGGGTCGTCACCCGGATGTTTCTTCTCCACCTTGGAGCGGAAGAGGCGCATGATGGCCACGAAGGAGCAGGGGATGAAGAAGATACCGACGAGCGAGGCGATGCTCATGCCGATGACCACCACAACGCCGATGGCATTGCGGGCCAAGGCACCGGAGCCCTCCGCGAGCACCAGGGGCACGCAGCCCAAAATGAAGGCGAAGGAGGTCATCAGGATGGGGCGCAGACGCATCCGCGCCGCCGTGACGGCTGCATCGATGAGCGACTGACCGCGCTCCATCTGCAGCACGGCGAACTCCACGATGAGAATGGCATTCTTGGCCGCCAGACCCACGAGCATCACCAAGCCGATCTGCGCGTACAGGTTCAGCTCGATGCGGTAGATCAGCAGGCCCACGAAGGCCCCGAGCACGGCGATGGGTACGGAGAGGAAGATGGCCAGCGGCAGCGTCCACTTCTCATACAGAGCGGCCATGATGAGGAAGGCAAAGATGCCGGAGAGCGCGAAGATGGACCCGAGTCCCAGGCCGTCCTGCACCTTCTTCTCCTGGAAGCTCATGTCCACATAAGTCATGTCGAACTTCGTGCGGTCCATGGTCTCGCGGAACACACGCTCCACGGCGGCCATGCCCTGTGCGGAGGAATAGCCTTCCTCCGGCACCACGGTGATCATGGCGGCGTTGTAGTTGTTCACATGCCACACGAACTCCGTGTCCGCAATCTCGTCCATCTTCACCAGCGTACTCAGCGGCAGGGACTCGCCCTTGGAGTTGTTGATGTAGAAGTTCGTGATCTGGTTGGTATTCACGCGGTTGCGACCCGCCGCCTGCAGGTAAACCTGCCACTGCTGGCCGAATTCCGTGTAGTAGTTCACGAAGGTGGAGCCGTTGAAGCACTGCAGCATGGCGTTGGCCTCCGAGTAGTCAACACCCAGGGAGAGGCATTTCTCCTTGTCGATGGAGAGCTTGGGCTGGGGAACCTGCGGCAGCATCATGTCCGAGGCGTTGGCAATCTCCGGCGCAGCCTTGAGGGCGGCCTCGAAGGCGAGCACCTGCTTGTACAGCTCCTGCACACCCTGGCCCTCCTTGTCCTGCAGGGCCACGCTGATGTCACTGCCCGTACCCACACCCGGAATGGCAGGCGGCGAGACGAGGAAGGTGAAGCCATCCACCCCGCAGACGGGCAGCGCCGCATTGAGTCGCTTATAGATGTCCGCCGCCGTGGGCACTTTGCCGCCGGCATCTGCCGGGCGCTCCTTAATGGGCTTGAGCGTGATGAAGTAGGTGATGGCGTTGGTCGTCTCCACGCCGATGATGAGGTTCATGCCCTCCACCGTCGTGCAGGAGTCCACCGCAGGGTCGGAGAGGAACACCTTCTCCACGATGGGCGTTTGCTCCGCCAGGCGTTGCATGGAGACACCCGGCTTCATGACCACGCCCGCCAGCAGGAAGCCCTGGTCCTCCGCCGGCAGGAAGCCGCCGGGTACATACTTCGCCGTCGGGATAATCGCGACGAAGAGCAGGCCCAGCAGGGGCATGGAGATCCGGAGGCGGCGGCAGAGGAAGCCGCAGGCGGTGCCGAAGAGGGAAGCCACCCGGTCATACACCTTGTTGAAGGCATTGTAGAAGGGCGTGAGCAGGGACTTGTGGCCGCTCTTGCTGCGCAGCATCAGGGCCGAGAGTGCCGGCGAGAGCGTCAGCGCGTTGAAGGCGGAGATGAGCATGGACACCGCGATGGTCACCGCGAACTGCTGGAACAGGGTGCCCGTGATGCCCGGCAGCAGCACGGAAGGCAGGAACACCGCCGCCAGCACCAGCGCAATGGCCAGCACCGGGCCGCTCACTTCCTTCATGGCCGCGAAGGTCGCCTGCCGGGGGGTAAGCCCGCGCTCGATGTGCGATTCCACGGCCTCCACCACCACAATGGCGTCATCCACCACCAAGCCGATGGCCAGCACCATGCCCAGCAAGCACACCGTGTTCAGCGAGAAGCCCAGCAGGGGGAAGAAGCAGAAAGTGGTGACCAGCGAGACGGGCACGGCAATGAGCGGAATGAGTGTGGCGCGCCAGCCTTGCAGGAAGAGGAACACCACCACG
>CAMEZO010000124.1 GCA_945947905.1 uncultured bacterium
CAAATTGCCTCAGACAGAATGGTTCCCACTTGTTGTCCGTGATGTGGACGTGAGGCGCGACAAAGATGCCTAGGCCCTTATTCTTATTATCGCCCCACCATAACCCACCGGTTGCGAAATCACGATACTCTTTGTGGCGGCAATGTGAGGGATCCTCACATTCCTGGATGACATAGATATCCCCGGCTAGTTTACGGATTTCCGGAAATTTTTCGCGAAACTTCCCCTGTGCATTCCAGCTTATGATTTTCATATTGATGAGAACCCTCTTCTTGACACCGTGTAGAGACCTACTTCGCCTTTAATTATGTGAGCGTCGACATTATTTCATTTTTGGACATTCGGGTCAAGCTTTATGTTTTGTCCTATCGCTCCTGTTCTCTGTATAATGCTATGAGGATTCTGCGAAGTGCCTTAAAATCGTGTTGACAGGGGGCGGTGGTAGGGTGTAGTATGGGGATAGGCGAAGATGAACAGGATTTCAGCGATTTGTGTGATGTTGGGGGCACTTGTGCTCGGGGGATGCGGGGAACAGGTGCGGGTGACGTCGGATGATAGGGCGGAGGCAGCGGAGATGCTGGCTAAGCAGGCGAGTGGGTCTGCACCGAGGGGGTATCTTGCGCTGACGGAGGCGGCCGGGATGGGGAAGGCCGGTGTGTGCGCGGAGTTGCTCCGAATGGGGGTGCCGGTGGATGCGCGGGGGGCCGCGGGTGAGACGGCTCTGATGTGCGCAGCTGCCGGGGGATACGGCCCGGTGGTGCATTTGTTATTACGGCACGGAGCTCAGGTGGATGCTCGTGATCGAGCGTGTGAGACGGCTTTGATGAGGGCTGCCGGGGGTGGATACAGCTTGGTGGTTCATACGCTTCTGGAGCACGGTGCGGATGTTAATGCGTACGACAAAGATCGATACACTGTGCTGATGTGGGCGGCCGGGAAGGGGCGCGAGGCAGTGGTGCGTGAGCTCCTTGCACGCGGCGCAACCGTGAATGCCGGGGACAAGGATGATTACACGGCCCTGATGCGCGCTGCCTTTTGCGGGCACATTCGTGTTGCGGAAATGCTCCTTCAGGCAGGGGCCGATGTGAATGCGACGACCTGCGGAGGTTGGCCTGCGCTGATGTGGGCGGCGTGGAAGGGCCACACCCCGGTCGTGCGCCTGTTGGTTGAGCACGGGGCGGATATCAATGCTCGCGATCGTTACGGAAATACGGCGATGAAACATGCCGCTGAACGAGGGCACAGCGAAACCGTGCGCCTCCTGAAAGAGCTCGGCGGCGAATCTCGGCCTTGACCCGACGAGGGTGTCGACGCTGTTGCCCTGTCTGCTGTCCTGAGTGGGGTTACGGTGTCCCCAAAACCTCATCCACCGTTATGGCTGCAAGGCAGGGTTTCGGTGCGTCGCACACTGCCGAATGGCACGGATGGCAGGGAACGTGGTGAGAGAGGACCCGAACATGCGGTGCAAAGGGCGCATAGCGCGCGGGCAGGCGAGACGCCATCAGCACGGTAGTTTGAGCCCCGTGCAAGGCTGCCGCCTGCGCTATGAGCCCATCGACCGCGTAGACCGTGCTGCCTTTGCCGATATGTTCTGCCAAGTCCGCCGGATCATCCAGGATGAGGCGCGGCATCTCCGTGCCAAAGTCCGCCGATGCCCTCGCTTCGTCCGCTCGAAGCAGAAGAAGAATCGGATTTTTATCGGTTAAGCGAGTCGCCAGATTCAGCCAGTTTTCCGTAGGCCAAGCGTCTGCCTCGCCCAAAGAGGAGTAGGGCACCAGATAGACCGAAGTGGCAGTGTCATTCCCTGCGAGCAGGACCGGTGTTTCCTCTGCTTCGTCGATGTCTAACCCATGGATTTTGTCAAGCGGCGTCAGGTAATCTTTGTGCCGCGGACGGGGCGGGCCGGTATGCACGGAAACATAGCGGCGGTTGAACTTGCCCGAAAGCGGATTGGAATCGAAGCCGCAAATATAGAAAGGCCCTTGGGTGCGCAAGGTGCGCAGCGTTTGCGCATTGTCGCTGAACATGTAGAGGTAGTCCAAGGGCCCGTCATTGTAAATCTCGTCGGCCTCCAACTGAGTACGCAGGGGAATTGTGCCATCAGTTGTCAGGACATGAGTAACGAGTTCCGACTGACGTTTCCAGAAAGCCGCCTGTGCCGACGGACAGACAATGAGTAACTGCGTATCGCGACGGGACTTCTTGATAACGGAAAGAGCCGGCAAGAGACAGAGCGCCTCCTCGAAATTCTCCGGAACCGCAACGAGAACCCGGAAAGGAAGACGCGTGTTCGCCACTCGCACCTCCTCACACCCATCGTTCGCATCCACGCCGAACTTGTCCCGATATTTCCAGCGGTGGTGCATCCAGAGCCCGTCCAAAATGTTCTCGAGCTGAACATCCTCCAAGGCGTGATTGACTGCCATGGTAATGTCCGGAATCGATTCGGTTTTACCCTCCGGAATGGGGATGGTGTGGTCAAGCACCACATCCCATTTACCCGTACCGTTGTTGCGGCAATAAACGGCAACGAGCGTGCCTTTCCCTTTGCAACGCTTGTAGAGCAGGGCCGGCAGCGAGGTGACACCCGTTACCTTGCCGAAATAGGGCAGCCAAAGCCCCTCACCGGTAAATTGATCACTGAGCACACCGAGCAGCCCGCCGGAACGCGCCAGCTTAAGGACAGGCCGCAGACCCTCCTCCTTGCTGAACATTTCACAACCGTAATTCGTGCGAGACCGGTAAACAAGATCCTCCAACAGAGGGTTACTCATGCGGCGGTACATGGAGCCGAAGTGCTCCACCTCCGGGAAAAGCGGCCGGATACGTGCCAGCATCTCCCAGTTACCTGCATGAGGAATGCAGGAGATAACCGTGTGCCCGTTCATCCCGTGCTCACGGAAGTAGTCCGCCCCCCGCACCTCAATGCACCGTAACATTTCACGGTGGGTGAGAACACCCGTCTTGAGAGAACAGGCCAGATTCATGCAGGTGCGCACGATGTTGCGGCGCACCATGGACGATAACTTATTACGGCGCAGAGTGGGGTCCACGCATATGCGCAGATTCCGCTCCACAATGCGCCGCCTGCTGCCTGCAGCAAGCCACACCCCATAGCCGACGGCCCGGCCTATGCCTGCTACCAGAGGCACAGGACACAGGCGCAACACGCCGCACATGGCACGGTATGCCCACAGGCCTATGCGTTGCGAGCACGTCGGACGAGGTGTTTCTGCTGCGTCTCCCATATCAGTTGAATGTGTATGCGCGAGGCATGGTGAACGGCTTGCGGGTATACGGATCCCACACACGATCACCGGGGCGGCAGCCTCGGCAATCCAACAGGTAGTACGGCGCATGCGGAGAGAGCACGATATCACTGTAGCGACTCGCCTCACCGTACAGTGTACCGTCCGGTGCCGTGTCAATTCTGTGCGGGCTGAAGCTGCTGGGCGGCGGCAGGTCATCCGGATTCACCGAGACCCACTTGTTGGACGCGGGCTTGCCGCCGACATCGGCAATGACGTGAGGCGGACGGGTGCCGGGATACTCCGGACGCACCATCGTGGAGGTGACAATCTGCCAGACGCAGGAGCTGAACGAAAGCGAACCGACGGCAAGTGCAGCTGCAATGATGATATTCTTTGTCATGGGTTTATATTTTGTTGAAGAGAAGCGGAGGCCGGGACGAGGAACACACGACTTTCCTGTCCTGCGGTGCCTTTGACAAAACGGGGAAGATAGGTGTGCTCCAGCATGGTAGCCGTGACAGTGCGGTAGCAATTAAGCAAGGTATCAAGGGCCGGCTGCATGGTCTGCATGTAGAGCTTCGGCATGCGAACTTTACCGATGCGCCCGCCGCAGGGGATGCTTCCCAATATCTTCGGCCCCCCTTCATAACTGACCTTCAGCTTGGGTCGGCCCTTGGAGTTCTCAATCGAGAACGTGAAATAAATGGATGTTGTTTGGTGAAGATTAGCACCTACTGTTCGATCGACGATCAGTTCTGCATAACCATTATGAATACGCAGTGCAATGCCGTGTGTGTCGGCGAAAATGGAAAGGATGCCTGTTTGCCGCGGCAGGCAGGTATCCCGCAGATAGCGATTGATTTCCGCCTCCGTAAAGGAAATCTCCGCACCGTGGGCGGACTGAAGCGCAGCAACCAAGTCACGGCTGCTTCCGTTGTCCGAATACCCTGGGATGTTCGATAGATCGCAGGGTATCCACATGCGGCAGCAAAGCAAGAGAAGGTAGGTAATAAACGAAACGAAAATCAGCGCGGCTGTGACGGAGAGAAGATTGACACGCAGCCAAATTCGGTGCAGCAGACTCCCGTCGGGCAGCTCCTCCTCGTCCTCCGCCTCCGTGTCATCTCTGCCGAAAAAGTAGGTGTAGCGCGGGAGCACCGGTACAGCAGGGGCCTGTTGCTCACCCTTGCGGAACAAAGACCCCCACGGGGCCTTGCTGTCTGCGAGGCTGCGCTTGCCCTTTCTGCGTCTGTTTACGGTTTCTGCCATCGGTGCGTACTCTATCCTACACCACTTTGCGCGGGATGGAAAGCAAAAAAGTGAGCTGCGAGGATATTAAGAGATGTTCAGCCCCCATTTGAGGTATTTGAGAGACTCACCCCAGATTTTCCTGCTGGTGCTGCCGAGAATAACGACGATGACCGCGCGACCGTTGGCCGACCCGCAGGAGATGAGACATTTGCCCGCCTTATTGGTGTAGCCGGTTTTCATGCCCTGCACCCAAGGGTAGAGCCGCAGAAGCTTGTTGGTAGAACGCACGGTGCGGGTGGTACCGTCCGCCTTGGTCATGGTGTATTCCGGTATGTTGATGTAACTGCGAATGGTG
Organism: uncultured bacterium; assembly: GCA_945947905.1. Taxonomy (GTDB): domain Bacteria; phylum Verrucomicrobiota; class Verrucomicrobiia; order Verrucomicrobiales; family Akkermansiaceae; genus Akkermansia. Next base: position 4,858 of record CAMEZO010000124.1, read on the forward strand.
GGATTGCGATAGGCGTAGAATGCTGCCCGCGCCATATCCCTCGCCGTGGAGTATTGGTCTGCCGGCAGACCGTTAGCATTGACAAAATGGCTATCCGTCATCCCCATGCGTTTGGCACGGGCGTTCATTCGTGCGGCAAAGGCCGGAATACTGCCGGCCGTGTCGCGCGCCAAGCAGGCTGCTACATCGTTAAAACTGCTGGTAAGCATGGCCTTGAGCAGGTCGCGCTTGCGGTACTGCTGGCCGGGCCGCATGCCGAGTTTGATCGGGGGTTCCTTACACTCCGCGGCCTGCACCGTTACCATTTTATCCAGATTGCCGCTGTCGCAAACACAGAGAGCCGTGATGATTTTTTGCGTACTGGCTACCTGTCGACGAACGTTGGCATTGTAGGCGTAAAGCTGTCGCCCCGTCAGAGCATCCATGACATACACAGCGCTGCATGCCGGGGCTGGGGCAGGGCGGGCAGCAGGAGCAGCCGGACGGGCCGGAGCCATACCCCCGGCAGCAGGAGACGTGCGGGTAGCTGCACCGGGAATGGGTGCCCTGCGGTGCACGGTAGCTACGTTGTTCCGCTTGTTGTAGGGCGGATAATTGCCTTGACCCTGCACGCAGGAGGACAACATAGCCAGCGCGAAAATGCCTACCACTTTTGCAAACACGTTCATGCGCGCCATTATACGCATGAAACAGAGATGCGCAAGCCTAAAGTTTGCCATCCCCCGCACGGGTTCCGGCCTCTGCATACCTTCGCACCTGTTTTGCGTGACTTGTTTTATCTTGTGCTTGACAATTCACATGAGTTTCGCTATAATCCCGCTGCCGCAAGTTAGACCCATTACATAACCGGTCGGATGGATTTTACGAACATTGTCTTTTGGATAGCATTGCTGCCCGCACTGATCGTGCTGGCCATCGGGGATGCCGTGCTGTCCCGTCACCCCGAGGCGAAGCGGTGTTTTCACCGGTGGTTGATGCTTGTGCTGAGCATTTCGCTGCTGTGCATGGTCAGTCCCGAGACTGTCCTGGTTTTTGCCGGAGTGAGCCAGCTATGCTACATCGGCTGCCGCATCGGTGTTCGTCTCGGGAAATCCGGGCGCAGGCTGTGGCTCTGCTGTTTGATTCCGCTGCTCCTGTTGCCCTTGCTTTACTATAAATACGGATATTTCCTCGGAAGTAACCTGATGCCCGATCGGGATTGGCATACATTCCGCGACTTGGTGATACCCGTCGGCATTTCCTTTTATACATTTCAGCTCATCGGGTTTTGTGTGGAT
>CAMEZO010000125.1 GCA_945947905.1 uncultured bacterium
ACGTCTCGGAGGGCTCCACCCCGCAGCATCTGCAATATACACCCAAGGGCGTTGCTATCGGTCTTGACCCCATGGGCACGGGCCCGCACGCCAAGAACACCTCGCATGCCATCGACCCGAACGTGCCTGTTTTCTCCAGCGAGACCTACCCCGGCTGGCTGCGCCACTGGCGCGAGGGCAACTGGACCCCCACCCGCGGCACGCTGAACACCATCCGCACCTTCATGGAGAAGGGCGACTCCTTCTGCCTGTACATGGCCCACGGCGGCACGGCTTTCGGCCTCACCACGGGTGCGAACGCCACGCCCAAGAGCTTCCAAGCCGACCTGACCAGCTATGATTACGGTGCCCCCATCGGCGAGCACGGTAATCTGACAAAGGAGTACTTCGAATACCGCGAGATCGTGCAGAGTAAGCTCCCGCAGGGTGTGAAGCTGCCGGAGCCTCCCGCCACGCCGCCCAGCATGACCATCCCGGAGTTCACACCCGTGCGCACCGGGTATATGGTGAGCGGGTTCACTTACAAGGGCAGCAAAAACGGCAAAAACAAAGGCGTGCGGGTGCATGAGAATCCCCCCACCTTCGAGGAGATGGATCAGCACCTGGGCATCGCCTCCTACTGCACGAGCAACATTCCCGCAGGCCCTGCCGCCAAGCTCGCTTTCGACGGGCACGACTATGTGCAGGTGTACCTGAACGGTAGTTATGTCGGCACGGTGGACCGCACGCTGCAACAGAAGGAAATTCAGTTGCCGGAACGCAAGGGCGATAAGAACCGCCTTGAGCTGCTGGTCGATACCTTCGGCCACGTCAACTTCTCCGCAGAGATTGAGAAGGATTACAAAGGCATCGTGAGCGAAGTGACGCTGGACGGCAAGCCCGTGACCGGCTGGAAGTTCCACGGCCACCCCCTGACGGACAACCCGCGCACGAACATGTCCTACACCAGGAACACCGGGCTGAAGGGCGCCTTCTTCCGCGCGGAAATCAACCTGGACAAAGCGCAGGACACCTTCTTCGATATGGTGAAGTGGAAGAAAGGCTATGTGTGGGTGAATGGTCATTTGTTGGGACGTTACTGGAACGTGGGCCCGCAGGAGCGCCTCTACTGCCCGCAGAGCTGGCTGAAGGTCGGCAAGAATGTGGTGCTGGTGCTCGACACGGAGACCACCGAGCCTGCCCCCATCCGCGGCTGCGAGGAGCGCAACCTGGAGGTGCACAAGCAGACGGAAAACAAGAACAACGAGTGGTAAAATCTCCCGTCCTCGGGGTCGCGGCGGCTTGTATGACACAACGCTGCGCCCCGGGGGCGAAAAAATGCGCTTGACACCCGGGTGGAATGCGCTATAATGCCCCCGCATACATGATCTGGCAAGTGACCATTCACCACCTCCACCATCACCACGTCCGGTAAGGCTGCGGTAGGTCCTTGCATGTCATTTTCCCCGAGAAATGAAGAAGGCTTGCCGCAGACGGCAGGCCTTTTTTGTGCATCGGGGTATGCAAGAAGCATTTTCAACAATCAAGAGATAACATGATCAGAATAGCGATACAGACCAAGGGGCGCCTGAACGAGGAAAGCGTTGCCCTGCTGCGCGAGATCGGCATCAAGATCGAGGAAGCCAAGCGCAAGTTCCTCTCCAAGAGCAAAAACTTCCCCCTGGAGGTGCTCTACCTGCGGGACGACGACATCCCCGGGGTGGTGGCGCGCGGCACGGCCCAGCTCGGCATCGTGGGCCTCAATGAGGTGGCGGAGAAGGGCTACAAGGTGGACATCGCCGCCCGTTTGGGCTTCGGCGGCTGCCGCATCTCCCTGGCCATTCCCAAGGCGGAGGAGTACAAGGGCGTGGAGTACTTCAACGGCAAGAGCATTGCTACCTCGTACCCGAACATCCTCAATGCCTTCCTGAAGGAGAGGGGCGTGCAGGCCGAGACGGAGGTCATCACGGGCTCGGTGGAGATCGCCCCCGCCGCAGGGATTGCGGACTGCATCTTTGACATCGTTTCCTCCGGCGGCACCTTGGTGAGCAACGGACTGAAGGAGGTGGAGCGCGTCTTCGAGAGCGAGGCCGTGCTCATTGCTAACCCGAACCTGAGCGACGAAGACCGCGCGGTTCTGGACGAGATCCTCTTCCGCATGGAGAGCGAGCGCGTGAGCCGCAGCAAGAAGTATGTGCTGATGAACCTGCCGAACGAGGCCCTGCCGCAGGCCATCGCGCTGCTGCCCGCGCTGCACAGCCCCACGGTGATGCCCTTGGCGACCGAGGGCTGGAGCTCCCTGCACACCGTGATTGACGAAGCGGACCTTTGGGAGAAGGTGCGCCGCCTCAAGGAAATCGGGGCGGAGGGCATCCTCGTGCTGAATGTTGACAAAATCATCCCCTGAGCCATGAACATCTACCGAGAACCGGCCCGCGAGGCTTGGCCCGAGCTCTGCCGCCGCGCGGAGCAGGACAACAGCTCCATCGCAGAGACCGTGGCCCGCATCGTGGACCGCGTGGCTCGGGGAGGGGATGCCGCCGTGCGCGAGCTTACCCTGCAAATTGACGGCGCGGCACCGGAGGCCCTCGCGGTGAGCGAGGCGGAGTTCGCTGCAGCGGAAGCGGCGGTGAGCCCGGAACTGAAAGAGGCCATCGCGCGTGCTGCGGAAAATATCCGCGCCTTTCATGCCGCGCAGATGCCGCAGGAGATTCGGGTGGAGACGGCCCCGGGGGTGCTCTGCGTGCAGCGTCCCGTGCCTATTCAGCGGGTGGGGTTGTACATCCCCGGCGGCACGGCTCCGTTGTTTTCTACCGTGCTGATGCTGGCCGTGCCGGCGCTGACGGCGGGTTGCCCGGAGGTGATTCTGTGCACGCCGCCGAACAAGCAGGGCAGCGTGGCCCCGGCAGTGCTGTATGCCGCCGCCGCGTGCGGGCTGCGGCGTGTGTTTAAGGTGGGCGGTGCGCAGGCGATTGCGGCCATGGCCTACGGCACGGAAAGCATTCCCAAGGTGGATAAAATTTTCGGCCCGGGAAATCGTTATGTGACCATGGCCAAGCAGCTCGTCAGCGGACGCAACACGGCGATTGATATGCCCGCCGGCCCCTCCGAGGTGATGGTGCTGGCAGACGAGACCGCGCGACCCGAATTCGTGGCGGCGGACTTGCTCTCGCAGGCGGAGCACGGGCGGGACAGCCAAGCCATAGCGGTGTGCAGTAGCCAAGCCCTGGCCGAGGCGGTGCTGGCACAGGTGGAAGCGCAGGCGGCGCGGCTCTCCCGTGCGGATTTCGTGCAGCAGAGTTTGTCAAACAGTCGCATCGTGGTGCTGGCGGATCGCGCGGAGATGCTGGACTTCGCGAACACCTACGCGGCGGAGCATCTCATCATCTCTCTTCGGGATGCCGAGGAGGCCGCATCGCACATCACGGCGGCGGGCAGTGTGTTCATCGGTAACTACACACCGGAGAGCGCCGGTGACTATGCATCCGGTACGAATCACACGCTGCCGACCTGCGGCTGGACGGCGGCCTACAGCGGGGTGAATATCGACAGCTTTATGCGCAAGATGACCCTCCAGCACATCACCCGCGAGGGGCTCGCCTCGCTCGCACCGACCATCACGACCATGGCGGAGGCCGAGGGGCTGCAGGCCCATGCCAGCGCTGTTACCGTGCGTCTTTCTCAAATCTCCGCTCAGTCATGAAAGCTCACTCCCCGGCATCGCTGGTCCGTCCCTGCATCGCTCGCCTCACGCCGTACTCTACCGCGCGCGATGACTACCAGGGGGAACTCGGCGTTTTTTTAGATGCCAATGAAAGCCCCTACGAGAACGGCTATAATCGCTACCCGGACCCCCACCAGGCGGCTCTCAAGGCGCTGATTGCGCCCATGAAGGGTCTGCCGGCAGAAAATATCTTCCTGGGCAACGGCAGCGATGAGGCCATCGATCTCGTGTTCCGTGTATTCTGCGAACCGCGCGTGGATAATGTGGTCGCCATCGCGCCCAGCTACGGCATGTATACCGTGGCGGCCGCCATCAATGATGTGGCGGTGCGCGAGGTGCCGCTGGGCCCGGAGTTTTCCCTGCCGAAGGCGGAGCTGCTCGCGGCGGCGGATGCTCACACCAAGGCGCTTTTCCTCTGCTCGCCGAACAACCCTACGGGGAATGCCTTTGCGCGCGAGGACCTGCTGGAGCTGGTCGAGGCTTTCGAGGGCATCGTGGTGGTGGATGAAGCTTACATTGATTTTTCATCCGTGCCGAGTCTGGCGGCGGAGGTGCGCCGTTATCCGAACCTGATTGTGTTGCAGACGATGTCCAAGGCTCGCGGCATGGCGGGCCTGCGTTTGGGACTGGCACTGGCGGATGCGCCCATCATTCGCCTCATGAGCATGGTGAAGTACCCCTATAACATCAACGAGGCCGCGCAGCGTCTGGTCGCGGACCTGCTGCGTCAGCCGATTGACGATCAGGTGGCCTGCATCGTGCAGCAGCGCGGCGTGGTTGCGGAGCGTCTGCGGGCTCTGCCGGTGGTGGAGCGGGTGTACCCCAGCGATGCTAACTTCCTGCTGGTGAAGGTGCGGGACGCCGATGCGGCTTACGAGCACCTCGTGCAGCGCGGTATCATCGTGCGTAACAGGAACCGCGTGCTTCAGTGTGCGGGTTGCCTCCGTATCACCGTCGGGTTGCCGGAGGAAAATGAAAAAATGCTTCAATCCCTGGCAGAATTATGAAAAAATGCCTCTTTATTGACCGTGACGGTACCATCCTGGCCGAGCCCGAGGACGAGCAGGTGGACAGCTTCGAGAAAATGCGCTTCCTGCCCGGTGCTATCGGTGCTTTGGCTTCGCTTGCGAAGACGGACTATGAGTCGGTGTTGGTGAGCAATCAGGACGGATTGGGCACGCCCTCCTTCCCGGAGGCGGATTTTTGGCCCGTTCACAACCTGATGCTGCGCACGCTGGCGGGCGAGGGCTTCGTCTTTGCGAATCAACTCATCGACCGCCATTTTCCGCAGGACAACGCGCCCACCCGCAAGCCGGGGACGGGGATGTTCGGCAAGTACCTGAACGGCGATTACGACCTGCCGGGCAGCTATGTGCTCGGGGATCGCGCCACGGATGTGGAGTTGGCGTATAACCTGGGCTGCAAGGCGGTGTTGCTGCGCAGCCCGGAAGAGGGTGCGGCCATGCTGGCGGGACAGCCTTATGCCGCCTCCTGCGCGCTGATGACCACGGACTGGGAGGAGATCGCGGAGTTCCTGCGCCGCACGGAGCGCCGGGCAGTGGTGGCCCGAAAGACGGCGGAGACGGATATCCGCATCGAACTCGACCTCGATGGTGCGGGGGAGAGCAGGGTGGATACGGGGCTGAAGTTTTTCGACCACATGCTCAACCAAATCGTGCATCACAGCGGCATGAGTTTATCAGTCGTTTGTAAGGGCGATTTGGAGGTGGATGAGCACCACAGCATGGAGGATGTGGCCATTGCCCTCGGCGAGGCCATCCACACGGCTTTGGGGAGCAAGCGCGGCATTGACCGCTACGGCTTCGTACTGCCCATGGACGAGTGCAAGGCCTTGGTGCTGCTGGACTTCGGCGGGCGGGCGGATTTTGTTTGGAATGTGCCGTTTACCCGTGAGTATGTGGGGGACACGCCCACGGAGATGTACCGCCATTTCTTCAAGAGCCTCTGCGTGGCCATGAAGTGCAACCTGCGCATCGAGGCGGAGGGTGAGAATAATCATCACCTCATCGAGGGGGTCTTCAAGGCCTTTGCTCGCGCGCTGCGCATGGCGGTGCGGCGCAACGTATTCAGCTATGAGCTGCCGAGCAGTAAGGGAATGCTTTAACATAACAAGAGAATGATTGCGATTATTGATTATAAAATGGGCAACCTGCGCTCCGTGGAGAACGCCCTGCGCCGTTTGGGTGCGGAGTTCTGCGTGACGGCGGATCACGATGTTATCCGCGGCGCGGATCGCGTGCTGCTGCCGGGCGTGGGCAATGCGGCGGAGGCCATGGAGAACCTGAATGCCGCAGGCCTGCCGCCGGTGATCC
>CAMEZO010000126.1 GCA_945947905.1 uncultured bacterium
GTGCCGCTTTGATGTGGTACCGCCCACGCCGAACCTGCGGGAGACCGTATGCACTACGCTCAAGTCCGGGGACTCCGTCGCGTCCCTGCTCAAGAACGAGTACCGGGTCGGCACAACGGCGCAGTTCTCCTTCAGTACGAACGCGTTGGCAGGCTGCACCATCAACATGGAGAACCTGCGGAAGTACCCCTTCAACTGCTCGGAGCAGCGCTCCGGCCGCCTGTTGTCCCGGCTCTTCGCCCCGCAATTTGCGGATATGGCAGACATGTCGAAGCCGGATGAAGCCGACTGCCGTGCCTCCGTCAATGCCGAGATCGCCGGGATCGTCGACTGCATGTGCGAGAACGGCACCGGGTTCACTTATTGGCCCGGGGAGGCCCGTGCCTCGGACTTTTCTTACTATACGGCTCTGGTGCTGCACCTGGCCGCGCAGTCCGGCTTCTCGACGGTGCCGCAGTCGAGGCTGGAGAAGGTGTTTGCCAACATCAAGGGAACACTCGCCGATATGCATTACAGCCCGGTCGGTCCGCACGATTTGAATGCGCTGGTCACCCTCGCGGTGGCGGGTCGCCTCACGCCGGAGGAGTTCGACCGAATCCGCTCGGTGTGGAAGAATCCGAGCAAGCATGACCTGGCGGTCTTCGGTCTGGTGGCGCGCATGCTGAACCTGCCCTCGGCGGATGAGATTTGGAAATCCCTGCCGCAGGAGTACTACAAACACCGGTCTTATGACATCCCGCTCAAGGTTATCTGCCTCTGGGATGACATCCTGCGCGAGGCCTCCTCGCCCTGTGTTGCGGAGAAAATGGCCGCGTACACCCGCACGATGGTGAATGAGCACGGGCCGTGCACCAACAGCTGGGACAACGGCTGGTGCGCCATCCTCCTGCATGAGTACTTCAAGCGCGTGAACCCCGCTGCCAAGTCCGCGGTGCTGAACGGGGCACCCGTGCCGTTCTCCCCGGTGCTGCGCAAGCAGTTGTCCTGTACGGATACGACACCCGTGCAGGTGAGCGGTGACCCCGTGTATGTGTATGCGGATGTGACAGGCTACCTGGCCAAGGAACAGGAACCCCGCGCCGTGGAAGATAAGGGGCTGCGCATCACCCGCCGCTATGAGCGCCTGATGCCGGATGGCTCTTGGAAGCCCACGGGTAGCTTCGCGGTGGGGGACATCGTGCGCATCACGATCTCCTGCATCTGCCGGGTGGGTACCTCCGGCTACATGGCTGTGGAGGATCGCCTGCCCGCGACCTTCGAGCTGATCGACCCGAGCATTCCGTCCCAATGCGCCGATGTGCCGGAATCCGGCTGGCGTTCCCCCCGCTACAACAGCTACCACAGCGAGTTCCTGAAGGACCGTGTCCGCCTCTTCGCCCTTGCCGGCTATTCCTTCAACGGCGAGATCGCCTCGTATGTGGCCCGCGTGGTGCGCAGCGGTACGGTGACGGCCCCTGCGGCGAAGGCAGAGCTTATGTACAACCCGAGCGTCTACGGGCTTTCCGTTCCGCAGAAGTTCACCGTCAAGCCGCGCTGAACGGCTCGGTTCGCCTCCCTCCTTGCTTGTCTGCGGGGAGGGAGGCCCTATGCTGCGGCACCTGCCGTTCATCCCGGACCCGAAAGGCGGAAAAGTGCGACAGCCGCTTCTTTTTTGCTTTACAGAGGGAGAGCAAACCGCTAGACTGAACACAGGATGCCCCGACCCGCAGAAAGTACTGTAAGGGGCTATAAGAAACTCTAACGAAAAAACGCTCGTGAAACGCAACACTTTAATAGCGCTCGGACTGGCTGCCCTGATGCTGCCGCAGGCGGATGCCGCGCGCACCAAAACGGCCCGCAAGGGCAACACCGCCAAACAAGCTCAGAACACGCCGCAGCAGATGCTGCGCCCGCAGTTCAGCATCCTCGGTTATGCCGGAAGCAACCGTTTCCGCGACATCACCTTCCCGGAGGAAATGGTGACTCCGGAGACCGTGGGGCAGCCCGCTGCGCCCGGCACGGTGAGCCTGGAGAACGCCGGCAACGCCGAGACCCGCTGGATTTCCACCGACACCCTGCGAGTGACCCTTGATCCCGCCTCGATTGCCCCGCTGACGGTCACGACTCTCCGGGTGGGCAACGGCCTGCGCAGCCTCCGCGGTAACCGGGTGGCCCCTCTTTTCATCCGCTTCTGCGCCCGCAGCATCAGGGTGAATACGGGATGCAGCGGGAATGAGGAGGTGATGCCGACCTTCCTGACCCTCGATGACGGGGCGGACCAAGCATGTACGGCCAAGTTCAAGGAGCTGATCCCCAAGGCTGAGTATGTCGTGCTGAACAAGAGAACGCAGGAAGTGGTATCCCGCCGCCCCGCCGGCATTCGTCCCGCCACAGCAGGCGAGGCCCTCAAGTACTTCGACAGTTTCTGCTGGGCTGCCCGGATGTGGGGCGCGGAGTGCAATGAGGCCAAGAAAGAGCTGGAGAAGATGGACCCTGCCGCCGAACTGACCGGCATGTGGGTTGCCCCCGCCGCGGGGTATCATCCCGCAGATCTGCGGTCCGAACTTCGGCTTCCCGGTGCGAAGCCTAAACACGTGATGACTCCGAATGCTGACTGTGCAGAAAATGTTAATTTTGAGTCTGAGGAGCTATTCGGTGCGGGCGGGTACCGTGCGGGTTGCGGCCGAGATGTCGAGTACTTGGGCAACGGGCGCTACAGCATTTGCGCGGATTTTGATACACCCGTGCTGCAGGATCGTGACCCCGCATTCCTGCTGACGGCCTTCAGTCTGGTGACCGATGATAATAACTGCGAACTGATGCCGGTGGGTGATGATATGGTGGCCCGCGTGACCGTGGATCGAAAAGCCCGCACCTCCTCCCCAGCGAGCGGTAAGGCAGAGATTTCCGTGCGTGTCGACACGGAGCGCACCAAGCGCGAGCGCAAGAGCATCAAGCTCTGGAACGGGGAGACCGTGGAGGCCTACATGCGTATCTATTATCTGGTAGATACCCAAGGAGAGCACTGCACCCTCTTCGACAGTACCTGCTACCCGACCGTTCTGCAAGGTGAATATGTAACACCCGTGAGCACGGACAAGGACGGCAAGTTGAACTACCGCGCGTCTGCGGTGGAGCTGGCTCCGCCCGCCCCTTATCTCTCCTGCGATGTGATGGAGAACGGCATGATCAGCGGCTCGGCGCACCGTCTGCAACTCTCCCAGCGCGGTCTCAAAAAGCTGAACGCCACCGTCTACTCCCTCAAATCCACGGGCGCGGACGCGGTCCGCTCGCTGCGTACCTACCAAGACCTTTACTCCCCCGCCGCGCGGAACCGTGCGGAATACCTCCTCGACGGCTCAACGGTTGATAAAAAAATACAGGACGGCTGCGCGCCCGTCGGCATGCTGGCCCAATGCTCCGACCGCAGGGACGTGGCACTGCCCACGGACAAACCCACGGCGGTGCTGGATTTGGACGCCGTGTCGGGGGGTAAGGCCGCCAAGGGTATGTACCTGGTGGAGGCCCTCGGCGAGGTATCGGATGACTGCGTGCGCAAGCCGGAGGCCGCCCGTGTGGTGAACCAGGGCTTGGTGCAGATAACCGACCTGGGCTTGGTCTGGAAGGTGAGCCGCACCGAGTTGGTGGCATATGGCTACAGCCTCACCACCGCAGCCCCGATGAAAGGCGGTGTGCTGCATGTGATGGATGATAACGGCAGGGAACTGGCATCCGCTACCCTTGATGAAACCGGCATGGCGCGCTGCCCGCTGCCCGTCGGTGCTGCCTTCCTGCAACTCACCGCTGATGACGACGTGTACACCGTCCGCATGCAGGACCCCGTCATCGAGGACGACTCGTCTCCTTTCTCCGCCTCCCAAGTGCTGGCCCTGCAGAAGGCCGGCATCGACCCCGCCGAACTGCCGCAGACCATCACCCTCTTGTTCACGGACCGCGACATGTACCGCCCCGGGGACACCGTGCATCTGAAGGGCATTTGCCGCGTGTTGCGCGGTAACAAGCTGGAGACACCCAAAATCAAGAGCGTCAAGGTGCGCGCGGAGGTCAACTGGCGGGATGAAAATACCTACACCGTCAAACCGGACAGCGACGGCTCCTTCAGCCTGGATCTTCCCGCCGCTCGCGTCGGCTCTCTCAGCATCTACACCGAGCCGGAGTTCGAGGGCGATGCCACCGGTTCCTCCCCGGACAAGGCCATGGAGCGCCGCATCAATGCCATTCCGGAGCTGAAGGAGGGCCTGCGCTTCACCATGTACCGCGTCTTGGATCGCGAGGCAACCTGTGTTGTCTCGGTGCAGGATTACCGCCGCAATGAGTTCGAGGTGAAGAGCACGCTGGCGGCAGATACCTCCGCGGGCACGGCGAAGCTGCAGGCTACGGCCCGCAACTTCACCGCCACCCCGCTGTCCGGTGCCGGGGTGAATTGGCTGCTGCACGTCAGCACCGAGAATTTCTGCCCCAAGGGGTGGGAGAGCTACTGCTTCGGCGATTATCGCGAGCGGGAGTCTGACTTCAGCCGCTGGATGAGCTACTTCGGCGGCGGTGTCAGCAGTGTCTCGAGCAACTACCTGCGCGCCTCGTCCCGGCTGGATGCAGAGGGCAGCGGTAGTCATGAATTCCGCCTGCCGGAGCAGAGTTTCCCCCTGCCGCTGAGCCTTCGAGCAGTGGCTAATGTGACCAACGCCAAGGAGCAAAGCGTGCGCGATGTGCAGAGCAGCAAGCTGCACCTCTGCGAGCAATACGCCGGCCTGCGCCTGCCCGGCCGCTTTGTGAAGAGCGGCGCGCCCATTCCGGTGCAGGCCCTGGTGGTGAACGCCGCCGGCACGCGCTACGAAGGGCAGCCCCTCGCCGCGCAGCTCACGGTGACCCGCGCGGAGCAGACGCCTTTCCGCTACGGCACGGAGGTGCGGAACAGCGTGCAGAAATCCGCTGCGGAACAAGGCGTGTTCTCCGCTCCCGTACAGCTCTCCGCCGTGGCTGCGGAACAGGAGCTGCCCGCCCTTGAGCCCGGCGAGTACACCGTGAACCTGACCGGCAAGGACGCCGCCGGACATGACTTCCGCACCGCCTACACCTTCCGCGTGTTGGGGCCGGATGAGTCGGCGTGGGCCTATTGCGAAGACCGCTATCTGAGCGTCGAGACGGAGAAGGAGGTGTACACCCCCGGTGAGACTGCCCGTCTTCTGGTGAATACCCCGGTGGATGCCGAGGCTCTCATCTCGCTGGAGCGCGAGGGCATTCTGCGCACCATCCGCACCCGGGTGAAGGCAGACAATCCCGTGGTGGAGCTGCCCATCACCGCCGAGGATGCACCGGGCGTGCATGTGACGGTGAACCTGATTCAGGGCGCGAACGAAGGTGATACCGGCCTGCCGATCATCCGCACGGGCAGCACCTACCTGCGCGTGATACCTGAGGAGAAGGTGCTGAGCCTGAAACTGGACACCCCGAGCAACCTCAACCCCACGGAGGATTGCACGGTGAGCGGTGTGGTGACGGGCGCGGACGGCAAGCCTGCCGCTGATGCGGAGGTGACGCTGTATGCCGTTGACGAGGGAACCCTGCAACTGCGCAACTACAAGATGCCGGACCCCATCGGCACCTTCTACGACCGCCGAGATCTGCTGGTCAATACCTTCTCCTCCGCCGGCGGGTTGTTGGAAACGGATCTGCGGAATCGCAGCTTCGGGAACAAGGGTGTCTTCATCGGCGGCGGCGGCGAGGAGGACGAGGATGCCGAGGCTACGGCCGCGCCGATCCGCACGAACATGAACCCCACGGCGGTGTGGCTGGCCAATGTTCGCACGGACGCCGAGGGCCGCTTCTCCGCCACTTACAAGAACAGCGATCTGCTTACCCGCTATCGCGTGATGGCCGTGGCTGCCGCCGGGGCGGATCGTTTCGGTACGGCCAAGGGAGATTATACCGTCACCAAGCCCGTGATGTTGGAGCCCTCTGCTCCCATGGCTGCGGCGGAGGGGGATGTGGTGGATGTGCCCGTCACCCTCAGCATGCTGCCGGATC
>CAMEZO010000127.1 GCA_945947905.1 uncultured bacterium
TCGGAGAGGGAGGCCGCAAAAAAGGCTTGACACAGACGATAGAAAATGCAACAATACCCTCAGCCCCGTTAGTCTGATTAAGAAAGGCCTACTTGGTGTCGAGAAGGGGGTACCACCTTATCCGGAGGGGGATAAATGGCGACGTCGTGCTGTACTATATGACGGAACGACCTCTCCGGGGGAAGTGCGGAGAGGTCGTTGCGGGGGCGGAGAGAGCTTATGCCTTCTTGGAACCCTTGGGTTTCTTGGGCTTGAGCACCTTACCGTAGACGTAGAAGCCGGTGATGGTGGGCTCGTATTTATCGCCCTCGCGGAGGAGGCGGATGTGTTGGGTGGTGACGGGAGCCTTTCGGAGGTCGAAGCGGATGGAGTTACCGGAGACGACGGCCTCCTGGGGTACGTCCTTCCACTCCTGCCCGTCGGCGGAGGTCTGGAGGTAGAAGGCGCGCTCCTTGTCCAGGGGCTTATCGCTGAGCACAACGACACCGCGAACGACGGAGGGGAGGCGGAGGAGAAGCTCCATACCGGAGTTGCCCTCGAACTTACCGGGGATGGAACCGCCGGTGCGCTGGAGCACGGCCCAGTGCATGCAGCACTGCGCCATCTGCCCGGGATCCACGGTGGTAGCCGTCTTGATAAGCGCGGTGGACGAAACGACCGTGCCCGGGAAAGCCTTGAAACGCGCGCGCTTGGTGGGGAACTTATCCTTGAACTTGCGGTGTGCCAGTTTACCGATGGCCTGGAAGACCGAGCGATCTCCGACCTCCTCTGCCGTGTGGATGCACTCCCCGAGGGCGGCCCAGAGGGCATCCGAGGACTTATTCGCCGCATTGGCACGGGACATGATGGCCAGCATGGCATCCGTGAGCTCCTCCGCCTGCTCCGCCCCTTGGGGAGAAGTCTTGGGCAGCTTGCTCACATACTCCAACCCCCAGGCCAGAGCAGCGGGCGCATAATCCGGGCGGGAGAGCAGCTCCTTGAGGGTATCCTTGAAGTAATCCTCGCGGTCCTTGGGCTCGGTGAAGGTAGCGATCTGCGCGCTGAGGAGGCGCGAGATATCCCAGCGGTTGCTGCCTTGGGTCTCGCACTTGCTGAGGAAGGCCCCGAAGAGCTTGTTGCGCCGGTCCGCCTTCTCCACCAGGGGCAGGAGGTTCGGGTAGATATACTTGACCATGAGCGTAGCCGCCGCATCGTGATGCGTGGTCGCGAGGGTGGAGACCGCCAGGTCATGCGCCTCCTGCCAGAGGTCGAGCTGCGAGGGGCAGCGCAGCTTCAGGTAGCCCGTGTAGCGCAGCCAGATGGGCCAGTTGAGCGGCTGTGCCGCCAGCGCGAGGCGGTAGCACTCGTGAGCCGCCAGGTACTTTTTGCGAGAGACCAGGAAATCCGCCAGCGCGGCGAGACGGTCCGACACCAGGGTCTTGTGATAATCGCTGTAGAGATTCTGGGTGAGGACGAGGAAATCCCAAGAATGCTCACCCCAGAAATTCTTGTGCAAGCCGTGCTGCCAGTAGATGCTGTAGCTGAGCTTCCACTCATCCCCCACGCGCACACAATAGGCACAGTGACCCGGCTCGCCCACCGTGGAGGCAGGGATGCCCGCAGCCAGGGCAGCATAGGCCCCGTAGTGCGAACAGGCACCGCACACGCCGCCGATCTCGCGGTGCGCCCAAGCGGTGGTGTTGTTGGTATACTTGAGCAACGGAGCGAGGTAATCCTTCGAGAACACGGAGTCACCCGCAACATTGCGCAGGCGGTACTGCACCTGATTGCAGGCCCCCAGGTAACCCGCAGCGGGCAGGCGCACATTATCACGCTGCCAAGCCATGGAGCGCGGGCTGCCCCAGCTCTCGAACTCCCGACAGCCGGTCACGAAACGGGTCTCCCAGTAGCGCAGGGTATCGAATATCGTGTTCAGCTTGCCCTCCCGCGCGCTGTTGTAGTAATACAGCGCACGCTCCGTCATATCTGCCTCCGGCCATCCCTCGCGCGCGAACTCCGATGCCGTGGTGGTGGCAATGCGGCGCAGGGTGGGGTCGGTTAAGTTATCAACCTTGGTATAAATGGTTGCCAGGTTCGTGAGCGTTTTCTCCATCTTATCCGAGGGCCCGGAGTAGAGCAGACCGTCCGCCCACTCCTCCTCCGCAAAGATACGGGAGAGCACCGTAGCGCCCATGGGCTTGGCCTTCACCCGCGCCAAGCCATCCTGCCCCAGCTTGGTGAGGATGGTGACACGCGCCAGATCGAGCCGAACCGCAGGGTCATCCATCGCCTTGATCAGCTCCTCCGGTTGCAGACTGCCCAGCTTCTCCAGCAGGCGATCCACGAGCATCTTCTGCATAACGGGGGAATTCTGCCACATCGCGGCGGTGATATCATTGCTGACAAAAGGCTTTTGCTTCTTCTGCTGCTCTGCCTTGGCAGACTCCGCCGCGAGCTTCTCCACGGCGCGCACCAACTGATTGCGCTTGGCATCGGAGAGCGGCTCCGGCACCCGATCCTGCGCGGGGTCATCCGGCACCTGGGCGATCACGGTGAAACGCTGCTTCTCCACCGGAGGCTCCTTGGGCATGTAAGAGGCGGCATCCCGCTCCGCCGCCGTAGCCAGGCGGGTGTCGGGGGTATCATCCTCCTCCGCATCCCCGTCATCGTCCCCGGCGTCCTCCACCCAGGCCTCATCGGCATCGGAATCCACCAAACCGGTATCATCCTCCACCTCTTCATCCTCCTCGTCCTCGTAGAGTTCATCCTCGAAGAACTCCTCCTCGATAACAACGACGGTCGGTTCATCCGAACCGGGCTCCGGCGCGGGGGCATACAGGAAAGGGTAGGCCAGGTAGCCGAGGGCAAAGGCCAGGCAGCCGCAGAGCAGGGCTTCTATACAACGTTTAAGCATGTGCGGGGAAGGTATCAGTTTGACTCACGACGGGTAACGGCGGCCAGCGTCGCCTCCACAGAGTAGCGCACCGTAGAGTCCGGGTGGTGCTGCATGGCGGGCGCGTGCCGCGGGGCGGCGGCGGTGCCGCATTGAGTCAGGACCGTGAGAGAGTTGTTAATAGTGCCGAGATTGTCAGTCTTCTCCAGCACCCTGAGCACAGCCGACTCCGCGCGTTGACCGAGGGCGGAGAGATAGCGCCCCCACTCATCCGGGGCCTCGACCCAATGCTCCACGACCGGCTGCACCATCCTGTCCGGCGCCTGGCGCACGAGTTCCTCGATGACCAGGGGAGAAAGGACCGCGCTTGTGGTGTTCTGCGAGTTAAAGTAGGCGAGGCAATAATCAATGGTCCGCTTGTCCCCCGGCGGGGAATAGACCACGAGCGCCTCCACCAAGGCGGAATAGGTATCCGGCTCGCGCTCCCAGGGGTCGCCCAGCACCTCGGCAATCCCCTCCTGCACATCATGGCGCATGGCCTTGGTATTCGCATCTCGGAAAGCGAGAGCGGCGGCACGGACGCGTGCGGGGTCCACGGAGGAGAGCTCGCGCATGTTGGCAGGAATGAAGCCGGCATTCCCGGGGCTGGAAAGAACAGCGGGCGAGTACCGGCAGACCATGTTGGCCTTATCGGCATCGTAGACCACCTCGATGACCCCGTTTTCCTCTCGAATGACCTGCCCGAAACGGCCCGCGACCAGCCCGGCCACGCGCGCATCCGCCCGGCTGTTAGCAACGGTGTAAAGAACGCCGGAGCCACGGGTAGCAGCCTGGGTATACTCTGCGCGCAACAGGCGGGAGAAAGCATCGCGCAGGATGTCGCGCTCTCGCTCCTGCAAGGGCATACGGTTGATGAAGATAGCAAAATGGGTTTGCCGGGGCTCATCCTTCCGCAAACGGGCCAGAGGCTCCAAATCCGCCTGAGTCAGGTGATAGGTCTCATCCTTGGCTTGTTGCTGCTGCTGTTGCGGCTGCTTGGCCACCGTCTTCTCCGAGTCGGCTGCCTCCTTGTTCCGCACCCACAGATCCGGCGTGAACCAACCGATCATTGCCATGGTAAAGGCCAGCGGAATGGTCACAAGACGGTGGCGGCGGGAAGATTTGATGACAAGGATGGCCGAAGCGAGACAGACAGAGAACGAAATACTGCGGCGGATGGAGGGGGAAAGCTCCGCCAGAGAGGAAAACTGCGTGTTATCCCGCGCAATCATGAAGATAAACTCGCAGCACAGGAAAATCATGAACGCGAGCAGGGCGTAGAGCTTGCCGTTGGGGTTGAACATATCCCCCCGATTATAGTCATCGGCCATGCGCTTGGTGCGGGCCTCCCGGCGGCGATCCGCCGCGCGCTGCTCCTTGCGCAGCTCCTTGGCTTCCGCCGTAGACATAGGGGCGGCGGCAGCGAACTCCTTGCTCAGGCAATCCGGGCAGACGGCATGCGGGGAGCCGGAGCTCTGAAACTTTTTATGGCATCTGGGGCACTCTGCTTCCATATGCCCCCAGTTTAGCATATCCCCCGCGCTTTGGCAAGCACAGAATGCGCCTTGCGGCTGAGAAGGCCGCCGCGGCAGGGAAAAAAGCGCGGCGAATCAGTGAGAGAAGGTGTAGTTGATCTTGCAGAAATTGTCCTCGTCATTGGTAGCGGCGGAGGTGTAGAGAGCAGGATCGGAGGAAAGTCTCACGGGGGTGTCGGTAGGAGTGGGGGAGTTGTCTTGCATCCAGGTAGCCGGGCCGGTGTGATATAGGCTGTTTTGCTTGGATTTAATGGTTTGGATGCTGGTATAGGGTCGGGTGGCGCGGGTATTGGAAGAGGGTAGGAACAGGAAGTTGCTCTGAAGGGAGGCTTTCGTTCGACCGGGCGCTTCCTCATCCGTACCGGGGATGGCGAAGAAACCGAGAGCTAAGGCTCCTACACTCAGCGTCGAGGCACCGTAGGCCCACTTTCGGCGGCGGGAACCGGTGAAAAGCTGCACCAGATGATCCCACACCCGATTGCGAGCGGGGGTACAGACGACCTCGCGGGCGACCAACTCATGAAAATCACAGAGGAAGCGCTCCTCAAAATCTGCCTCCGGCGTCGGCTCCTTTTTCAGGCTACCGAGCAGTGCGATAATCTCCTCCTCCGAGAGTTGTGTCGATGCGCTGGTGTCTTTTTCTGTCATGACCTGTGGAAACTTCGTTATGGTGCTTATGACTTTTGATGTCTCCGCAGGGAGACCTGTTCAAAAAAAACGAAAAAAAAGTGAAAAAAGTTGAAAAAAAGTCAAGTTGGGCTGATGAAATGCTCCCGATGCGAAACCAAAAGGTCGAATTCCTCCTCCTGCAGCCAATCGAGGAGCAAGCGCCGAGCCTCCGCAAGCTCCCCGCGGCGGGTCTCCTCGGTACGGCGAGCTAGGCTCCGCAGGGCATCGATGTCATACACATACACCCCGGGTACCTCGGCACAGGCGGGGTCCGCATTGCGCGGCACGGAGAGATCGATGATGAACAGCGGACGCTCCCCGCGCGCCTGCTGCACGGGAGCCAGCACCTTCGGCGCCACGACATAGGCCGGGGAGGCCGTGGAAACGATCACGATGTCGATATGCTCCAGGTAAGGCACCCAGTCCGCAAAGCGAATGACCCTGCCACCGACCTCGGCAGCCAGCTCCACCGCCTTATCGTACGAACGGTTAGCGACGAAAATGCTCTCTGCGCCGCGGGATTTGAGACTCTGCGCCGTGGTACGCGCCACCTCGCCGGCCCCGACGACCAAAACCGTGCTGCCCGAGAGCTTGCCCAGGAAATCCCGCGCCAATTGAACGGCGGCGGCCCCGACGGATGTGGGCCCGGACGTGATTTTGGTGAGGGTGCGGACCTTCTTGGCAATGGAAAAAACTCGCTGGAACGAACGGTTGGCACAGCCCGCCGTGGTACCCGCCCCTGCGGCACAGCGGTAGGCATCCTTCAG
>CAMEZO010000128.1 GCA_945947905.1 uncultured bacterium
CGTGGTAGCCATGCTGCCGGAGCAGCGGCAGACCCTCTTCTTCTCCGCCACCATGTCACCGGTCATCCGCCGGCTCATCGACACCCTGGCCAAGGACCCGATGGAGATCGCCATCGAGCGCCCCGTACTCACCGTGCCCACCTGCGAGCAAGCGGTGTACGAGGTACTCTTCTCCTCCCGCATCGAAGTGCTCAGCCGCCTCATCGAGATGGGCCGCATGAAGCGCGGGCTTGTCTTTGCCAACACCAAGCGCGTAGTAGATGATATTGTGGACGGCCTGCTGGCCCGCGGCTACTCCGTCGACCGCCTGCACGGCGACATGCCGCAGACCCTGCGCGAGCGCGTGATGGAATCCTTCCGCAAGGGCAACATCAACGTCCTGGTCGCCACGGACATCGCCGCCCGCGGGCTGGACATCGACGACGTGGACATCGTCGTGAACTTCGAGCTGCCGCGCGACCCGGAGGACTACGTGCACCGCATCGGCCGCACGGCCCGCGCCGGGCGCAAGGGCAAAGCCGTGACCTTCATCGGGCGGCGTGACTTCTCCCTGTTAGCCCGCATCGAGCGCTTCGTGGGGCAAAAGATGCCGCGCGAGCAAGTGATGACCGCTGAGCGCGTGCAGCAGGCACGGCGGGAGAGTTTGGTAGACGAGGTATTGGATGCCGCGGCACAGATGCCCGAGTTCCCCGACGAACTGCGCGATCTGGAGCTGCCGCAGGAGCAGCTGATGGCCGCCATGTTCAACCTGCTCATCCGCAAGCAGAGCCGCGAGCTGCAAACCATCCCGGAAGACCGCCCGAGCCGCCCCGCGCGCCGGGAGGCCGCCGAGAAAGCCCCGCGCGAGCCGCGCCCCGATTTCCCCGCGCCGGAGGAATGCACCACCCTGTTCATGAATGCGGGCTCCCGCTTGCACATCCGCCCCAAGGACGTGGCGGGCCTGCTGTATAACGAAGGCGGCGCACCCCGCGGCAGCGTGGGGGATATCCGCATCTTCCCCAAGCACACCCTCATCGAGGTGTCCACGGAGGTCGCGCCCATGCTGCTGGAGCACCTGCAAGTCTGCATGCTCTGCGGCTATGAGGTGAACCTGCGGGAGGACAAAGGCCGCGGCGACCACCGCGAGAACAGCTACCGCCCCCGCGAGCGCGAGGACCGCCGCGAGCCGCGAGGCCGCCACGGTGCCCCCGGCCGCTCCTACCGTGGCCGCGAGCGGGAGTCCGTGCCCTTCCACGAGCGCTTCTCCGCCCCCCGCCACCGCAAACGCTGAGCACCGCGCTGTGTGTCATGACTGCATATGAGCTTGACGCCCCGCCGCACACGCGCTAAAATCGCATCTGCTGTTATGAAAAACGCACGCCACCTTCTCCTTCTCCTCGGCACCGCCTGCGCTGTGCTGCCCGGCACCGCCGCCGCGCAGAACGCGGTGAACACCTCTTCCTGCCCCAAGCCGCTGTGGACGGCCAACCTGTCCGGCGGCGCCACCAGCATCCTCCTCACCTCCGTCATCTCCGTCAGCCTGCACTCCTACCTGCTGGATGGCTCCGTGCGCATGATCGAGCTGACGGTGGACACGACGGGCAACCACTCCATCCGCTTCTATGCCTACACCGGCGAGCAGGCGAACACCTGGAAAGAGCGCCTGAGCAGCACCCGCGACCTGGTGGACAGCAAGACCGGCGGCGCCACCCGCCTGCCCGGCCGCAAGTTCCCGGAGGGTGCCTACAGCCACAATGTGGAGTTCCAGCTCGACAGCGAGGCGCAGGTGCGGCAGCTATACAAATCCCTGATGGATTCCTGGACCAAGACCAAGAACACCTACCTTGACACCACGAAAAAATAACTGCATTTCATTATGAATAACATGCACAAAACGATGCTCGGCCTGGCTCTTGCAGCCATGGCTCCCCTGGCCGCTGCCCAAGAGCCGGCCGCCGCTCCCGCTGCCGCCCCGGCAGCCGCTGCCCCCGCTGCGCAGTGGACTCCCTCCGAGGCCTTCTCCTACTACATCGGCTACATGACCGGTGCCCAGATGACCGCAGAGACCAAGTCCATCTCCATGGATGACATCAACAAGGACAAGCTCCTGGAGGGCTTGGCTGCCGCCCTCAAGGGCGAGCGCCCCTCTCCGGAGACCATCGCCGCCATGGAAGCCCCCATGAAGGCCTTTACCGAGGAGCTTGCCAAGCGCGATGACGCCGCCGCTGCCGCCAATGCGGAGGCCGGCAAGAAGTTCCTGGAGGAGAACGCCAAGAAGCCCGGCGTGACCACCACCGCCAGCGGCCTGCAGTACAAGGTGATCACCGAGGGCAAGGGCCGTAAGTTCGATGCCGCCAAGGACGGTGACAGCGCCATTGCCGCCGTTGTCTACGAGGGCAAGCTCGTGAACGGCACCGTGTTCGATTCCTCGGAGGGTCAGCCGGTGGACTTCCCCATCACCCAGGTCATCCCCGGTTTCACGGAGGCCCTCAAGCTCATGCCCATCGGCTCCACTTGGGAGGTGTACATCCCCTCCGAGCTCGCCTACGGCGACCAGAACCTCGGGCCCATCTCCGCGAACAGCCCCCTCATCTTCACGATGACGCTCAAGGACATCAAGAAGGCCCCCGCGAAACCCGCCGCCGGCAGCCTCGATGCCCTCACCCCGGAGATTGAGGCAGCGCTCCGCGCCCAGGGTCTCGACCCGCAGGGCGGCGAGATCGTGCCGACCACGCCGAAGAAGTAAGCGCCTTCCCCATTTCACGAAGCGGGCTGCGATTCACGGAGTCGCAGCCCGCATTTTATATTCACCGGGCGAGGCAGAACCCGAGGGCGGCCAGGGCCAAGCCACCGATGAGCGAAAGGGCCGTGTAGGCGGCGGGAAGGACGAGGGAGCCGGAGCGCAGCAGCTCGATGTTCTCCTGCGCAAAGGTGGAGAAAGTCGTGAAGCCGCCGCAAAGCCCGACGGTGAGGGCCAGGCGCCACTCCTGCGGCAGCCCGGGGCAGCGCTCCGCCAGGCCGGTGAGAAAACCCAGCACCAAGCAGCCCGACAAATTGATGAGCAAGGTGTGCCAGGGAAAGGCACCGCCCACCCACATCAGCCGCACGCGGCAGCCGAGCAGGTGGCGCAGTACCCCTCCGCAGGCACTACCGGCGGCAATGAGGAGCAAGCTCTTCATGCCGTCATGCCATGCGCGCGTGCGCATCCGCCTCCACCGCCGCCCAGAGGGCGTTGATGGACGCCTCTACGGCAGCCTTCGAGGCGGCGAGCTCCGCCCCGCGCTCACCGTGGGCAAAGAGGTAGAACTTGATCTTGGGCTCCGTGCCGGAGGGGCGCACCGCGAAGCTGCGGCCGTCCGCCAAGTCGATGAAGAGCATCTTCTCCGCCGGGATGAGGTCGCCTTCCGAATCCACCAATTTGCCGGACGAGAAATCGCGCACCGCCGTCACGGGGGTTCCGTCCGTCTCGGTGGGCGGGTTCTCAATGTAGCTGCGGGTGAGCGCGGCAATCTTGGCCGCACCGTCCGCGCCCTCCATTACGATGTTCTTGCCCAGCTCCTTGTAGAAGCCCAGCTCGGAGTAGATGTGATCCAGACACTCGGTGAGGCCGATACCCTGCGAGGCGAGGTAAGCATTCATCTCCGCCAGGCAGAGGGCCGCCACGTTGGCATCCTTGTCGCGCACGAAGTCCTGGGCCAGGTAGCCGTAGCTCTCCTCACCGCCGAAGACGAAGTACTTGCTGTGCTGCAGGCGCAGGGCGCGGGTGGCCGCCTCATCCATGCAGCGATAATTGCCGCGCAGCTCGGCGGGGATAGCGCGCTCGTACTTACCGAGCTTGGCTGCAATATACTTGAAACCGGTCAGCACATTCACGGTAGCAATACCGAAGTGGGCCGCGATGGCGTCCTGCAGCGGGCTGGTCACAAAGGTCTTTACCATCACCGCATGCTCCGCGTTCGCATCCGTCACGATGCCCGCATCGCGCAGCGACTTACAGCGGTACCAAGCCAGCAGACAGCCCGTCTGGTTGCCCGTCAGCAGCTGCATCTTGCCCGTGGCGGCATCTCGCACGGCGATGCCCATGCGGTCGCAGTCCGGATCCGTGGCAATCACCAAGTCGGCCTGCTCGGCATCGGCCAGGCGGATCGCCATGTCCAGCGCCGGCGCGTTCTCCGGGTTCGGGGAGGCCACGGTCGGGAAGCGCCCGTCCTGCACATCCTGCTCCGGCACGGTGATGACATTGCAGCCCACCTCCTGCAGGATGGGCACCACGCAGCGCTTGCCCGTGCCGTGCAGGTTGGTGTACACCACCTTGGCCGAAGCCTTGCCGAACACCTCCGGGCGCAGCACCACGCCCTTGAGGCGGTCGATGTAGATGCGGTCGAAGTCCGGCCCCAGCACGCGCAGGCTGCCCTGCTGCTCGGCGGGCAGCGGCTCGTAGGCGTCCGTCTTGAGGGCGTTCACCTCCGCGATCACCGCCTTGTCATGCGGCGAGACAAGCTGCGCGCCGTCGTTGAAATAGGCCTTGAAGCCGTTGTCGTGCGCGGGGTTGTGGGAGGCCGTGATGACCACGCCCGTGTCGGCGTTCAGCTCACGGATGGCAAAGGAGACCTCCGGCGTGGAGCAAGGTCCGTCGAAGAGGGCGCAGTCGCAGCCCAGGTCTGTCGAGATGCGGGCGCAGAACTCCGCGAAGTCGCGGGAGAAGTGGCGGGTATCATGCCCGATGACGATGAGCGGCTTGCGCCCGCTGCCCTCGGCCTCCACAAAACGGCGCACATAGGCAATGAGGCCCCGCATCGCGCGCCCCACATTGAAGAAGTTCATGCAGGCCGTACCGACGCAGGGGAACTGCGGGCGGCCGTTCACCCCGCCCTCGCCGGCCTCTGCCGGGGCGATGACGGAGCCGATGGTGCGGCCGCGCAGGCCGCCGGTACCGAATGCGAGCGTCTTGTAGAAGCGGTTGTTGAGCTCTGCCCAAGCCCCCTGCTCTGCCAGTTGCTGCACGGCGGCGGGCACCACGGGGTCCCCGGTGCCTTCCAGCAGCAGGCAAATGTTATCTACGGCGGCGGCAAGCAGTTTGCCCTCGGCAACTGCCTGCTGAAGTGCGGAAAGAAGTCGGCTGTCCATAACGTTGCCGACAGTTTAGCACACGCCCCGCCCGCCCGCAAGCAAAAAATGCGCGGGATTTCATCACCCCGCCCAATCAGCCACGCATCCTACCCCGGCGCGGTCGTTCAATTCAGACAACGCCCATCGGTCGGACGACACAGACAGCATGCGAAGTTGCTCAGATTTTACAGGCAAGATCTTACACCCCCAGCAGGAAAGCCACTGACTATCAAACCGGAGGTAACACTTTCCTCTGGCTTCGATCAGATTTCGAGAGTGTTGGGATCGCTCTTGCTAGTGGCCATTTTTATTTACAACGACATTTTACCGTCTTGATTTAAATGAATGGTAAGTGTTTCTGTAATATGTGGCACAATCCATAAGCTACCAAAACTCCGAGAGCGTCTACCTTTGGAGATTTGAGAAAGAGTTTGACAGTTTTCAAGAATGATTTCTTCTCCTTCAGCGTTTGAGATAACAATCCTTGTATTTGTGTTATGTTGGAAAAATTCTTGCGGAAGAGGTAAAGCTATCGTTTCTCCTGAGGTTACAGAAAGCACGGTATCTCCGCATGATATAGTACATGTATTCGCCGTTAAATTTTTTACCTCAAATTGCAAAACAGCTTTGCATGACACGCGCGCCAATGAAGAAATGCCTACCACTGCACAAACA
>CAMEZO010000129.1 GCA_945947905.1 uncultured bacterium
CAAAATGGTGTAAAATGTTATCGGGTGAACATGTTTCAACTCACGCGCCCGCGAGGGGCGCGACCACGTTCTCATGCTTGCGCGCCTGCATGCTTTTCCCGTTTCAACTCACGCGCCCGCGAGGGGCGCGACAACAGAGAACCAGTTAGCAGTAGAATCGGAACCAGTTTCAACTCACGCGCCCGCGAGGGGCGCGACGTAAGGCGTTCAGCGTATGACTGCCGAGACAAGGTTTCAACTCACGCGCCCGCGAGGGGCGCGACCAGGTGGAAATTGTCAAAAAGAGCGTTGATTCGGAAGTTTCAACTCACGCGCCCGCGAGGGGCGCGACCGGTACTACAACAGTTGATATTGGTAAGGTTGTTAGTTTCAACTCACGCGCCCGCGAGGGGCGCGACGGACGATTTATAACACATTGAGGCAGAATAGTCAAGACTATGAAGAGCGCGAACCCTCGTTTTTATCGATGTCGTTGTTGTTATTACTAGATAGCCAGGTGCTTTCAAGATGCTGATAGTCAAGGTGTTAGCTTCTCCGCGAACCTCGCGGGAGAATGGTGACAGCTTGGTGTTCGCGCAGAGGAACACAGAGGGGGGAGGGGCCTATAAAATGAGCGGAGCTGTTACATCGAAGGCTTTTTGGATACCCATGTGGATGAGGCGGTTGCTGTCTTTGCCGAGGGGATAGATGCGGATGCTATCGTTTTCTGCGTCGATGATGGCGCGGAGTTGTTCGCGGAACATGAGCAGCCGGGAGTAGTCCATGACGCATTCAAAGACGGAGTTCTGCACACGAATGCCATGGTCCTCGCAGGCTTTGGCTACGCGGCGGAGGCGTTTTTGGCCGGCAGGCGTGGTCGTGTTTACATCGTAACTGATGAGGTAGCGCATCGCAGAAGTTATTTTTGTATGTAGGGTGGGTAGGCATCCAGTGCGCCGCGCAGGTGTTGGGCCAAAAGGCGCGCTTGGATGTGCGGGAGAAGTCCCAGGGTGATTTTGTCCTGCAAAAAGGGGTGGGTGATGACGTCGTTTTTGCGCTGTTGCCAGTGTGTCAGCACCGTCTTTCGGGCGGTGTCATTCAGTAGCACGGCGCCGCTTTCCTGGTGCTCGAAGTCATCCGGGGTGATTTGTCGGCGATTGATGAGGGTGAGAGCACAGCGATCGGCCAAGGGGGCACGGAATTCCTCCATGAGATCGAGGGCAAGGGATGGGCGGCCCGGTCGCTCTCGGTGATACAATCCCACGGCACTGTCCAAACCCACGGCTTCAGCTGCGGATTTACAGTCGCTTGCCAGCAGGGTGTAGACAAAGGAGAGCAGGGCATTGAACGGATCGGTGGGAGGTCGACGATTTCGAGATGTGAAGACAAATCCCGGGGCGGTGATGAGCCTGGGAATCGCACCGAAATAGACGTCGGCAGCGGAGCCTTCTATGCCTAACAAGCGTTGCTCCGAGCTTTCCTGTCTCGCTTGCCGTACCGCGTGTGCGAGCCGGTTGATGGCGGGTTGCAGGTCCGGAAGCTCATAATCCCTGACTGCCCGCTGCAGGACGGTACGAGCGTTGAGTATTTTGGCTGCAACCATCTCTCTCGCGATGGTAATGCGACTGAAGGGGTCATCGGCAAGGCGATACTGCTGTCGACGCAGAAGGACATTACCATGGGTATAGCCACAAACTCGACAGAGGAAGTGTCCGGATGGGGAACAAAAAGAAAGGTTGATGCCCAATTCAGAACAGCGAGCCATGAGTTGTGGGCTGGCACCGATATCCCAACCGAATGTTTGGATAGCTTCCAGGTTGAGAAAGGGGATGCGGCGCAGACTTTGTCCGTGGTGGGTGATGTCAACAGTCTCGCCGTTGAGCAGCAAACGAATGCCGTCGGTGGTGATATAGAGAGTGTTAAGGTGTTGTTTCATACGTCACAGAGGGCAGCCTCGAAGCTGTTGTCGTTGTAGGCTCCTGCAGAGGGGTGGCGCGGCAGGCAGATGGGGAGGAGCGAGCAAGCTCTGCACTCGGTCCGGTAATGCGCCGGCGGAAGGCTGCGGCTCTGTAGCAGAGCCTGTACGGCAGCGATTGTCTCCTCTGTCTTCCGCCGCAGCGTAGGGGTGAGCTCGATGGTCTGTCTGTGTCGAGTGGCATGGTAATAGAGGAAGGCCTGCTCAATACGGCAGCCGTGCATTTCTTCCAAGCACAGAGCTTGGGCGCAGAGCTGGACGGCATCGGCATCGTGTTCCTTAGGTCGGCCGTGTTTGTATTCCACCGGCCCGATGATATCGCCGCCGCGGGAGCGGTATTCGACGGCATCGGCTCGACCTCGGATGCCGAGACGCCGGCAGACGAGGTGGCAACCGCGTGCCGTGTAGATGCCGCCCCGGGTGTTTCCCGGGGCGGTATCAACGCGTTTGTGCTCTAACTTACCGAGGGTCGTGAGGGCGTTTTCTTTCCACTCTTGCTCGGTATGGATGAGGGCGCACTGGCGCGGGCAGAAGATGTAGTGCTGAAGCGCAGAGATCGGCACATAGTCTTCTTCTCGGAGGCTCTCCGACATCAGCAGTCGATTTCCTCAACCGTCACGCCGTCGGGAATGGCGCTGCGGTCGAGGCTGATATCATAGTCCGCGATGTTGCGGGGGAACTCTACTCCTTCCTTTTTGGCAACATGCAAGCTCTCGTAGAGCTTGTGGGCGGGTGCGTTGCCCAGCTTGCTGTTGTGGCGGAAGAGGATGAGCTTGCGCACGGCCATGGAGCCTGCGGGGCGGGCTGCGGAGGCATCAAAGGCGAAGAGATTTTGGATCGCCTGCAGAAGGAGCTCCAAGTCGGCCTCGCCGAAGCCGGTTTGGTCGGCCAAGTAGGGGTTGAGGCAGCCCTTGGCCAGGTAGAGACCGTAGGGAATGGTGAACTTGCGCCCGATCGTGCGCTCTTTGTTCACATCCTTTTCGTTAGTCACGGCGCAGCGCGTGACTGCGTACTCGCACTGGGTGACGGGATCAATGCTGCGCGCAAAGGAGAGCTGCACGGGCCCACGCACCTGTCCGGCCCCTTTACCCGTGGTCAACACGGCACCGAAGCAGCGGACATCGTAGTAGTTTTGGCACATCCACACCCGAGCGCTGTCGGGCGAGGCCTTTTCGCCCAGGGCAACATGTGCCGCCTCAATGTCGTTGTTGAGGACGGCTTTTTCTTTGATGAGGATGTCGAAGTCGCTCTCTCCCGCCCGGGTGAGCTGCACGAAGTTGCGGATCTTGCGCTTGAGGCACACATCCGTCACAATGCCGTGGCCGGTCTCTCCGTCAATGCGGGGCAGATTGCCGGCATCGGGGTCACCGTTGGGGTTGGCATCGAGGGCATCGAAGAGAATGATGAAATCAATCTTGTTCATGGTTGGTTATTGGTTGTCGGGGTTGTTTTTCTTGGTGAAGAAAGCTTGGGTTTGGTGATAGAAGCCGAGCGCAAAGAGACCCTGCTGCTCGAGGTTGAGATGTGCCGGGAACTCTCCCAGCAGTGCGGTGATGGCCTGCATGTCTTTCTCTCGATTGATCTTTCGTCCGCCCTCCAGTTTAGCCACATGGTGGTTATAGAGCTTGAAGAGCCTCGGGAAGACATAGGCAGGTGACGTCGAAGCGCTGGCATAGTAGGCATCGCGGATGGTGCGGTTGAGATCGGGCAGTGCTTCGTCCTGCGTCTTATGAAGCAGGGCGAAGAGACGCCCGAGAACGTAACCGACTTGAGTATTGGTTTCGTCTAACATGGGTGTGAGTTTGTAGGAAGTGTTTCTGCGGGTGAGCCATGCTTTGAGGTAGGCACAGCGGATATAGTTGATTTTGCGATCTGCCTTGAAGCGTCTCAGCATCGCCATCGCCAGAGAATCGGGATAGGGGCGTCCCTGCAGAATGGCGCGCATGAGGGGTTCAGTGTAGGTCGAAGGGATAGCGTCCTTGGGGTCGCGGACTGTCTCACGAAGGATCATCCAAGGAAAGATGATTTCCGGATCGTTGAACTTTGCACCCCTGGGTTGCAGGCGCAGGGCATCGAGGTGAGCTGCCAAACGGGTAATATAGTCGCCCATGGTGCCTGTCAGGAAGAAGCGTATGCTCAGCCGAGCAACGTTCGGAGCCAATCCGAGGAGGAAGAATCGAACCTCTTTGGCTTCCGGTGGCGGAGTAGGGCGCCCGGATGCGATTTGCTTTAATATTTCCCCGACTTTCTTGAGAAGCGCATTATCCTGTGCCTGTGGCGTCTCGGAGAACGAGGCTGCGATTATTTGTTCCCATCCCATGGCCGGAGCATCGGTCCAGTAAACGGTGGTGGCATCTCCCAACTGAAACCGCTGATTCGATGCCCGCAGCAAGTAATTGAGAGCATTGCAATATCCGAAGGCTGCTCGCTCCGAGACCGGTGAGTTACCGCCCTGTTCCTTGCCGTAGGATTCGAATGCGCTGCAATTGAAGGAAACCAGTGCTGCTCCCATGGGGCTGGCATCCCGGACACCTGAAATTTGCGGGGAATGCACGCGTGCGACGGGACCCTCCTTGCCTGTTATCAGGCACATCATATCAGGTGTTTCTTTCTTCTGTGTGCCGAGCCACAGCTCTGCGCCACCCGAACACCACCAATCCCGGATATTCGGTATCTCATGCAGGTGCTGCATTTGACCTTGGATACGGAAGACACCGTTGCCGGTCTTCATCGCGTCCTTTACGGCAGGATCACAGGGGAGGGACTCTATGTCCGCAGGGGGCTCCCACGTTTCGTAGAAGTGACACAGAATTTCAAATTCCTTGCCGAGGCCGGTATCCTTCCGCTCGAGGTATTTTCTGCGCGTTGCCGCAAATGCCTCTCTTGCTCGCGCCTTTTCTTTATCTGATTTTTTGGCTTCCACACAACCCAGAAGGTACGCAGTGTTGTCAAACAGAAAGCAAGGGTTTAATCCTGATCCGGGCGGCTTGGATCCCCCCAGTACCATCATCTCTGTAGAAACGAGTTTCTTCTTTGTCTTGCCCTTTTTGTCAGGCGGCCCTTCCACACACTGCCGAAGATCGCGGAAGGTACAGCCGCCCTCGGGGATTAGTTCTACACAAAAGGTTACCTTTTGGACACTGGTGCCCATCTGCGGCATATCGGCACCGCTTGCTATCAGACGCTCGTATAATTGGTATAATTCCTGTAAAATCATGATAAAGCTCGGTTCAGGGGTGGTACATCAAGAACACCGTCGCGCAGCTCGGCCATGAAGAACTTGGGCGTAACGCTTTGCTTCTTGCCCGTGTGGGCGCAGATGACCGTTCCCTTTCGGTCATCGGTATAGACCATATCGTGCAGCATCAGCCCCAGGTTGCGGTTACGCTGCTCCGGCGGCAGTTGGCAGGGTGGGGCGGGATGCTCCTCATCTACCAAGGAGAATGAGGCGAGGAATTCCCGCATACCGAAGCAGGGGTGGTGAAAACATTGACCGTTTGCGGCTCGGCGCTTGAACATCTCCAGGTGTTTGGCGACATTGTTAATGCCCTCCTGCTCATGCAGCACTTCTACATGCGCTTCAATCACATAGGCAACGCGGCGCAGATAGGTCATGGCTCGTTGTTGTCGATTCTCCTCAATGAAAAATTGGGTAGAGTATGTTTTCTCACCGCGCATCTCCGCTGCAGAGGGTGGCGCAATTTTTTTGCCCACCTCGTTGCGACGGATCTGTCCGAATTCGATGGGGTTGAGCACATGGATGCG
>CAMEZO010000130.1 GCA_945947905.1 uncultured bacterium
ATATAAGTTGACGATTAGTTGTTTGTAATTAAAGCTCTGACATGTATTGTTTCGATTCACTGCATAGCTCCGAAAAGCACCGAAAAACCGGCTCTACCTAAATCTCTCCATTGGCTCAACGGCTCAGAGCTGACTCGTTGTTCGGTCTTCTGCCCGAGAAAGACGTGCAGTACGCACTCTTCCTTCATGGCCGCACTGTAGCGGCCTCTCTTCATGATTGTATTTGCCATAATGCGTTAGCTTGGTTTTTGTTGAGATTAAGCACTCAAACTCATAGGAAATAAGAGCCGTAGAGGACTTTAACCCTGATGTGCGTTTGAAAAGGCGGACACAAGTATATCCATCCGGTTCAATCCCAAGTCTGTGTACGGGGCGATTATTCCATGTATGATAGCACCTGTCAAGTCTTTTTTTATGGCGCTGAATTTTTCTCCGGGATTCATCCGTAAAACCCGGGCAGATAACCCATAAATAGCCCTACTTCTGCGGGGTGGGTTTGGGGTGATAGAGGGAGTGGATGCGGCGGACGGCGGTTTCGTAGGGGGAGCCGGCGGAGAGGCGGAGGCAGGTGCCGAGGTGGGAGTCGGCGCGGGAGGTTTGTTTTTCGGAGCGGAGCAAGGCGGAGGCGGCGAGGAGGCAGCGGATGGAGTCCCGGTTGTTGGTATGGAGGGAGGCGGCTTTTTCGAAGTAGTCGATGGCGATGCGGGGTTGTTTGGCCTCGGCGTTGGCCCAGGCGTAGAACTCTGCAAAGAGAGCCCCATGGGGTTCCGAGGCAGAGGCATCGACGCCTTGACGGAAGGAATCGGCGCGCCCCGCCGTGCGGCGGCAGAGGGTACGCCAGCGGACGAAGGGGTCCTGCGCCGGGGCTTTGCCGCTGTTGACGGCGATGAAGGGTCTGTACAGAGGATCGCCCAGCACCACGCCGTGCCAGGAAACAAAGGGCGTGGCCGCGAGCGCTGCTTCCGCCACGGTTTTACCGCGCACCAGGGCGGTGTAGAAGATACCGAAATCAATGCAACCGGAGAGGAAAGGCTCCGCTGTGTTACCCGCCGTAACAGCGGCACCACGCTCCAACAAAGCCCCCACCCAGCGTTTGGGGTCCTTCACCGATGTGGCACTGAACGAATGCAAATGCGCCGCCACCGCCCCGGGGGCAAAGCGGAACCCCGTGCGATCGGTCGGCGCAAAAGGCCCGGCCGCGAACTCGGTATACCAGCCGAAGTACACCGCCACGCGCTGCGGCAGCGGGTAAGCCTCGCAGAACACGGAGCCGGACTCCTCATGGATGAGCGGCAGGTTACCGCGCGTGCTCAACTCCGCAACCCGCCGGAACATCTCCTCCCCCTCCTTGTAGGGGCCGCCTCGGTCCACCACAATCCAGCCCCACAAGCCGCGCTTCTCCACCTCCGCCGGGTCCAGAATCATGCGCCGCACCGCCTCGCGGCTCGGGGCCTCGATACGGCACACGGACATCACCTCCGGCCGCTCATCATTCAAATCCGCCTCCTTCTTGTAGAAGGGATTTTTGAGCGGCCCGCCCAGCGGGTAGCGCGCCCCGAGCATCATCAGCTCGGAATCTAAACAAGCGGAATCCGTGGCAACATCGGCACGAACCCCCGGCGGCGGCGTGGCCTCCCGGCGAATACGCAGGGGCATATCCGGCATCAGCACCATGGCCAGCATATGCTTCTTGCCGTATACCTGTGCCGCCGGCCAGCACCAGTTACGCTCACGGGCCGTGCGCATCAGCGGCTCCTCCACCAAGCTGTGGTATTGGTTACGCGACAACTCCCCCTGAGACGGCAAACCAGCCAAGCCCACACATTGCTCATTCGGGATGCCGCGCGTGCGGGCATAAAGCACGGCGCACTCCCGACTGTAAGCAGACCCCGCGTTATACACCACGGCCACCTGCCCCGGCTCCAGCGCAAGGGCAGGCACGAGCCACAGCATCAGCAGGGCGCAGACAGCAAGCAAGGGTCTCATCGCCTACCTGCCCCGGCGGTTGAACAGGCCTTGGAAAGCCCCGAGCCCCTGCGGCCCTTTGCGCTTCGGCGCGGCCGCACCCCCGCCTAACAGAGAACCGAGATCCGGCATCTGCCCCTGCAAGGCGGACAAATCGGGCATCTTGCCGCTCTTGAGCGCCTCCTCCATACCGGCCATGCCCTCCGGCATCTGCGGCATACCCGCAGGCATGCCACCCTTGCCGCCCTTCATGAGGCTCTTCATCAGGCCGCCCATCTTGCCTTTACCGCCCATCATCTCCTTCATCTCGCGGAAGCTCTTGATGAAACGGTTGACCTCTATCTCCGACACCCCGGAACCCTTGGCGATACGCCGCCGGCGGCTCGGGATGAGCAGCTTGTAATTCTCGCGCTCCTTCTTGGTCATGGAGAGCACGATGGCCTCCATGCGCTTCATCCGCTTAGGATCCAGCGCCCCCTCCGGCAGTTGCTTGCGGATGTTACGGAAGCCCGGCAGCAACCCCAGCAAGCCCTCCAGCGGGCCCAGCTTCTGCATCATGCGCATCTGGCTCAGGAAATCGTTGAAGTTAAACTCCCCGCTCACCAGGCGCCCCATGGACTTCATGGCGGACTCTTGGTCGATCTTCTCGGCCGCCTTCTCCACCAGACCCACGATGTCACCCATGCCCAGGATGCGATCCGCCATACGCTGCGGCACAAAAGGCCCGAACATATCCAGCTTCTCGCCCTCGCCGGCAAATTTGATAGGCTTACCCGTCACCGCGCGCATGGAAAGCGCCGCACCGCCGCGGGCATCGCCGTCCAGCTTGGTGAGCACGATACCGGTGAGCCCCACGGCCTCATCGAAGGTAGAGGCCACACGCACCGCCTGCTGGCCCGTAGCGGCATCCGCCACCAGCAGGGCCTCCTGCGGCTGAAGGAAGTCCGCCAGCTTGCGCAGCTCCTCGACCAGGGCGGCATCTACCTCCTGCCGGCCCGCCGTATCGAAAATCAACACATCGTGCTCGATGTCCTTTGCCCGGCGCAGAGCCTCCTTCGCCACACGCAGCACATTCTTCTCCCCCGGGGCGGGCGTGATGACCGGCACCTCGATCTGCCCGGCAAGGGTTGCCAACTGATCCACGGCAGCGGGACGCACCAAGTCACAGGCCACCAGCACGGGCTTGTGCCCCTCCGCCTTCAGACGCCGCGCCAGCTTGGCGCTCGTGGTCGTCTTACCGGCACCGTTCAGACCCACCATCATGATGCGGGTTTCCGCCCCGTCCAGCTGCAGCGGCGCCGCATCACCGCCCAACAGCTCCGCCAGGCGGTCCCGGAAAATCTTGACGATCTGCTCCCCGGGCTTCACCGTCTTCAACACGGCCTCACCCATGGCCTCCTCCTTCACCCCGGCGATGAACGTGCGCGCCACGGTGTACTCCACATCGGCATCCAGCAGCGCCATGCGGATGTCCCGCAGAGCGTCCTTGATGTTTGACTCGGAGATCTTGCTCAGCCCCCGCAGCTTGCGGAAGGTCTCATCCAGCTTATCGGAAAGCAGAGAAAACATAGCCATACCATACGCGCGCGCGGGCTGTTTGTCAAGCCTTCTGCGCGTTTTCACGCGCTCCCGCATGTACGCGGGCGTGTCATATTACCCCGTACGGGCAGAAACGAGGGTACAGCAAACCGACCTCGCGCCCCTGCCCGGCAGGCAGGTGGAGCGGGTCGGCTCGGTACGGGCAGCAGCGAGGCGGCGTTAACCGATCTCCGCGCGGCCGCGCAGGTGTGCGCCCTCATCCATGGAGAGCGTGGTGGTGGTGATGTCACCGTTGATGACGGCCTGCTCGCGCAGGTGGCAGCGCCCGCTGCGGATGTTGCCCGTCACATGGCCGTACACATGCACCTCTCCGGCGCTGATGTCGCCCTTGATGTCCGCCATCTCACCGATGGTCACCTTACCGGAATCGGACTCGATTTTGCCATCGATCTTACCGTCGATGTGCATATCGTTCTGGAAGCGAATGGAACCGATAATCTCGATACCGGAGGCAAGAACGTTCGTAGGATTCGTGCTCATAATGAAAAAAGTTCAGTTGCTCGGGGGTGATTACACCGTCATGATTTCCTTCTCCTTGGCCTCGACAAGGGCATCAATCTTCTTGACGTACTTATCCGTCAGCTTCTGCACCTTGTCCTCCGCCAGGCGCACACCGTCCTCGGTGAGGATGTTGTCCGCCTTCAGCTTCTTGATGCCGTCCATGCCGGACTTGCGAGCGGCACGCACGCGCACGCGGTTCTCCTCCGCCAGGCTCTTCACATACTTGCACAGCTCCTTGCGGCGCTCACCGGAGAGCTCGGGAATGGGGAGGCGCACGGAGCGGGCATCAATGATGGGCGTGAGGTTGAGACGGCTGTCTGCGATCGCCTTCTTGATGTCGTTGAGCGTGCTCGGGTCGAAGGGTTGGATGAGGATGGAACGGGCATCCGGCGTGGAGACCACGGCCAGGCTCTTGAGCTTCATGCTCGTGCCGTAGGAAGCCACGTAGATATCCATGTTATCCACCAGGGAGGGGGAGGCCTTGCCGGTGCGAACGCCGGCAAACTCTTCGTTCATGCGCTCCAGGGCCTCTTCCATAGCGGTTTCGACCTCGAGCAGGAGTGTTTCTTCGTCCATTTGATACTGGGGTTATTTGTGAGTGAAAAGAAAGATGATTACGAGATAACGGTGCCGATATTTTCACCGAGCAGCGCGCGGGTAATGTTGCCGGGCTTGTGCATATCAAAGACCACGATGGGCTTGGCGTTGTCCTTGCACAGGGTGAAGGCCGTCTGGTCCATCACCTTCAGCTCGCGGGCGATGCACTCATCGTAGGAGATGCGGTCGAAGCGGCGCGCCGTGGGGTCCTTCTTCGGGTCTGCCGTATAGACACCGTCCACGGAGGTCGCCTTCATGACCACCTCGGCATTGATCTCGCAGGCGCGGAGGGCCGCTGCGGTATCCGTGCTGAAGAAGGGGTTACCCGTGCCGGCGGCAAACACCACCAACTCGCCGCGGCGCAGCAGGCTGCGGGCGTTGTTGCGCACATAGGGCTCCGCCACGTTCTCCATGGCAATGGCGCTCTGCACATGCGCGGGCACGCCGAGCTCTTGCACGGCGGAGCAGATGGAGAGGGCGTTCATCACCGTGGCCAGCATGCCCACATAGTCCGCCGTCGGGCGATCCATGCCGCGCACGCTTGCCTTGGCACCGCGCCAAATATTACCGCCGCCCACCACGACGGCGATCTGCAGGCCGCCCTGCTTCTGGGCCTCCGCGATCTCGCGGGCGATGCGGGCCACAATCTCGGGAGAAATGTTATCTCTGCTGCCCGGGGCACGCAGTGCCTCGCCGCTCAGTTTCAACAGAATACGCTTGTAGTGCTTCGGTGTTTCGTCTGCCATGAGATTGA
>CAMEZO010000131.1 GCA_945947905.1 uncultured bacterium
CTTGAGAATCTCGCTCGGATTCTCCGGCAGAGCCGTGGGTTGCGCATCCATTCCCGGAGCCGTGGTAACATCCAGAATGTTGAACACGAGAACGCTGTGATAGGCAGAGACGGCACGGCCGGATTCTGTGACGAGCGTGGGGTGCGGTATCTCGCATTTGGTGCACATTTCCCCGACGATTTCCACGATATCACGCGCGTACTCCTCCACGGAATAGTTGCAGGAGGAGTGGAAGTTGGTCTGCGAACCGTCATAGTCAACCGCAAGTCCTCCGCCCATGTCCAGCGTGCCCATCGGGGCGCCCTCCCGCACCAGGTCGATGTACATGCGGCAGGCTTCCGTGAGCCCTTCACGTATGACGGATATATTAGGTATCTGCGAGCCTTGGTGATAGTGCAGCACCTTGAGGCAATTCAGCTTGCCGGCGGCTTTCAGCTCGTCCACTACATCAATAACCTGGGCCGGGTTGAGACCGAAGACCGATTTATCCCCTGCGGATTCGCTCCAATGTCCTGAGCCCTTGGCGGAGAGACGGACGCGCACGCCGAGATTCGGCTCGATGCCGAGCGCCTGCGCCCGTCGGAGGATGGCCGGCAGCTCGTTCGGCATTTCGAGAATAATGCAGAGGTTGATGCCCATCATCTGGCCCATCAGCGCCAGGTCGATGAATTCGTCGTCCTTATAACCGTTGCACATCAGGAAGGCTTCGCTGTCCTTCATCTGCGCCATGGCGGCAATCAGTTCCGGCTTGGAACCGGCCTCCAGCCCGTAATGATAACGTGCGCCGTGGGCTACGATTTCCTCCACAATGTGGCACTGCTGATTCACCTTGATGGGGTACACCCCGCGGTATTGGCCTTGGTAATTCGCTTCCTTGATGGCCTTGATAAAGCTTTTGTTAAGCTCATCGATGCGGGCGCGCAACAGGTCCCGGAAGCGCAGGAGAACCGGTGCATCCGTCCCTCGGTCGGCCAGCGCGTCCATGATGGTGCGCAGGCTCACGTCTTTTTTGGTTCCGTCGCTGTCCTCCAGCTTCACCGTCACCTCGCCCGTCTTTGATACGGCAAAATACCCGTTGCTCCAATCATCCACGGCGTAGAGATCGGCAGAATCGGAGAAGGTCCAGTTCTTCACCTTGCGTCTGATGCTGTTATTCTTGCGTCCCGGCATAAGCTGTCAGTGTGTTTCGGGGCTTTATATACCAGCCGCCCGCCTTTGTCAACACAAAAACGTCGAAAAGAGCCTATTCCGCTTCAGTGCTCGGCGAGCCAGGCGGTGAAGCGACCGGCCCAGGCGAGGGAGATGCCGGGGAGGGCGGCGATTTCTTCCGCAGAGCGGGCGCGGATGCCGGGGACGGTGTGGAAGTGGAGGAGCAGAAGCTCCTTGCGCTTGGGGGTCATGCCGGGGAAAGCGTCGAGCTTGCTTTCGCGTACGCGTTTGCGCACCAGAAGCTCGTTGTAGTTGTTAGCAAAACGGTGCGCCTCGTCGCGCAGGCGTTGCAGAAGGCGAAGGGCCCCGGAGTCGTGGCTGAGGACGAGGGGCTCGTCGCGGTCGGGAAAGTAGATTTCCTCGTCTCGTTTGGCAAGGCCGATAACAGGCATGTCCGCCAGCCCGATTTCCGCGAGGACCTGCATGGCGACGCCGAGTTGACCCTTGCCGCCGTCCACCACCACCAGATCCGGCACGGTAATGGGGGCGCGTCCCTCTGCGCTGAGCTGCTTGAGTCGGGCATAGACGCCGAGCTCGGGATACTCCCCGAGGAGGGAGCTGCTTTCGTTGACAATGCGGGTGTAGCGGCGGCGTACCACCTCTAACATGGAGGCAAAGTCGTTTTGTCCGTCCACGCCTTTGATGCGGTAGCGGCGGTAGGCCTTGTTATCCGCCCTTCCGTTCGTGAAGCGCACCATGGAGGCGACGATATGGTTATCTGACAGGTTGGAGATGTCGAAGCACTCCATGACGGCGGGGGGCGTGGCCATGCCGAGGGCATCGGCCAGCTCTTGCAGATCCCGGTCGGGGTTCACGGTGCCGGGCAGATCCGGAGAGCGGCGCGCAAAGCGGCGTGCGGGTTCGAGTGTCTTGATAATGTTCTCCCGGATATCGCGCAGTTTGGCCGCGCGCTCGAAGTCGAGAGCATCGGAGGCTTCCATCATTTCCTGCGTCAGGGCATCGAGATGTTCCTTGCGGGCTCCGCCTTCGAGCAGGGCGAGGGCGGCCTCGAAGTTGCTGCGGTATTCCTCCGGTGAAATGCGTCCGATACAGGGGGCGGAGCAGTGGCGGATCACATCATCGTGGCAGTGGCGGTAGTTCTCCGGTCCGGGGCAGCGTGCGGTGCAGGTACGCAGGCGGAAACGGTGGTTCAGCCACTCCAGTGTCTCCTTGAGGGCGGTGCTGTGCACGAAGGGCCCCAGGTAGCGAGCGCCGTCGTCCTTGCGGAGGCGGACAGTGGAGAAGCGGGGTAGTTCGTCCCCGCGCGAGGCTCGAAGTAATAAATACCGCTTGTCATCGCGGAGCTGGACGTTATAATGCGGGCGATACTCCTTGATGAGTTTTTGCTCCAGAATGAGCGATTCGCTGTCGTTGCGAACCTCCAGATAATCAAAATCACGGATGGCAGCGATCAGGGCGCGTGTCTTGCCGTTCTCCAAGGTCTGCCGACTCGGGGAAAAATAGTTGGCCAAGCGGCGGTGCAGGTCCTTGGCCTTGCCGACGTAGATGATACCGCCGCCCTCGCCCTTCATGAGGTAAACCCCCGGTC
This sequence comes from uncultured bacterium, assembly GCA_945947905.1. Taxonomy (GTDB): domain Bacteria; phylum Verrucomicrobiota; class Verrucomicrobiia; order Verrucomicrobiales; family Akkermansiaceae; genus Akkermansia. The sequence continues at coordinate 2,759 of CAMEZO010000131.1, forward strand.
GATGCGGGGTCTTACGCCACTTTTCCTTGAGATTGACTTGTTGCATGGTAACAGACCCTTCAGCGCGGCTTACGCGGCGGGGCAGGGGCCGGTGTCGGCGGCTGGGGTTTGGGAGCGGGTTTATGGCGGTGCGAGGGCCGGCGCGGGAGGGGATTGATGATAATCGGCCCTCGTGGCGGCGGCATGACAATGGTGGGTTCGTTGTAAAACCCGCTCGGGCGTGTGCGCACTTGTTCCCGCAGGTCGCTTATTTGATTTTTGAGCATCTCGTTGCGCTCCTTGGCCACACGCAGCTTCTCATCCAACTCGGTGACGCGGCGGCGTGTTTTCTCTGCCTCGCGCGCCTCTTCCAGAAGGTTGCTGCGGTCCGCCTCGAAAGCCCCGCGCAGGGCAGCAGCTTCATCGGCGAAGCGCTCGGATTCCACCTTCAGGCCCAGTCGCAGGGCCTCACGCCGATTCCACTCCGCCGCCAGGTAGTCCGCCATGCGGGAGTTGAGGGAGTCCAGCGGCCCATACATTTGCTGTACATCTGCCGCCGTAACATAGCGCGCCGTGCGCCCGGAAGCCTCCAAGGCGGCTCGGGTTTCCTGCTCAACTTTTTTTGCCGCTTCGGCTCGGGCCGCTTCATCGCGGCGGGCTTTCTCCCGCCGCTCGGCCAGAATATCCTCGGTCATTTTGAAACGCTTTCGGAGCTCGGTGGGCAACTCCTCCGCAGTTATCTTGCGTCCGCCGCCATCGTAGATAACATTGATGAAATCATCTCCCTTTCGGGTGACGGTTGCGTTTTTGAGTACCGTTCCGTCGGTCAGGGTAATGTCCTCTGCCGAACACAGTGCGATGCAGCAGGCAAGAAAGAAAAGGCAGCGCTTCATGGATGCTTCAGGAGGGTGGAAATTTCTTCGGAGGTGGTGAAGTCCTCCGCCGTCTCTCCCTCGGGCGTGCGGGCGGCGGGGTCGGCACCGTGTTTGAGCAGCAGCTTGACCATGGAGATATCTCCTGCCAGGGCTGCCGTCATCAGGGGTGTCTGTCCGTCCGCAGCGGGACGGTTGATATCTGCGCCCTGTTGCAACAGGAGCCGAACGGCTCGGTGGCGGTTGTTGCGTACGGCCTCGTGCAGCGGAGTGCTCCCATCGGTTGTCGCGTCGGGGCGCAGTCCGATGTGCTTCACAAGATATTCGATGGCGGAGGTCCTGCCGCATTCAGCCGCACGGAGCAGGGCCAGTGCCGCCTCGCTGCGTTGCGCCTCATCAGTCGGTAGTGCGGGGAGGAATTCGCGCAGCAGGTCGACTCGACCGGACATGGCGGCCAGGGTAATCAGCGAGCCGGTCTCTCCGCGCTCGAAGGCATCGGCCCCCCGGCGGCAGGCCTCCAGACGTGCTGCGAGGGCCGGTTCCTGTTCGGTCGGCCAAACGGCCCAGGCACAGGAGGCGAGCAGCAGGTGCACTGTGCCCCACATGGCGGACGCCAATCCGTTGCGCCGGGTGAGAATACGCGCTGTGAAAAGACAGAGGTTGATTGCTAATCCTGCGCAGCTGAGGGCAACGACCCAGAGAACAGCCTGCGCGGCGCACTCGGGCCGAAGCAGAGCGCATAAGTAGGCGGCCACAGCCGCGCCGGCGGGGAGTATGTTGTACCAGTCGCGCCTCATCGTACCCCCTTTATACCAAAGGGTAGGGGGGGTGTCCAGCCCTTTCTGCGCCTGTACGTGTTGCTTCCTGTGAGAATACGGCTCAAAGTCTGTCATAATGCACGGAGTTGCCGGAAAGTGTGGTATAATGTCCGCACGATGAGTAGATTGTCTATTCCCCAATATGTGATGGCCCTGGCACACGTTGCAGCTCTGCGTTCGGAGGACCCCTACCGCCGTGTGGGAGCTGCTGCGCTTGATAAAGATAACCGTGTGATAGGAACCGCCTACAACGGGCTATTCCCGGGGTTTTCCGCTCCCGAGGGCTTCTGGGCGTCGCGTGATGACCGTCAGAAGTATATGTTGCATGCGGAAATTAATCTGTGCAGCCTCTTCAAACGCGGGGAGGCCAAGGTAGTGGCATGCACCACGATGCCCTGCACCTCGTGCATGCAGGCTCTGTGTGCCCACGGGGTTAAAACGATTTACTACGGCGAGGCCTATCCGGATTCCCAGGCTCCGGCGATTGCGGCGATGTACGGCGTGGAGCTGATCCATGTGCCGGAGTACCCGCTTTCCCGCAGCTTCCCGTTGGTAACAAAGAAGACGAACTCGGACCCGGTTAAGGAGGCGCTTCGGGACAGAGCGCGCGGTTGTATGATGGGGCTGATGTGCGGAGATGCTTTGGGCGCGCCGCTGGAGTTCCATGGCGATGATGAGGTGGCGGCGCTGTACCCCGAGGGTGTTCCGGGTATGGTTGATGGATGGGGTGTGACACGGGGACGCTACGCGGGGATGATTACGGATGACTCCGAGATGGCGATAGCGTTGATGCACTCCTTGGCCGAAAATAAGGAATACGACGAGACAGAGACGCTGCTGCGCTATCAGGATTGGGCCAAGAGCGGTTGTGACGATATGGGTGTTGCGACGTCGCAGGCCCTGCTGCATTGCGTCCCCTCCCGCACCACGCAGGCGAACGGTGCTTTGATGCGCGTTGC
>CAMEZO010000132.1 GCA_945947905.1 uncultured bacterium
AACCCACGGACGTGCCCGCCCCGGTGCCCTCGGACGTGCCCACTTCGGAGACCACCCCCGATCCGGCGCCGGAGCCCACGGACGCCCCCCATACAGCAGATGAACAGGGGGGAACTCATCTGCCTACCACAGAAGAAGACTCCCCAACCGAATAACACCTACACCCGGCGGGAGGCCCCACGCCTCCCTCCCCTCCACCCCATATGAAAATCTCGATCATTTCAGCAGGAAAGTCCATCACAAGCGGGCGTGATTACCATTGGAACGATGACATCATCCCCGTGGGCATTCAACCCATGCAGGCCGTTCTCAACGAGCAGAGTGGCAAATACTACTCCTTGGTCATCTCCTCGGATGCACCGGGAAGCTATTCCGTATTCATGGCACGCCTCCCCTTGGTTTCCGGTGATCGGGACGACCTCGGCAGGCCCCTTTGCGCAGGAATCCTTGTACAGGAACTGAACAATTCCGAAGCGAGGCAGCTGGCCATCGAGTATATGCAGAATCGTGAGTTAGTGCGGCAGATGCTCTGCTCTCCCGCAGTCATTCAGACAGGGGCGGATTTCAGCGTCAACTTGGCGGCAGCAGAAGCCGCCGTTTGCGAACTGCTGAAGGGAGCGACAGCTCTGGGTCAGCAGGCACCGCTGCCGGGCGAAGTTTGGGGCGAAAGCTTCACGGGGGAGCGAACTCCTGACCTGATCCGGCGGCTCACCAACCACCGCCTGAGCGAGCGACCGGAGAACCGGATCATTCTCTGTTATTTCACCGATACCGAGAAGCTGACGGGCGACGAGGACCTCGTTCTCCACTACTCGCCACTCGGAACATACAACAAGCCTCTCACGGGACGGCGAGGAAATGGCTTGTGCGACAAAGTGAAGCGTTTTCTGCCCGGATTACCGGATGATCCGAAAATGCAACTGCTGGTGGGCACAGTAGCCTTTGTCGCGGCAGCGTTCCTCACCTACCGCCTCTTATCCGGCAACGGCAAAAAACATTAAGACCTCGTCATCATGAAGATTTCCGTTATCTCGGCAGGCAAATCCATCACGAGCGGGCGCGATTACCACTGGAACGATGACATCATCCCCGATGGAATTCATCCCATGCAGGCCGTGCTCAATGAGCAGAGCGGCAAGTACTACTCGATGGTCATTGCTCGCGAACCGGCCGGAACCTATGCCGTCTTCATCGCGCGACTTCCCTTGGTTTCCGGGGCACAGGACGACCTCGCTCGCCCCATTTGCGCCGGATTCTGCATCCAGGGGTTGCGCAACGAGGAGGCGCGCAAGCTGGCCATCGAGTATATGGAGAATCGTGAGTCGGTGCGGCAGATGCTCTGCTCTCCAGCGGTCATTCAGACGGGGGCGGATTTCAGAGTCAGCCTCGAAGCAGCACAGGCCGCTGTTCTCGAACTGCTGAAAGGAGCCGCAAACCTTGGGCAGCAGGCACCGCTGCCGGGCAGGGTATGGTTCGAGAGTAACACCGAGAAGTTGCCCTCTGACCTGCGTCGACGGCTCATCGACCACCGCCTGAGCGAGCGCCCGGGCAATCGCGTCATCCTCTGCTACATCACGGACATCGAGCAGCTCAGCGGCAAGGAGGACTTGGTTCTGCTCCATTCACCCAACGAATCATATAGCAAGGAACTTTACGAGCCCGCTCCCGAAAATGATCTCAGGCAGAAGATCAACAATGCAGGGCAAGTGGTAGTAGAGAACGTAAGGAATCGTTTCACCGAGTTCACATCCACACCGAAGGTCAAGAGTGTCATTGAGACAGGGAAGAACTTTATCAAGAACTGCTGGAAAGTTCTCAGAATTAAAGAATAGGAGCAACAAATGAAATACGATTGCATCGATGGGGTCGACACCTACACACTGGATCCCATACATATAACCATGGTGGGATGTCGAGGCTGCGGGAAGACTTCCCTTCTGGCCGCGATGTTTCACGAGATGCAGCAGAATCCATCGATGGGGATTCATGCAAACACTCTCACAAGCAACCTTCTGAACGAATATTACGAAGAACTGATACAAACCTTCCGCAACGCCCGCCCAAAAATTGATTCAACAGGGAAGCCAGAGGAGTATGCTTTCATAGGGCAGGCAGCCAGAGAGGCCACATTCAAACAGAAAGCATTTGTCTACCCGTTCGTTTTCACGGATCTCCCCGGAAACTGGTACCGAGAGGAGGCTTCTTTACATGAGGAGGAGCTGAAAAAATTCTTCTACCGATCAACGTCCATTCTGCTCACTATCGATGCACCGGCATTGATGAATGGAATCCGAATGCACCACGAGTTCAATGCCCCGATGGTCATTCTCAACTGGTTTAATCAGTGCGTATCGGAACTGAAGAATGGACATACCGTCATCTTCGTTCTTACGCGATGCGAAACATACATTCACGATCGGGCACAGCGGCACAAATTGTTTGATCTTGTCCGCAAGGAATACGGTACCCTCATTGATCTGCTGAAAAACAACGATATTGACTATTTCGGGACCTGGGTAGAGACTTTGGGAGGCATGCGCTTTCTGCGTTACGATCAAGGAGAATACGGCCAGCCTGTGCCGGTCTTCGAGCGAACGGGCCCCTATTCTCCCCGCAACTGCGAGGAACCGCTGGTGCGGACCTTACAGCAATGCGCCAAGGCAGCCAAGCAGGAGCTGGAAGACAAACTGAACTCCTCTTGGTGGGAGAAGTTCAAGGATCTTTTCGGGATCGAGCACAAGCAGCTAGCCGCCGACGGCCTGTTGGATGTCATCAAACGTCTGAAACAGGGCTTCCGAAGCACCTCGGCGCGCAGCACCTTTGACCTTTTGTCATCGAAGGATGACGAATGGGAAGAAACACCTACACCAAATTATAACATGAAAATCATCGTTGACAACTCACAATTCAGGGACTGGGCGAGCCCGGTTCGCAATCCGATTTTCCCGGAGCGTTTTACGAAGCCGGGGTGCAAGGCCTATTTTGATTTGGTGGCGGGTAGGGAGAACTTCGGGTGGAACGGTGTGGGCGGGGAGTTGTACCACGCCTATGCGCCGCTGGAGTCGACCGAGTGGCAGATCGGCGAGGCTGCGGCCTACACCGACCACTTTGCTCGCTGGAGATGCGCCGTTTTTGCGCCGGATGATATTTATTGGAGCCACCGTGTCGTACCGGTTGTCTATGCCTTCACCGGCATCGGGTCGGACTACTACGACAACTCGCTGTACCTGTGGTCCGTGGTGGAGAAGCTGGACTGCATTTTCGTGACCTTCGACACCCACCTGACGGGCATGCGCGTTCTGACGGAGAACAAAGAACCGAACAACGACCACTTTGCGGAGAGCATCCACATCATGGAGCAGCACCAATGCGACATGCGCGATGATGTCCTCCGCGAGTTTGTGGAGGAACTGAGCTTCAACGTGCAACAGATACAGGACATGATTCGGCAGCGCTTCTGCTACCCGAGCATACCGCCCTGCCTGATGCTGGGCTTCTCGCTCGGCGGCTTCTACGCCTCACAGCTTGCCCGCATTGTGCCCAACTGCATCGGCTGTGTAGGAGGCGGTGCCAGCCCGGAAATCATGCAATACAAGGGTGGATTTGACATTTCGCGCATCATCATACCCAGTCCCACCATCCTCGGTGCTATCCTCGCCGCTCGAATGGTCATGCCGCAGAAGATGCAACCCTTCGCCTCCTTTGTGCAGGGGCTCAAAAAGATCACACGCACCCCCTTCACCGGCCCGGCCATCGGCGGCGTCTACACCCCCTTCCGCTTCATCGTCGGCAAGAAGGATCCCATCGTCAGCTACAAGGACGTACAGAAAACGGACGGCTGCCACTTCGGCTTCATGGAGGTCATCCCCATCGACGATGTGGGGCACACCCCTGCCAACGAACGGGGCCTCAACGAACTCGGCAGCGAGATGATCAACCAGCTCCGCTTTTGTTTAGACCTGTGGCGGCGCTTCAAGGGCTGACGATACCCCCCACCCCTACCCTGCCCGGATGTCGGGCAGGGGAAACAGGATGATCAGTCGAACAGGCTGCCGGAGTCGGAGGAGGTATGCAGGCGCTCGCGGAGGGCGTCTGCCAGGTAGCGGCAGTCATCTGCGCAGATGACAACGTCGCGGCGCTGTCGGTAGCAGTCCTCCAGAAAGCGGATGAACGCCTGCGGGTCATTCAGGATGTATCCCGGTATCTCGTCTCGTTCCATATACGGCGGCATTATACCCGCTCGGGACGCTCTTGGCAAGTCTCTTTCGCACCGGGGCGGCCGCTTTTCAGGTGCGAGCGCAGGGCAAAGACGCCTGCAAGAAGGAAGACAAGACCGATCCCTCCCGGAATGAGGACAAAGCCCCAGAGCTCGAAAAATTGATTACCGATCGATTCCTCCGGGGCTTCCGGATTGTACAGAATGGGCAGCGAAGCACCGCGCTTGAAGGGCTTCGGGGTCTCCGATGTACCCAGCGTGCCCTGATAAGTGTGCCCGTCCACCTCATACTGATAGCGAGTATGCCACTCTCTGCGCGAGCCGTGTTTTGTTGAGTGCGTGCGCCACTCCTTGCCGATGACTGTCGCCTCCGTTTCCGTATAGGTTTTCACCTGATGCACCGTACGCACGCCGCAGTAGACAGCGGTTCCGGACAAGACCAAGCCGATTACCACGAAAACACTCAGGATAATTGACGTGCGCAGACGCTCCCGAGGAGACAGCGGCGCCTCCTCTTCTTCCGCCCCTTCCTCCTCTTTCTTCTGAAGGAAGGGCTGCACCATTTCCTTGACCGAACTGATATTCGGTATATCTACCAAGCCCTCCGTTTCCTCTACCTCACCGTGTTTGGTGCGGCGTACACGGATCTCGAACACCAAGCTGCCGCTGCCGTCAGAATGCTCATCCAAGCGAATGATGTCTTCCGACGCCCAGTACTTCAGCACCGGCTTACCCCACAGGCCACGGTGAAACGCAAGGGCCCGCCCCTCCGTCAGCACATAAAAACTGTACCTCCTCAGCCTGTGCTTCATGATCCGGATCAGCACCGAGCCGAGCAGGATGACGGTGAACAGCAAAACAAAGGCAAGGAAGGGATAGGAGTCCGGTCCCGGAGTAATGTTATTCGAAAGGAAAACCCATACAACGGTACCGGGGACAATCAGCGCCCATATGAGCAGAATCACACCCGACCATGGGAAGCCCTTGGGAGACGGACGCCCCACCCAAAACACATGCTCCCCTTGCATGAGCGCGGCCTCCACCCGCTCCCGCTCCGGTGCAGTCAGGTCGCTGTCCT
>CAMEZO010000133.1 GCA_945947905.1 uncultured bacterium
GAATTTTATCAAACAATCAAGGGAGCTACTATCCCTCCGGCATGCAGTCTGAACCAAGCAAGGCACGCCGCAAACTCTCCAAAAATTCCCTTTATTCCGCGGTCAGCAACCATCTCGCCTCCTACCACCCCGGCGGCGGGAAGTCTGTTCCAAGCCAAGCATACCACCGACTCTCCGAAAATTCCCTTTATTCCGCGGTTCTTACTTTCTCTCTCTCTGTTACCACGGCGGTGAGAAGTCTGAAATTTCGCGGGAAGGCTCAGTTGAGTTCCTGCAGTGGGGGGAGGGAGCGGACGATGTCGACGGTCTCCAGGCTGACGGTGACGATGCGCTTGATGAGGTCCACGATGTAGCGGGGCTCGTTGTGCTCGTCGCACCACAGGTTCGGGTCGTTTACGATGCCGCTCGCCTTGTCCGTGGTGACGGAGTAGCGTTCCACGACCCACTCGAGGGCGCTCTTGCCGTTGACTTGGTATTCGTAGGTTTTCGCGGGAATGTGGGTGAGGGAGAGGGTGCTGTTATAGATGATGGTGTCCTTGGTCTTTTTGTCGAGGAAGCGCAGCTTGTCGACGCGCAGGGAGGCGGCGCTGCCTTCCTCCTGTACCAAGGCACAGGGGACGGCGCGTTCGTAGTGCAGGTGCAGGTCGGCCAGCTTGCGCCCTGCCTTCTCGAAGGCCCGAAAGTCTTTGGCGTAGGGGATGCGCGGCAGCATCTTTTTAAGGTCCGCCCCGAAGCGCTCGCGGTACTCCGGCGAGTGCAGCAGGCCGTAGACATAGTAGAAAATATCCTCGCGGCTGATCTTCGGGTCGCCGTAGACCGTGCGGAACTGCTTCAGCGCGTAATCCGTGATCCCGTGGTGGCGGATGTAGTCGCCCACTCGCTCGCCTAAATCGAGGTCAAGGCTGTTCTCTTCCTTGTCCCGCTTCTCGTACCAATAGAGGGGGAAGCATTGAGCACCGGCTTCCAGGTGATTCAGATCGGGAACACATTCTGCTATGAAGCAGGAAAAGTCCTTCTTACCACCTTGCCCCGGAACACTGATAACGAGATTTTCTGTCTTCTCTGTGGGGAAAAATCTATTCTGTTGATATTGCTGGTCGTTCCAAACCTTATCCATATACAGGAATTGCCTGCTGAACGGCCTATACAAAGCATGACGGACTGCATTGTTCGAAAAAACGCTCTTGTCACCGCGTAAGGCCTTTTTCAAGGTATCCCTTGTCCAGCTGATACATGTCGCATCATACACGACCTCTTCCTTACCACTGTTCTCATTGAAGAAGTCGATGGATTTTCGCATATTCTTCTCCAACATACTGCGACTGTACTGATAACACCACGGATCCCTCTGAGTTTTTAATCCGTTGGAGAAAATCGTAAACACAGCCTGCGCATTCCTATCCCCCTTGCATTCCTTATCGCCCAAGGGTATAAACTGCGCAAACCCGGGGTCGCGGTGATTGAGCCAATCCCCGTGTTCATCCATCTGCAGCTCCTCCCAGTCCGTGCTCGTCATGTCTCGGAACGACTTGATGCAGTTCAGCTTCTGTTCGCGGGAGAGGTAGTCGCCGATGTCGCGATAGAACAAGCGGCCGGGCCCCTCGTGCTCCTTCTTCTTGATGAGTAAGGTGATGCAAACCGGCGTGCGGCTACCCTCACCGAATACATTGCCCTTCTCCTTTTGCCGTTGTACACCCGAGGTCCGCGCATTCCCCCTCAGATTGAAGCAATACACCGCCGCGAATTCCTCCAGCAGGGAACGCCGAAAGCCATTCATAGCGTTGTTATCGATAAAGGAACCATTCGTCACGAAACCGATGACGCCGTCGCCCTGCACTCGATCACTCGCCCAGCGGAAGGCACGGATGTAGGAGTCATAGAGACTGTTCTTGTTGGTCGCTTTTGTACCTGCTGCATAGGTCTCCGCTATCCGAGCATCCAGATCCGGGTAATCCTCATTCTGATTATTGTCATTCGCGCTTCTTTGTCCGACCGAATACGGCGGATTGCCGATAATCACCTTGATGTCATTCTCCACCACCCGCTTCACGCGGCGGGCGTTGTCGGAAAACATTTCCGCAAGCATGTTTTTACCCGTGGCATCCATGCGGAAGGTGTCGGTCAGGCATATGCCGTCGAAGGGCGTGTAGGTGAACTTCCCCGCGCATTCATGGTAGGTCTCCTCGATATTCACGCAGGCGATGTAATAGGCCAGCAGCACAATCTCGCTGGCGAAGAGGTCGTGCTTAAACTTGTACTCCAGATCTCGTTTGTCGATAAGCCCGCTCTGCAGGAGCCGCACGATGAAGGTCCCCGTGCCCGTGAAGGGGTCCAGAATCTTCACCCCGTGGGCACCGAGTCCCTTCTGCACGCCGAACTCCTTTTGCAGGATGGCATGCACACTGCGCACGATGTAATCCACGATCTCCACGGGCGTGTAGACAATACCGAGAGCCTCCGCCATCTTGGGGAAAGCGTTCTTGAAGAACTTGTCGTACAGCTCCGTGATGACCTTCTGCCGCCCCGCCGCATTATCAATTCCCTGTGTGCGCTCCCGCACGCTGTCATAGAAGTTTTTGAGTTGCCGCGCATCATCCGGTGCCATGCTGTCCTGCACCAGCTGCAGCATGGCATTCATGGTCTGCGACACGGGATTCAGCTCCGCGAAACGATAATTCTCGAACAAGGCATCGAAGACGGGGCGGGTGATCACCTGCTGCGCCAGCATCTCGATAGCCTGCGTGCGAGAGATGGAGGGGTTAATACTGTTATGCAAACCCTGCAAAAACTGCTCGAACTCCTGCTCCCCGTGCCCCGCCTGCAAGAGGTCGGTGATGGTGGCAATCTGGCGTTCGGCAATGTGCGCGATGTCCTTGGCCCAGTCCTCCCAATAACGGCGGCTGCCGCATTTCTTGACAATGCGCGCAAAGATGGCATCCTGCCAGAGAGGCAGAGCCCGGAAAAGCTCCTCGGTCGTCTGTTCCGCCGCCCCGAGACCTGCTGCCGAAGCACCTTCGCCGTCTCCCTCCCCGCCGTTGCCGCCTGCAACACCCACCACCCTGACCGTGTCGGCGGGCTTACGGTTCAGCTCAATTTTGTTAATCTGCGCATTGAAGCGGTCATCGTGCGCACGCAAAGCCTGCAACACATCCCACACCGTCGCATATTTGCTCTCCCGGTCCCCCAGCACCTCCTCCGGCTTCTTATCGCGCGGCACCCCGATGGGCAGCAGAATATACCCGTACTTCTTCCCCGCCGCCGTGCGCATCACGCGCCCCACCGCCTGCACGATGTCGATCTGCGAGCGCATGGGGGCCAGGAACATCACCGCATCCAGCGCAGGCACGTCCACACCCTCGGAAAGGCAGCGCGCGTTGGTCAGCACACGGCATTCCTCCGCGCCCTCATCATTCTTCAGCCAAGCCAAGGCCTCGTTGCGCCGCTGCGCATTCATCGTGCCGTCCACATGCTCGATGCCGCACTCCAGGAAGTCACCGGATTCCCGTAGGGCGTCTAACATCTGCTCAAAAGCCTTCTTCACCTTCTTGGAGACCGCGATGCGCCCCGCAAAGGCCACGGCGCGCTTCATGGGGTTCTTATCGAGGAAGTCCCACTCCTCCCCCAATGCCGCATTCGAGTGCAGAACACGCTTGCGCAGGCCGTTGTAGCAGCCTAACAACTTCACCATGTCCTCCAGCTCGTACTCACCGCCGTTTTCACGGAGCATGGTGCTGAACTTCTCCCGCACATAATCCTCATCCACGCAGAGCACCAGCACCTTGTAATCGGCCAGCAGCCCCTCCCGCACGGCCTTGGAGAACGGAAGGCGGTGGAACTCCGGGCCGTAGATGGTCTCATCGTCCATGGAGGCGAGCCAGGCGTCCGCTGCCTCCGCCCGCTTCTTGCCGGTCTCGCCGTAGATGCGCGGGGTGGCGGTCATGTAGAGCCGCTTTTTGCCCCGCACGTTGTCATTGCTGTGCACCAGCACGAACTGCGACTCATCATAGCCGCCGCCGGCCTTGCTCAGGGCAACGCCCGTGGTGCGGTGGGCTTCATCACAAATAATCAGATCGAACTCCGGCAGGGCACCGCGTTTCTGCGCCTCGCTGACCACCTGAATGGATTGGTAGGTGGAGAACACCACGACAAGCCCGCCGCGCTGCTGCCAGTAGGCGTATTGCTTGGCGATCGAATCCGGATTGGTGCAGGCGGGCGCGGGCAGGTTATCCGCCGTCAGGTCCTGCTCATCGTCCTTGGCGAGTTGGGCGGCCTTGGCATCCGAGCAGACGGCGATGGCGTGCATGGGCTCGTTCGCCTGCTCCATCCACGAGCGCAGGGCCTGCGAGAGCAAAGAAATGCTCGGCACGAGGAAGAGCAGGCAGCCCTTCCCGTCCGTCAACTCCTCTGCCAAGCGCAGCGAGGTGAAGGTCTTGCCCGTGCCGCAGGCCATGATGAGCCGCCCGCGATCCCCCTGCTCAAAGCCGCGCAGCACGTCATCGATGGCCTCCCGCTGCTGCGGGCGCGGTGCGTAATGCGTCACGGCCCGCAGCTCCCCCGAGGCGGCGGAGTCCCAGTCGATGCCTGCTTCCTCCAGATTGCTCAGGGCGATGCGCTGGCAGGGCCGCGCCTGCTTCGCCATGGTGTTGAGCAACTTATCATTCCACCGGTCTGTGGTGGCGATGATGATGCCTCGCGCGAAGGGCTGCGTGCCCTGCTCGGTTTGCCACAGCATGCCGAGGGTCGTGAAGAAGGTGCCCACATCGGCCAAGTTGAGGGTATGTGTTTCCTCATAGCATTTACACTGGATGGCCACGTATTCCCCCGTTGCCGCCTCCTGCGCCACGAGGTCAACCCCTTGATCCGCCAGCCCCCCGCGACACGGCCAATCCACCCAGCGCCACACGCGCGAGAAGCGGTCGCGATAGACGGGGTCGGTCTCCAGATAACGCTTCATCAGGTGCTCGAAGCGGGTACCTTTGTCGCTTTCTGATTGTGAATTCGTGCGGATGAGGTCGAGGACGCGGCGGAGGGAGGGATTCATGATAACGCGCCGCTAAGTGTACTTCATTTTTTATGCAGATGCAATCCCAAAATGAGGAAAGCTCGTATTTTTCAGCAATCATAAGCTCTGCGATGAGCGTATGCAATATGCTTCAGTGGGGGTCTGCGGAAGCTAAGTGCTTCATTTTCAACACGCTACGAGGCCCCCTGCATCAAAAATGCATAAGGGCAATGAAGAACGACAGAAAGACAGCGCAGGTGC
>CAMEZO010000134.1 GCA_945947905.1 uncultured bacterium
AGAGTTGGCGGCGCACGGCTAAGCACATTATCACGCTGGAGTACATTCTCATTCAGGATGTGAATGCTGCGCTGCCGGAGGCGGAGAAGCTGGCAGCGCTGGCCGCTTCGCTGCATGCCAAGGTGAACCTGATACCGTATAACACGGTGGAGGGCCTGCCCTGGCAACGCCCCTCGGAGGAACACTGCCGCGCCTTCTGCCGGGTGCTCATCCGCCGCCGCATCCCCGTTACCATGCGCTATGAGAAGGGGCACGACATCAATGCGGCCTGCGGTCAGCTCCGCCTGCGCCGGGAGGGCGGCTCCGCGGCGCGATAATTCCGCCATGCCCGCAAGTGCAGTATTGACAAATCGGCGCCGTCGGGGTATAGTGGGAGCATGCAGCAGCTCATCGAATCCATCGGTAAGTACCTTCTCGCGGTTATCAGCCCTCTCGTCAAGCACCCGGAGGCAGCCGAATTGCGCGCCGCCGTGGGCCCCACCCCGGACAGCCTTCGTCTGCGTCTCGTGCTGAAAAAAGAGGATGTGGCCCTGGTGATCGGGCGCAACGGTATGACGGCTTCGGCCATCCGCTCTCTTGCTAAATCTGCCGGAGAAAAGCGCGGCATCAAGGTAGTCGTGCACATCGTCTCCGGGGAGGAGATTGCCTAGGCCGAGCGGGCGATTGTATGGAGCTTTTCGGGCAGAACCCCGTTCAGACAGTCGCGCGTGTGCTGGTGGACGGGTTCAACGACATGGTGTTGGACTATGCCGTGCCGCAGGACATGCTCGAGCGCGTCAAGCGGGGCAGTCGGGTGATTCTGCCTCTGCGCAATCGCACGACGACGGGTACCGTTATCAGCATTGCAGCAGCGGCGGATACCAATTACCCCGCGGGGCTTCGGCCCCTCATCCGCCCCGTGGAGGACGAGCCCGTGGTGTCCCCTGCCCTGATGGATTTGGCCGAGTGGGCGGCTCGTTATTATGCCGTACCCATCGAGCAGATGCTCCGCTGTATCGTGCCCGAGCCCGTGCGGTGCGAGCGGCATGAGGAGAAAACGCGCAGGGTGGCGGTGTTGATTGATTGGCCGGATGACGAAACGCTGAACCGACTGAACCGCCGAGCCCCGCGACAGGCCTATATTCTGCGCTACCTGCATAACAGCCCGACGCATCGGGAGGCACTGGCGGATCTGGGGGGCAGCGCGGCCCTGGCGCCCTGCCGCGCTCTGGAGAAGGCTAAGCTGCTGCGGCTGGAGGAGGAAACGGTGCACCGTGACCCCGCGGGCGATGAGGCCTTCGCACCCTCGGCCCCGCTGGAGCTGAATGAGGAGCAGGCGGCAGCCCTGCAGGCCATTCGGAATGCCATGGAGTCCGATAACAAAACGCCGCTTCTGTTGCAGGGTGTCACGGGCTCCGGTAAGACGGAGGTCTACCTGCAGGCCGCTTCCCTGGCGCTGCAACAGGGTAAGGGTGTCCTGATTCTTGTGCCGGAAATTTCGCTGACGCCGCAGACCATGGCGCGCTTCAAGAGCCGCTTTGCGGACACCCCGGGGGCAGTGGCCATTCTGCACAGCGCCATGAGCGACGGCGAGCGTTTCGATGAGTGGCACGCCATGCGCAGGGGCAAGGCACGCATTGCTATCGGGCCCCGCTCCGCCGTGTTCGCCCCCGTGCAGCAGTGCGGGCTTATCATTGTGGATGAGGAGCACGATTCTTCTTATAAACAGGAGAATTCCCCGCGCTACCACGGGCGGGATTTGGCCGTGCTCCGTGCAAAAATGGAGGGGTGTTGCATCGTGCTGGGCTCGGCAACGCCTTCGTTGGAGTCTTTGTACAATGTTAAACAGGGTAAATACACCATGCTGCGCATGGATCACCGGGCGGACGGTCGACGCCTGCCCCTGACACGGGTGCTTGATATGCGTACGGAGCCTAAGGACAAGCGGAACCTGGGAATCCTCAGCGAGCGCCTGCGCATGGCGATTGATACCCGCCTGCGCAGACACGAGCAGGTGATCCTGCTGCTGAATCGCCGCGGTTTCGCCCGCTCTCTGCAGTGCCCGGACTGCGGGTTCGTGCTCAACTGCCCGCACTGTGCCCTGCCCATGACCTATCACCTGACGGAGAATCGGCTGATCTGCCATGTGTGCGGACACCGCGCTGTTGCGCCGCAACGCTGCCCGGATTGCGGCTCGAAG
Source organism: uncultured bacterium (assembly GCA_945947905.1). Taxonomy (GTDB): domain Bacteria; phylum Verrucomicrobiota; class Verrucomicrobiia; order Verrucomicrobiales; family Akkermansiaceae; genus Akkermansia. Next base: position 2,180 of record CAMEZO010000134.1, read on the forward strand.
GGGATTTTGTTGGAGGGATGCGGCACGCAGAAGGTGGAGAGCATCCTGCGCCGTTGCTTCCCGCAAGCGGTGCTGCAACGCGTGGATGCCGATGTGACGACCCGTAAAAACGCCCTGCGGGATATTTTACATGAGTTCCGCGCCCGCCGCATTGATATTCTCCTCGGCACGCAGATGATTTCCAAGGGGCTGGACTTCCCGGGAGTGACCCTGGTGGGGGTGCTGAACGCCGACCTCGGCCTCTGCATCCCGGACCCCCGGGCCGCGGAGAGGACTTTCCAGTTGCTGACCCAAGTGGCCGGCCGCGCCGGGCGGGGGGACATCGACGGCGAGGTGATCATCCAAACATACACGCCCCAGGCCCCGGCCATCCAATTCGCCCGCCGACATGATACGGACGGCTTCTCCGAGCACGAACTGGCCCTGCGCCGCGAATTCCACTTCCCGCCCTTCCGGCACATGGCCGTCCTCACCGTCCGTTCCGAAAAGGAGGAGCTGGCTCAATTCTCCATCGATATACTCTACCGCCACATCCGCGCCGCATTGCCGGACTACGTAGAAATCAGTGAACCCGCCCCTGCCCCCCTCGCCAAAGCCTACGGCCAATTCCGCTTCCAATTCACCCTCCTCGCCCCCGGTGCCCGCATCATTGCCGACACCGTCTCCGCCGAACTCGCCGCCTCCCCCCTCGGCGAGGGCGTCATCGCCTCACTGGATATCGACGCTTACTCGTTTATGTAGAGGTGCTCGGTAATGTCCTTTGCAGGGTTAAATGCACCATATCGACTTCGTGCTCTGCCGCTTTCTTCTACTTGACAAGTAGGAAAAAAACGGGTAGACTCTGTCAGTTTCCCCCAAACCCCGATTATGGCAAGTACCTCATCCCGTCAGCGTCGTGCCCTGTGGCACCGGATTACCGGTCTGCCCCTGTGCGTCATCATGTTCCTTTTCGCCGTCACCGGCCTGCTGTGGCAGCATAGCGACCTCATTCGCGGCGTCAGCGTCAGCCGCTCCGTGCTACCCCCGGCCTATGCGGCGGAGCACTGGAGCAACGGTTTGCTACGCGGCACCCTGCGCTGCGGGGATGAGCTGTACCTGTACGGCGAGGCCGGTCTGTTCCGCTGCCCGAATAACAACACGGCGGATGCGGAACCCGTACCGGGGCTGCCGGAGGGTCAGGCGGTGCGGCGCGCGGTCGTCATGCCCGGTGGGCACTTGGTGGTCCTGCACGGTAACGCCGTCTCTGTCCTTGCCCCCGGGGCGAGCACTTGGCAGCGACTGAAGCCGGGCAAACTGCGCCCCACGGATCTTTGCGCTAAGGGCGATACCCTTTGCATTGTCGGCCGCAATGGGTTCATGCAGGCCAAGGCCCCCTACACCGAGCTCGAGCCGCTCGCCGTCACGCCCCCGGAGGGAGCCCCGAGCGGCGGTACGCTCTACGGGCACGTCAAGCACCTGCACTGCGGCAGCCTCTTCGGCATCGTGGGCATGGTGGTGGTGGATATTGTGGCCGGGGTGTTCATTCTGCTGTGCCTCACGGGGCTGGTCTTCTGGGTGCTGAGCAAGCTGATGCCGAAGTTGCGCGGGGCGAAGTGGGCGCCGAAGGTGCTCAAGTTCAGCCATATTTTCCACACACGGCCCGGGCGTTGGTGCTTCTGGCTGCTCTTCTTGGTGGTGCTCACCGGCTGGGCCCTGCGCTTCCCCCTGCAGGGGCTGCTGCTTTCTGCCTCCGCGCCGGATGAAAAGGCTGCGCAGACCGCTTGGCTGGGGCGCGACCCCGGGATTGCAGCCAACAGCGCCACGGGCGAGCTGCTCATTGCGGCGAGCGGTCGTATCTACAGCCTGACGGAGGGACAAACCCGCCCCGTGCTCGTGCCGCATCTCCCCTCCGTGGGCCGCAGCGCGCCTGCCTACTTTGCCGTGCAACCGAATGGGGACTGGCTGCTCGCCGGCTCCGAGGGGCTGTTGCAGTACACGAAGAGCAACGGCGAGGCCCGCACCCTGCAGGCCGGGGATTTCTCCGGCTACTCCGCTGAGCTGGGCGGTAAGGCCATCCCGAGCCGGGGCGGTATGCCGGAGCTGGCCATGCCGGGGTCCGTTGCTCAATCCCGCGTGCCGCTCATCCAGGTGGTTCGGGATGTGCACTCCGGAAAGTTCTTCTTCGGCTCCGCTGCCCCCGCCTATGTGAGTATCGCCGGCTTGGCCGCCCTGCTCTGCCTGCTGACCGGTTGGCTGCTCAAGCCGCCGGCCAAACACGGCAAACCGACCCCCGTCACGCAGGAAAAAGACGCCGCAAAGTAAGCCCGCCCCCGCCTGCCGCAAAATTTGGTGTTGCATTTTGCCGAAAAATGCGCATAATAGGGGAGGCGCGCTGCATCTTGCAGTTCTCCGACATAAACTAAACGCAATCATGAAAACTCTCAAGCGATTTGTCCTTGTGGGTGCCCCTGCTTCCGGCAAGGGCACGCAGTCGACCTTCCTGTCCGACACCTACAACCTCAAGCCCCTGAGCACGGGCGCCCTGCTCCGCGCGGAGATCGCCGCCGGCTCTCAGCTGGGTCTGGAGGCGAAGAAGTACATGGACGCTGCCATGTTCGTGCCCGATGAGGTCGTCAACGGCATCGTCGCTAAGTGGCTCGGCGAGAACAAGGATTGCGGCTGCCTGCTCGATGGCTACCCCCGCACCGTCTCCCAGGCCGAGGAGCTGGACAAGAACCTCACCACCATGGGCATGGCTGTGGACATCGTCGTCTACCTCAATGTCCTTCCGGAGCTCATTCAGGCCCGCATGCTCAAGCGTAAGGCTTGCCCGAAGTGCGGCACCACCACCCGCAACGGCGAGGAAATCTGCCCGAAGTGCGGTGCCGGCATGATCGTCCGCACCGATGACAACGCCGAGGCTTTCGCCAAGCGCATGAAGGACTACGAGACCCTCACCGTCCCCGTCATCGACCACTACGCCAAGCAGGGCAAGGTCGTGCAGATCGACGTCGTTGAGGAAGGCGAGCCGGAGGACGTCTCCGCCCGCATCGCCGCCGCCATCCGCGAGTTCGCCGAGGCCTGATCGATCCCACCCTCAACTT
>CAMEZO010000135.1 GCA_945947905.1 uncultured bacterium
ACTAACAAGGAAGCCAGACCCAGCAACGCGCAGGGGAAGAGCAGGGTAATCCAAGCACCGATCCACACGGTGAAGAGGCGCGTGTTGCGGATGGCGTGGTCCTTTGTTTCTGCGGGCTTGAAGGAGGCCATCCCACGGTGGCGTTCGGGAGAACTCGGGGTGTTTTCGGAACGACCGAACTCCGTCACCGGTACGGGTTTGGGTGTCGCCCCGGGCTTGCGCAGGGGCGGCAGATCGGGGTCAAGCTCTTTTTTCGGCTCCGGTTCGGGCTCGGCGAGCGGGATCGGGGATTCCTTGATGAGGTTGGCGGCGCGGCGGTGCAGCTCCTCCAGGCGGGGGATGGAAACGACATGCACATCCGGGAAATAATCGAGCGCGCGCTGCATATCGGCAGCCACGGCGGCAGGATTGCAGGCAGCGAGCTGCTCATCCTGTGTGAGGCCGCAGAGGCCTAGGCTGCGGCGCTCGACTTCCGGCAGGGTTTGTATGATACGGTCAGACATATGGAGAGAGAAAAAGAGGCGCGGAATCAGGAGAGAGATGTCAGCATGTTCTGAAGCTGCGTCTGCTTGGCCTCCCAATCCGCCAAACGTGCACGTTCTTGGTCAACGACAGCCGCCGGGGCGCGGTCCACGAAGGAGGCGTTGCCGAGCTTCGCCTTGCTCTTGGTAATCTCCTTGGTAATCTTCTCCAGCTCCTTGGTGATGCGGGTGCGCTCGGCTTCCACATCTACCAAGCCCTCCAGCGGCAGGAAGAGCTCGCCGAGCGGGGTGAGGGCCGTGGGCGTGCCCTTGGGGGCCGCATAGTCCGCATCGCAGGCAGCAGACTGAGCCCCCGCCAGCAGAGCCAGGCGCGCCGCGAGGTCCGCATCCACCGGCAGGGCTCCGGGTTTCAGCACGAAGGAGACCTTCTTGTTGGTGGCCAGATTGTACTCCGCCTTGAGGTTACGGGCGCGGTTAGCTGTTTCGTAGAGCGCGGTCGCAGTGGCGCGCGCCTTGGAGACGGCGTCCTCATCCAGCCCGGGCAGCAGGCTTTCCGGCTTGGGTAGCTCGGTGCTCATGAGCGGCTTGCCGCCCTCCCGCGCCGAGAAACCGAGACTCTGCCAGAGCTCCTCCGCAATGTGCGGCATGATGGGCGCGAGCAGCGCCAGATAGTGCCGCAGCACCGTGTCCATGGTGAGCAGGGTAGCATTCTTCACAGCCTCGTCGCCGCCGCGCAGGTCGTTCTTGACGGCCTCCAGGAAGAGGGAGCAGTACTCATTCCAGAAGAAGCTGTACAATGCCTGCGTGTAGGCGTTGAACTCGTACTTGGCCAGAGCCTCCGCCACCTCGGTGTGCAGGGCCTTGAGCTTGGCAAGAATATCAATGTGAACGGCGGAGAAACGCGGCGCGGGGCTCGTGCCGGCCTCGCCCTGCATCATGCGGAAGCGGGCGGCGTTGTACAGCTTGTTCGCAAAGTTCTTGCCCTCCTCGATCTGCTTCTCGTCGAACTTGACATCCGTGCCCGTGGGGGCGATGCGCATCAGGCCGAAACGCAGGCCGTCCGCCCCGTAGCGGGCGATGAGGTCGAGCGGGTCGGGGCTGTTGCCGAGGCTCTTGCTCATCTTGCGTCCCTTGAGGTCGCGGACGATAGAGGTGAAGAACACGTTGCCGAAGGGCTTGCCGTCGGCGAAGCGGTAACCCGCCATAATCATGCGTGCCACCCAGAAGAAAATGATATCCGGCCCCGTCACGAGGTCGCTGGTGGGGTAGAACTTGGCCAGGCACTCCTTGTCCATGGTGGCAAAGGGCCACAGCCAGCTGCTGAACCAGGTGTCGAGCGCGTCCTCGTCCTGCACCCAGTTTTCGGGGTCGGCAGGGGGCTCCACACCCACATAGATATCACCTGCCAAGGCATTCTCCTCGGTCAGGGTAGCAGCCTCGCGCAGCTCCGCCGCCTTGTCCTTGCGGTACCACACGGGGATGCGGTGCCCCCACCAAAGCTGGCGGCTGATGCACCAATCCTGGATGCCCTCCAGCCAGTGCTGGTAGGTCTTGGCCCAGTGAGCGGGACGGAACACGATGTCGCCGTTGGCCACGGCCTCCGAGGCCTCCTTCACGCAGGGGTACTTGAGGAACCACTGCATGCTGAGGCGCGGCTCGATGGGGACATCCGAGCGCTGGGAGATGCCCACGTTGTTATCGTAGTCCTCCACCTTCTCCAGGAGCCCCTTGTCGCGGATAAGTTCGATGGACTTCTCGCGGGCCACGAAGCGATCGAGGCCGTGCAGCTCCGGGCAGTCGGGGCAGTTGATGTGCCCGTCCGGGGTGAGGATGTCGATGATCTCGAGATTGTTCTTCATGCCCACCTCAAAGTCCGTGCGGTCGTGGGCGGGGGTAATCTTGAGGGCACCGGTACCGAAGTCGATTTCCACATGCTCGTCCGCAATGATGGGGATTTCCGCCTCGCAGAGGGGGCGGAGCACCTTCTTGCCGATGAGGGACGAGAAACGCGGGTCCTTGGGGTTGACCGCCACCGCCACGTCCGCCATGATGGTTTCCGGGCGGGTGGTGGAGACGAGAAGCTGCCCACTGCCGTCCGCCAGCTTGTAGCGGATGGTGTAGAGCTTGCTGTGCTGCGGGGTGGGGATCACCTCCTCGTCAGAAAGGGCGGTAAGGAGCACAGGGTCCCAGTTCACCATGCGGCGGCCGCGGTAGATAAGCCCCTGCTTGAAGAGTTCGGTGAAGGCGCGGGCCACCTCCGGGGCGAAGATGTTATCCATGGTGAAGCGCTCCCGCTCCCAATCACAGGAGCAGCCGAGCTTCTTGAGCTGCTTGATGATGATGCCGCCGTGCTTCTCCTTCCACTTCCACACCATGTCCACAAAAGCCTCACGGCCCACTTGGAAGCGGGTACGGGGCGGGTTCTCCTTGGCCAGCTCCTTCTCAACACGGGCCTGGGTAGCAATACCGGCGTGGTCCGTGCCGGGCAGCCAGAGCACCTCTTTGCCCTCCTGTCGGGCGCGGCGGGCGAGAATATCCTGAATGGTGTTATTGAGTACATGGCCCATGTGCAGAACGCCCGTTACATTCGGCGGGGGAATCACAATGCTGTAGGCGGGCTTGGCAGAGTGCGGATCCGCGTGGAAGCATCCCTGCTCCATCCAGAGGGCCTGCCACTTTTCTTCGACATGAGTCGGCTCATAAGCCTTGGGCAATTCTGACATAACGCGAAAAGTATACACGCCCCGGCCCCGCTTGGCAAGCCTTTTTTCGCGTTATCGGGGCATCAGGCGTTGCAGGTCTGCCGAGTCGGGCAGGGAAACGAGCTTGATGCGGCCGGAAGTGCCGTGGGTGATGTCGACGGCGGACTTGGGCAGACCGAGGCGCTCCGCGAGGAAGGAGGCGAGTTCTTTGTTAGCCTTGCCCTCCACGGGCGGGGCGGCAATCTTGAGCTTGAGCACGCGGCCTGTGCCGGGGTAGTCCTCCCAGCCCAGTATCTCGTTGCGGCGTGCGCCGGGACTTACTTTGACGGGCAGTTTCATGCTTCCTCCGGGGATGGGGTGAGGTAGGTCGCCACAACGGGCAGGCGGACGAGTTGCTTCCCGCAGGCAGCGGCGTCCTTCTCGGTGGGTAGGTCTCGGGTGGTGTGCAGCCCCTCGGTGAGCAGGAAGGGCAGCAGCAGCACACGCGGGGCACGCATGCGGGGCAGGCAGTCGCGGGCCTCCGGTTGTTTGTTGAAGAAGCCGAGCTCCACCTCCACCCCCGGCAGCAGCTTGCGCAGGCGGCGGCAGAAGAGCGCGGGCTCCGGTGTGTCCTCTGCGGAGCCGTGGGCCACCACGAGTACGCCGCTGTCATCCGTGCCGATGGCGCGCAGTTGCTCCGCGGCGGCCTCCGCCAGCCAGGGAGAGGCCCCGAGCACGGGCTGGTAGTACAGGGCAGGGCGGTAGCCGCGCGCGCGGAAGGCGGCATCCACCTCCTGCTGCAGGCGCACCCCGCTGGAGAGTCCGCTGAGCATGAACATGGGGTACACCAGCACGGGCGCATCGTCCGCCGGGGGCAGCTCTGCCTCCGCAATGCGGCCCAAGCAGCAGCGGTAGACCCGCGCGGGGGCCATGCGGATGCCGGGTGGGTTCAGGTGCTGCCCCTTCTCGTTATAACTGATAATCAGGTAGTGCCGCTTCCACTTTCGGTGCCTCAGGTAGAGCAGCATGCAGCCCCCGATGATGGCCGCCTGGGCCAGGGCAAAGTGAAAATAGATGAGCAGGCGCAGATGCCGCTCCTCCTCCGCCGGAAGGGTCGGCTGCTCCAAGAGCTGCCCGCAACGAATCGACCCCCACATGGCAGCCACGAGGGCTGCCACGCAGAGGCCGAACCACAGAATGAAGCTCCTTCGGCGCACGTGCCTTATGGCTGGTTGCTCACGCTGTCCGCCTCTGCCAGCTCGCGGCGCAGATCCCCTCGGCGGCTGAAGTACAGCACGGCGGTGGAGGAAATGTAGACGGAGGAGTAGGTGCCGATGATGACACCGAGAAGCATCGTCACCGAGAAGTCACGCATGGCCGGGCCGCCGAAGGCCAGCAGCGAGGTGAGGCAGGCCAAGGTGGAGAGACCGGTGAGGATGGTACGCGACATGGTGCTGCTGATGGACTCATTCATGATGTCGATGAGCGGCACCTTCTCATCCGCCAGGCGCAGACGCTCGCGGATGCGGTCGTAAATAACGATGGTATCATTGATGGAGTAGCCCGCCACGGTGAGGAAGGCACCGATGTGAATGATGCTCAGCTCCGACCCGATGAGGATGACCAGACCGATGATGGCCAGCACGTCATGGAAAATGGTGATGAGTGCACCCATGGCGAAGCTCCACTCGAAGCGCAGGGCCAGGTACATGGTGATACCGAGCATGGCGGCGAGGAGGGCCCACATGGCCGTCTTGAAGAAGGACGAACCGAGCGAGGCACTGACACTCTCCAGCTTGGGAGCGGCGAGGTCCTTCATGCCCGGCACCTTCTCACGCAGGGTCGCATCAATCATCGCGGCTTCCTTCTCGCCTGCCTTGGTGTCCTGACCGTCGGCGTGCTCCGGCTCATCGGCACCGACGAATCGCACCTGAATGCTGCGGACGTCACCGGCCTTGAACTCCTGTACGCTGGCGGTCTTGGAGAGGTGGATGCCCTCCACTGCCTTCTCCACGGTCTTGAAGTCGACCTGATCCTGCGGGCTCAGGGTGTAGGTGATGGACGAACCGCCCGTGAAGTCGA
>CAMEZO010000136.1 GCA_945947905.1 uncultured bacterium
GTCCAGGTGCTTCCACATGCCTGCCATGCGCGGGAGCGCGTACTGCATGCGGGCCAGATCCACCTGCATCACCGCTTCCTTGGTGCGCGCACGTTTGGCAAAAATATCGAGAATCACCTCCTCGCGGTCGATGACGGTCACACCCGTCAGCCGTTCCCACTCACGCTGCTGGGAGGGGCTGAGGAGGTTATCGAATATCAGGCAATCCGCGCCCAGCTCATGCACGCGGTCGCACAGCTCCTCGGCCTTGCCCACCCCACAGATGTACTTGGCCTGAATCTCGCGCGTATACTCCAGCCGGCTCTCGGCGATGCCTATCCCCAGGTTGGAAACCAAATCCACCAGCTCCGCCAGCAGAGCACTCCGCTCCCGCTTCGTCTCCCCCGGCAGGCAAAGCCCCACCAACAGGGCCCGCTCCACCATATCCGGCCTCTCCCGTATCTCAAACGACATCGCCTGCTCCCTTTAGAAACTGCGGTACGACTCCACCGAGTAATCCCGGTAATACTCCGGCCGCGCGCGGTGACAATCACACTCCCCGCACCCGGGCACACACAATACCCCCAAAACCACCACCAGCATTATCGCAATTCGCTTCATGCGCCTATTTAACCCCATTCCCCGCCCGAAATCAAGCAAAAAAAATGGCACTCCGTCAAATCAGGCGCGCAAAATCGGGACTCGTCCGCTGCCGAAGCTTCAACCGGAGGTACCCAATCGAGGGGATTCCCCGCGCCTTATGCAGTATCCGCGATATCATCGAATTTACCCCCTCGATCCGTCCCGAGGACAATCCATAGCGGAGGGTATGCAGAACCTGCCGTCTATTCCTTGTTAGCGTCTCAGCGAGATTATTGAATGGTTTCAGCGAACTTTTTCTCGCCATCAATATCCATTTTCGAAACCCGGCAGCGGCTAGGCGAAACGTCTCTGCTTTAAGGAATTTTCTGAATTCCTCTTTCAGCAAGTATGCCTCCGAAAGAGGCTTGTTAAGCGTGAGTAGTTCTTCTAAGATCTTGCGGCTATCTTTATTCATGCTCTCTATCCATCGGAGTAGCAGAAAGCGCTTTCCTTTCATAACTTGCCTCTCCCCTTTTTCCATATCTCGGCATATCTGTCTCCTTACCTCATCGATGGCAGAATTCAGATTCGCTATTAGATGGAAGGGATCAAAGGAAACGGCGGCATGAGGCAGCCATTTGCGCACTGCGCTTAAATACGAATTACTCCTATCTATACTGACAAACTTTATATCTGCCCGTTGCTCGTCACCGAGGCCCGCGAAGAACTCGGACAGGCTCCCTTCGCTCTTCCCTTCTTTAAGCCATAAGAGCTCTCCGGTGTAACCGTCAATAACAATGGTGACAAACTTCCTTACATGGCCGAGATATTTCTCGTCTATGATGATAAAGTTCCTTTTATCCATATTGATAGGAGCCTTTTTATCTGCAAGAGTAAGGGCGTCCTTATCTGCCCTCAACACGGTACTCTCCGATAATCGCAGTTGTTTTGCAACCAAGGCCGCACTTGCCTCCTTCATCCATCGTGCGATTGTATTGATGAGTCGGATTGTCATTCTACGCGTTGGATGAACTTCTGTGGGCCGCAGGACCATGTGTTGACGGCAATGAGGACAGTAACCACGAGGAGCCTCTACGACGAGACGGACATCGTACTCATTTATGGGGGTGTCAATAAATGTGAGCCACATCGTTCCCCTTCGCTGAATACGTGCTTTGCAATGTGGACAGCGGAAAACTGCGTTTTTTTGCGATTTCGTACTTGACAGTAATCGCGTTTTGCTTACAATAGCTCCCGGAGGTGCGCCATCCCCTGAAGTGAATCATCGGAATTTTTATCACAAGGCATTATACCATGATTCCGGGAATGGTGCACCTCTTTTTTCACGCTTCGGCAGCGAACGAGTCCCGATTTTTGCGCGCCTGATTTGACGGAGTGCCGAAATTTCATTCCTCGGTCCTCAACCTCTCGCGGTCTGCGGCCATGGCGGGGGGAGGGCTCCCGGCCCCTTCCGCTCGGCGCAGCTACTGGCTGTCCGGTCTGCGGTCTGCTCCTGAGCGCTTTTTTTGCCGATTCCGTGTTCCACCGGGATGCGGTGGGGGTAGAGGGCGGGAAGCCCTTTTCCATGGGCGTTCCACCGTTTTTGTTTCTAGCAAATTGGATTTCGTTTTACTTTTCTTAAATTAGTTTAAGTTGTTGAGTATCAACGACTTACGCCTTTTTCGGGAAATGTTCCACAGAAAAATCACTTCACGGCGCAGAGGCATAATAATAATCAAGGAAACTTAAGCATTCCGCATTTGACGGGGAAGAAAAAAGGGATTGCGTGGAACACCGATGGAACGCGAAGAGAGAGGGGTGCGAGGAAGCGGGCACGCAAAAAAAATCCTTTTCAGCGAGGGGAAGACGTGGCATATTCATCCCCGCAACGCCCCCCTGCCCCATCCCTCTCCACGGAGGAGAGAGCCGCAGGGAGGCCGAGAAAAGAAAACGAGAAAAGACACAATGGAGCAGACAAAGGAGACAGAGCTTTGGGACCGCCTGTTGGCGGACATGCAGAGCACCGGAGAGGTAGGGGAGTATTGGATGGACACGTATTTCTCGAAAATGCGTCTGCTTCAGGACACGGGCACCAAGCTGATCATTGAGTACGAGCGAGGGATGCTGATTGAGTGGGTGGAGATAAGCCACAGCGGGATGATCCTGAATGCCGTCTCGCGCGTGTTGAAAGCGGCCCGCGAGCTGCAGTTCGTAGAAGCCGGTGCGGGGGAGCAGCCGGCGCCCGCAGCCGAGCAGGAGCCCCCCGCCGCCGAGAAACCCGCCCGCGCCCCGCGCAGCACCGCTGCCAAGAGCACGCGCCGCTCGCGCAGCAAGCCCCTCATCAGCGGGTTGAATGAGGACTACCGCTTCGAGAACTTCATCGTAGGCGACAACAGCCGCCTGGCCTATGCCGCCGCCCGACGCGTGGCGGAATCTGCCGCGGAGAACACCCGCGCCTTCAATCCCCTGTTCATCTACGGCGACTCCGGCATGGGCAAGACCCACCTGCTGCAGGCCATCGGCAACGAGATACGCCGGCAGGACGAGGATACCCAGGTGCTGTATGTAACGGGAGAGGAATTCACCAACGGCTACATCGACGCCCTGACCAAGAAAGGGGAGGCCCTCAGCAACTTCCGCCGCCGCTACCGCCGGGCCGATGTGCTGCTGATCGACGACATCCAGTTTCTGGCCAAAAAAGGCAAGACGCAGGAGGAATTCTTCCACACCTTCAACGCCCTGTTCGAGAGCGGCAAACAGGTGGTGCTGTGTGCGGACTGCCCGGCCTCCGGCATCACGAACATGGAGGCGCGCCTCTGCACGCGCTTTGAGCAGGGCATGACCGTGTGCCTGGAGAGCCCCTGCTACGAGACACGCCTGGCCATCCTGCGCAGCAAGGCCCGCCGCTGGCGCAGTGAGCTGATCTGTGACGAGGTGTTGCAGTACCTAGCCCGCAACATCAGCTCCTCCGTCCGCAGCTTGGAGGGCGGCCTCACCCGCATCTCCAGCATCGCGGCTTTCTCGCACCGCAGCCCCTCCGTGCAGGAGGCACGCGCGCAGTTGAGCGACCTGCTGGACCGCCGCCGGACCTCCAAGGTGACCATCGAGGACATCCAGAACGCGGTGGCCGAGGAATTCCGGGTACGCGTGGCAGACCTGAACGGGCGCCGGCGGACGGCGGGCATTGCGCACTCCCGCCAAGTGGCCATGTACCTGGCCCGCAAGCTGACGCAGAACTCGCTGCAGGAGATCGGCGCGGCCTTCGGCGGCCGGGACCACGGCACCGTCATCCACGCCACGCGCACGGTGGAGGAGAAGATGAGCGCGGACCCCGAGCTGGGCGGCTTCATCCGCCGCATGGAGGAAGAGATGGGCTACGGCGCGGCGGCGCGTTGAGCCCCCTGCCCTGCTCCCCCGCCCCCGCATGCGAAAAAACGGATTTCCTGCTTGACATGCGGGCGGGAAAGGCGTATGCTGGGGCAAATCCCACCTTTCACATTTTATTATGGAACCGTATAGCATGAAAAACCCGTTCCCGGCCACCGTGCTGGGAGTCCGTCCCGTCACCAAACCGGGCAGCGCCAAAGAGACCATCCACATCGACTACTCGCTGGAGGGCTCCGGGCTGAACTACGTTACCGGCGATGCGCTGGGCGTCATCCCGCAGAATGACCCCGCGCTGGTGGATGCCCTGCTGGCTGCCCTGGGTCTGGACGGTGCGGAGGAGGTGAACGGCACCACCCTGCGCGACACCCTCATCACCGCCTGTGACATCACGGGCCTGAAGAAGGGCACGCTGACCAAGTGGAACACCTTTGCGAACAGCGAGAAGCTGGCCGGCATTCTGGCGGACAAGGACGCGCTGAAGGACTTTGTGTGGGGCCGCGACCTGCTGGACCTGGCGCAAAGCGAGGACATGAAGGCGAGCTTCCCGAACGGCGCTGCGCTGGTGGGCATTCTGCCCAAGCTCACGCCCCGCTTGTACTCCATCGCCTCCAGCCCGGATGCCGTACCGGGGCAGGTTTCCCTCTGCGTGGGGGCCGTGCGCTACACGCCCAAGGGCTCCGACCGCAAGCGCAACGGCGTGTGCTCCACCTTTATGGCGGACCGCGTGAAGCCGGGGGACAAGGTGAAAGTGTTTGTGCACACGAACAAGAACTTCCGCCTGCCGGAGGACGGCGGCGTGCCCATCATCATGGTGGGCCCCGGCACCGGCATTGCTCCCTTCCGCGCCTTCATGCAGCAGCGCGTGGCGGACGGTGCCACCGGGCCCATGTGGTTCTTCTTCGGCAACCCCTACAAGGCCACCGACGGTTGCTACGAGGATGAGCTGGAGGCCTTGGTGAACGCAGGCAAGCTGAAGCTCTCCGTGGCTTGGAGCCGCGACCAGGCTTACAAAATCTATGTGCAGAACCTGATGGAGCAGGACGGCGCGGAGATCTGGCAGTGGCTGGAGAAGGGCGCAGCCTTCTACATGTGCGGCGATGCCAACCGTATGGCCAAGGATGTGGAGGCGGCTCTGCTGCGCATCATCGCCGAGCACGGCGGCAAGACCCCGGAGGAGGCCGCGGCCTACCTAGCGGAGATGAAGGCCGCCAAGCGTTACCAGAAAGACGTCTATTAATAATGGCTCTGTCACAACAAATGGTTGATTTTTGACGAGAAATAGCGTATAATAAT
>CAMEZO010000137.1 GCA_945947905.1 uncultured bacterium
CCCATGCTACTAATACAAGGCTACGCCATGCCAAGTAAAGTTGCTGTCAGGACCTATATATTAGCTCTTTTGGGGCAGATGTCAATACAAATGATGAAGAAAACAGCTTTGGCGTGCAAATTTCACCTGCCGAGCGGAATAGACCTGAAGAAGGAACCCACGCAAAAAGCGCAGGCGAAGAATACAAACCTGGGGAGCTCGGGCCCGCGGCGCGATCATGTTTACCCTCGCTTTACGTCCCTAACGTTCCGCGGGGCGTTCCCGAGCTCCCCCCAACGCGGTTGATTTTAGCAACGAAGTTGACAGATGTCAACACAAAATATGAAAAAAGGCGAAAAAAGTTACCATCAAGGACATGAAAAGGCTTGTTGAGTGGGTATTTGGAGGAACATTATCACTCCCGAAGGTTGGTCCGGAAGGTTCCGTGCCGTTGCCGGATAAGTTTACTGCGGGGTATGATTTAACGGCCAAGGATATTGCAGAGTTGAATGCCGAACTCAAAAAACCAGAAGAGACTCAATTTCAAAACCCAAGGTCATCCTCATCAGCAATTGACCCGATACAGACCGGGAAATTCGGCCCTATCAAAATCGAGTACGTTGCCGGAAAAGGCACAAGAGGCTTTTACGTGGGGGGCAAGGGATATTACGGCAACGAAACCGAAATCGTCACGGGTAACAAAAAAAACATAATGACAATCATTGGCGCAAAAGTCGTCGACGGAGTTCCTTACTTTGTCATACGAGTAGACGGAATTCCTGATTTCCCTGATTCTTTATGATAAACACTTGACATTCACAAAAAAACATTCATAATAAAGCCATGGCAAGATTGAAACCCAAAGCATGTGGACACATTGCAGTTCCGATTGGTAAGTATATTTTCTTCCACCGCGGAGACGGCAACCCCCTTGAGTTTTCTCGTGGCGAAGAGGGGCGGATGTTTTACGATTGGTATGCACCCGTGTGCTCCCAGTGTAAGACCTGCGTCCACGTCAGTGAGCACGCGATTCAGTATTGGCTAGAATCCTTTTTAGAGAGTGAGGAATATCGCGATTCCTATGAGAAGGCGAAGGAGAAGGCTATAGAATTGGCCCATTTATTCCAGGCGACCAAAATGTACTGCCCTCGCTGGCGCGAGGAGATGGGCGAGATGCGCCCGAGAAACGTTAGTGATGGCGGCCTCCCCTGCCCGTTCTACGAGCCGCGGGAGGGTGCGGAGACAGACAAATGACCACATCCCCGCAAGCATCCCCTGCCCCACCTCCCGCCTCCACCCTGCGTGGACGGAGCCAAAGGGTCACCACCTCAAACCGCCGGAGTACATCCCCGGCGGTTTTCGCCTCCCCGAGGGGCCGATACCAATTTCACAGAAAGACAGCGGGTTACACCTGATCCTCACCGGATAAAACCGGAGCTAGACATAGATTCAGCAGGCTCGGCTTCCTTTTGTCAATCACACAGGTACTTAGGCACCCCGCATGCACAGCTCCGCTTCCGTGCTTTCTGTGTATTCTGTGTTCCATTCACGCCCCTCCCTACAACCTCTGCGTTGAGAAGTCATCCAAGACTTCTGCTCACACCACACCCCCATCCGAGTAATCCCGGAAAGAAGAGAGAAGAAATAAACCCGGGGAGCTCGGGCCGCGGGGCGAGATGTTTTCCCCTCGCTTACGTCCGTACCGGGGCCGCGGGTCCTCCCGAGCTCCCCCCCAACGCGGGAGAGCTTAGCAAAAAACGGCGACTATGTCAACACGAAACATAAATAAACGAAAAAAAGGCGATTTTGAGCTTTTGGAGGTGTGGGCGGAGGAGTAGAAGATAAAAAAATACCCCGATCAGGAACCGGGGTCTACCGACAGGTGAAACGGGCGCCAGCCCCATGCTACTAATACAAGGCTACGCCATGCCAAGTAAAGTTGCTGTCAGGACCTTTATGGTAGCACCTTTGGGGTAGATGTCAACACAAATCATGAAAAAAGGCGAAAAAGTTGCTGTATTTTGCTTTCATCGAGGCGATGAAGAAGATAAGGCGGATTGAGGGAGAGCAGAAAAGCCTGATTCTTCAAGAAAAAGAGGGATTAGGCTTGACTACAGCATTCGTAATGCTGTATGCACCCTACGGCGCGGCGGAGGGGAGATTTCTTTCTCGCCGTGGGGGAATACAGTACCCCCGTGCCCGGGGGAAAACGGGGGCACGGGGGCGGAGGATGGGGTCAGTTGACTTTCTTCACCTCGATGCGGCCGAAGGAGTTGTCATTCGGCTGCATGTCGAAGGTGCAGTACAGTTCGGGATTCTTGAGGGGGGAGGTCACCTTAAGGATGTAGACGTTATTCTCCTTCTTGTGACCGGAGAAGCCGCGGTGCTCGTCCTTGTCTACCGCCTTGCCACCGTCGCGAAGTTCGACCGAGCGGATGACAAGGCCCTTGGAGCCACCGTTGAACCAGAAGCCTACCGTGTATGTACCCGGGGCGGTGATGGGAATTGCGCCGAGCACCTTCACCGGCTCGCCGGCCTTGGGGATGCAGGTGGGCTTCCAGCCGCCGACCAAGGTGAGATCCGGCCCCCACACCACGGGCGCAATGTCCGCCGAGCGGCCGAGGGTTGACTTCGGGTCCAGGGCCTTCATCTTCTGCGCCAGCTCCTTGATGCGGGCCAAGCTCTCCGGGGAGTTCTTCCCCTGGCGATGCAACAGACCGATGGCAAGCGCGTAGAAGTGCTGCTTCTGGAAGGTGTTATAGCCCGGCCCCGTAGCCAGCTTCTCCAGCTCCGCGATGAACTCGAGAGGCTTCTGGCGGTTATTCTCCGCATAGCCGCTCGTATCATGCGAAAGCATGGTCACATAGCCGGACTTGTTTTCCGGGTCAGCCTTCTTCACCTGATCCTTCACATTCTCCGGCCAGTGCATGCAGGAACCGCTCTTGATGAGCGAAGCGGGACGAGCGATCTCGCAAGCCTCACCCAGCAGGCGGGCCTTCTCCACCCCCTCTGCCTTGGCAGCCTTGGCCAACAGCGGCTCAACCTTCGCATGGGTAGCCGTGAACTCGTTGATCACCTTAGCCACCTCCGCAGGCTTGGCATCGTACATCACATCCCCCCAGACGGACGCCCAGCGGGAGCCGTCCTTACGGCACAGATAGATGGCAGGATAGGACAACGAAGGGAACTGCTCCGACTCCGGCACACGGATGGAACCGGGCTTCTTGGGATCGCCCAGCTGCTCCTTGATGATGGGACCCATGTCCTTGGCCTCGTACACCGGGAACATGATGCAGACACGGTCGCCCAGCGCCTTCTGCACCTCCGGGGAGGCCAGCAGAGCCTCCGCCTGCTTCTTGCTCTTCTTATCCCAATCCGCCGCATAGGCGAACAAGGCATAGCCGCTGTCCTTCACGATCTTCTGACCGGATGCCAGGTCAGTCGCCTTCTGCACGGCAAAGAGCGGAGCCGCCAGCATACCGGCTGCGGCGATACTAGTGAGAATCTTGTTCATGGAATGCAATAGTGTTTTGCTGTGAATGAAATGTTGCTTCAGGAAGCCTGCTCACCGTACACCATGATAGCGCGCAGATGCAGGAAATCGCCCTTCTTGTTGCTGATAATGCGGATGTACTTAGCCTGCGGACGAAGAGCACTGATATCCAGGTGCATCGTGCAGTTCTTGATGGGACTCAGCTTACCCACCTCCTTCCAGTCGTCATCCTTACCGGTCTCCGACACCTGCACGGAGAGATCGCGCAGGCGATCGTGGTTACCCGTGGTGGCCACAGCCTGAATACCGGTGATGAACCCCGTGCGCGGCAGCTCCACGGCACACCAAGAAGAGGCATCCGCCTGCTTGCCCGTGTGGAACGAGCCGCCGATACGCGGATTCAGTAAGCCGGGGTGCTCGCACACCTTATCCCACTGGCTGGTCGAGGAAGCGAAGAAAAGACCACCCTGCGACAGCAACTTGCCGGGCAGCGGATCCACCTTCGGCAGACCGACCGGCTTCTTGTACTTCTCCGAGAGGTTACGCGCCAGATTGCAGAAAGCCTCGCGATCCCGCATCTGCTCGGCCCCGGCCAAGGCCTGGCCGATGATGGCATCCCGCGTATCCGGGCTGGCATCGCCGCTGCTGCCGATGGCCTTCACCATGGCATCCATCATCTTCTTCTGCAGATCGGCATCGCCGTCAGCCAACTTAGAGTTACCCCAAGCCAAGATGACGGGAGCGTACTTCTCGTTCCGCAGCACAGCCCCGAGCGTCTCGCGGTACAAACGCACCAGCACATCACTGTCCGGCTTATTACCCTTCTTGAAGGCACCCGCCTGGGCGTCGCAGAACTGCTCAATGCGCCAACGCTCCGGCCCGAAGTCCGTCACCTTCTTCCAGAAGAGGTTATACGCCTTCATCACCTCATCCTGACTCATACCGCTCTTCACCATGGTGGGGTAAACCCAGCGGCTGAGCAGCTCGGCAGCAAGCTCCGGATAGACAGGCGTAAGACCGTTGCAGACCATCTTGTTCAGCTCGCTCCAAGCCGCCTTATTTCCCGGAGCGGTAGCAGCCAAATGTTCGGCATAGGCGCGCCAGATACCGAAGTGCAGCGGCTGCGACTTCAGCGCCTCGCGATACAGCTTAGCGGCCTTGGCGGCATCCTTGTTTTCTGCTGCCGAACCGGCCAACGTGCGCAGAGCATGAGCCAGCGCCGTGGCACTCTTTTGCTCGGGAGAATAGACATCCGTGGCATCATGAAGCGAAGCGAACACATGTACCTCGCGCCAAGGCTGCCAGTGCAACCCACGCTGCCAAGACACCGAATAACCGGGAGTCCACTTACCGTTCACCAGCACCACGAAAGCGCAGTGCCCCGGCTCGCCCGCGGTGAGGGCGGGAATACCGTTAGCCAAAGCGCCGAAGGCACCGAAGTGCGACAGGCTGCCGCACACGCCGCCCACCTCGTAGGTAAACTTGGCAGAGTTATCGGTATACATACCGGTGTAGGGCTCATTGTAACCCGGACCCTGCACGGTCTCACCGTAGGGGTTATATGTTTTGTACCCGCAACGCCATTGGCAGCCGCAGTAGCGGCCGGCGGGCATGTGCGCATTGCGCTGCAACCACTCCAAGCTCGGCAGCTCACCGAAGCCGTTATCGCCCTTGCACCCGCACACCATGCGGCGCTGCCAGAACGGAATCTTGTCGAAAATGAGGTTCAGGCG
>CAMEZO010000138.1 GCA_945947905.1 uncultured bacterium
GGGCATGCGGGTTGACACACAGCAACTGGAGCTGGCCTCCGCCGAGATGGGGCGCCAACTGGAGGAGGTTCGCGAGCGCATCGATGCCATCGTGGGCCACCCGATCAACCTCAATTCGCCCCGCCAACTCGGCGAACTGCTCTTCGATGAGTTGAAACTGCTTGCCAAGCCTAAAAAAACGCGCACGGGGCAATATGTTACGGACGAAGAAACCCTGCGCAAGCTGGTGCCGATTTCGCCGCTTGTGGGTGACATCCTGGAGCACCGCGAGCTGGTGAAACTCAAGGGGACCTATCTGGACGCGCTGCCCAAGTTTATTTCCCCGGCGGACGGGCGCATCCATGCGCAGCTTCTGCAAATGGTAACCGCTACGGGACGTCTGGCCTGCCAGAGCCCGAACCTGCAGAACATTCCCATCCGCTCCGAGGCCGGTAAACTCATCCGCCGTGCCTTCGTGCCGCGCGATGATAACTTCCGCATTCTCTCGGCAGACTACTCGCAGGTGGAGTTGCGCGTGATGGCGGCCATCTGCGGGGATCCCGCTTTCGTGTCAGCCTTCCGCAGCGGGCGTGATATCCATGCCGAGACAGCCGCCCTGCTCTACGGCGTGCCGCGCGAGGAAGTGACGGCGGATATGCGGCGCAAGGCGAAGACGGTGAACTTCGGTATCATCTACGGCATCTCGTCCTTCGGGCTCTCCCAGCGCCTGGATTGCACCCGAGGGGAGGCCGCTGCGCTCATCGAAAATTACTTTGCTCAATTCCCCGGCGTTAAAAGTTATATGGATCGCCTCGTAATCGAGGCCCGCGAACGCGGCTATGCGGTGACCATGGCAGGACGGCGGCGCTATCTGCCGGACCTGGAGAACCGCAACTTCAACCTTCGCGCCGCAGCCGAGCGCACGGCTATCAACACACCCATTCAGGGGTCGGCGGCGGATATTATCAAATTGGCCATGGTGCGAGTGGCCAATCTGCTGAAGGGGCGCAAGAGTCGCCTCATCATGCAGATACACGATGAATTGTTGGTGGATCTGCACCGCGATGAGGCCGAGGAGCTGCCCGCCCTCATCTGCCGCGAGATGACGGATGCTTTCTGCCTGCCGAACGGGGTTCCGCTGTTGGTGGAGTCCAATACGGCAGATAATTGGTTAGATGCTCACTGATTGAAGATATGGATACATTGGTAGGACTGGGATATGACATTCACCGATTCTCCGCAGAGCCGAGGCCCCTGTGGCTGGGCGGGGTGAAGGTACACGACACCAAGGGACTGGAGGGGCACAGCGATGCCGACGTGCTGTGCCATGCCCTGGCGGACGCCATCCTCGGCGCGCTCGGCGAGCCGGACATCGGTTATTGGTTTCCGCCGCATGACCCGAACTGCGAGGGTATATGCTCTCTGCGCATCGTGGAGAAGGCAGTGCAGCTCCTTCGTGAACAGGGCGGTCGCGTGGTGAACGCGGACTGCGCGCTGATTGCCGAGGCACCGAAAATTCTCCCTTTCGTACAGCAGATGAAAGAAACGCTCGCACCCATTCTCGGTGTCGCGCCCAAGCGCGTCGGCATCAAGGCGACCACGAACGAAAAACTGGGGGCTCTGGGCCGTCGGGAGGGCATGGCGGCGTTCGCGACCGTCTCTCTGCAGGTTCCGGAGGAGCCATGAGCACGCTGCAACAACAGGCGCAAGCCACGGTGGGGGCTCTGCGCGGGGCGCATCTGGTGGCCGCTGCGGCGGAGAGCTGCACGGGCGGGCTCATATCCGCAGCGATAACGGGTGTACCGGGGGCATCGAGTGTTTTCCGCTACGGCTGGGTTACCTACTGCAACGAGGCGAAGGAGCGCATGCTGGGTGTGCCTGCGGAGCTGATCGAACGCCACACCGTTGTCAGCGAACCGGTAGCGGCGGCCATGGCGGAGGGAGCTCTCCGAGCCTCCGGGGCGGATGTGGCCGTCGCGGTCACGGGTAACGCAGGGCCCACAGCGGCGGAGGGAGAGCCGCCCGTGGGCACGGTTTGCATCGCGCTGGCACGGCGCGGGGCCTTTACCCATGCGGAAACGCTCTTCTGTCCGGACTTGGAGCGCAATCCACTGCGCGAGCTGGTCTGTCTGCGGGCTCTGCAGCTTCTTCAGGCAGCCGCCCTGCCCCGCTAAGCCCTGCGGCGGCGCATGTTATAGCGTGCCAGTTGGTAGGTGTTGTAGATGTGGTGGAAAAAGAGGTAGAGCGCCGGACCCAGGAACACGAGCGGGGCGGAATATACCATGGCCAGATAGATGCCGACCGTTGTGTTTTTCTGTCCTAAACACTGCGCGCACTCGAAGCCCCACTTTCGCCCGCCGATGAGCCGCCCCAGGGTAAAGCCGCAGATGCAGAGCACCAGACTCACCGCTGCGTAGGGAAACAGGGCTCTCCACGGTTGATCCGCCACGCGCACAACGGCGGAGGCAGAGATAACAGCCATGGTAAGCAGCCAGATACCCAGAGAAACACCGCTCAGGCGAGCGCTCCACTCTTTGCTTGCGGGATAAAAGTGCCGCAGGAGGTAGGCGATGATGCAGGGCACGAGCAACATGCCGCTCACCTGCTGAAGCACGGCACAGAAAACATCCCACCGAGACACGGCAACCCCGCCGCTGCTGATGACGAAGGGGGCCAGCAGAGAAATGACAATGGAGGAGCTGATGCTGCTGAGCACCAGCGCTGTCGCGGCAAACTCCGACTTACCGCCTAACATCTGTACGATGACGGGAGCACCCGCTGCCACCCCCAGAATGCCGGAGAAGAAGGCAGCCTCCGCCAGCTCCGGCTCCCCCGCCGCGCGAAGCACCGCCCAGCCGCTCACGCCCAGGAGCACCGTGGCGGCCAGAATGGCCACGTGACGCTTCTGCGGTAACAATTTCTGCGCGTTCATCCCGAGGAAGGTGATCACCAGCATGCTGCCCACGCAGTAGGGAATGGCCCACGCCAACACGTGCAGCGACGGCAGCAGACCGCCCACAATGAACGCCAGTAAAAGCCCCCAGGTCTTGATGAACCTTTTCACGGCCGCGTATTATACCCCGCGCGGCTCTTTTGTCAAGCCCTAGCCGCGCAGCTGGTTCTCGAATTGCCGGTACTGAATCGCCTCGAACACGTCGTCATCGGTCGGGGTCTCGTGCCCCGCCAGGTCGGCAATGGTGCGGGCTACGCGCAGGATGCGGTCGAAGGCGCGGGCGGAAAGCCCTAACATCTCGACAGACTCAAGAAGCATCTTCCTCTGCGACTCGGTGAGGGGCACCCAGCGTTGCAGCAACTTGCCGCTCAGGCGTGCATTGCAGCTGACACCCGTGCCGGCATAGCGCTCCTGTTGGCGGCGGCGGGCGGCCACCACGCGTTCACGAATGGCAGCGCTGCTCTCGCCGTCCGGTTTGTTCAGCAGAGAGGCAGGGTCCACAGGCGGCACCTCGATGAGCATGTCAAAGCGGTCGAGAAGCGGCCCGGATATTTTCTTACGGTAACGTGCCACATCGGCGGGGCGGCAGCGGCAGGAGTGCCGGGGGTCGCCGAGGTAGCCGCAGGGGCACGGGTTCATGGCGGCCAGCAGCATGAACTCGCAGGGGAACTGCATGCTGCCGGAGGCGCGGGCAATGTGAATCACCCCGGACTCCAGCGGCTGGCGCAGGGTCTCCAGCGTGCGACGGTTAAACTCCGGCAGCTCGTCTAAAAAGAGCACGCCGTGGTGGGCCAGCGAGATCTCGCCGGGGGTGATATTCGTTCCGCCGCCCATGAGCCCCACATCGGAGATCGTGTGGTGCGGCGAGCGGTAGGGACGGCGGCGCAACAGGCCGCCGGAGCGCGGCAGCAGCCCGCAGACAGAGTGTATCTTGCTTGCTTCCAGTGCCTCTTCCTGCGTCATGGGTGGCAAAATGGTAGGCAGTCGGGAGGCAAGCATGCTTTTGCCGCTTCCCGGGCTTCCGCACATCAGCAGATTGTGCCCGCCAGCGGCGGCAATCTCCATGGCACGGCGGGCATAGGGCTGCCCTTTCACCTCGTCGAAGTCAACATCTCGCGGCACCTCGCCCGAGGCATCGGCGGGCTGCACGGGCAGATAGGCCGCGGGGTCCAATAAAACGGCCCAGGCGTCATTCAGGTTCTCGACGGCATACACCTGCAGGCCTTCCACCACAGCGGCCTCAGCCGCATTTTCCGGCGATACCATCAGACGCGTCAACCCTGCATCGCGAGCCGCCACGGCCAGCGGCAGCACGCCGCGAACACCGCGCACCTGGCCGTCCAAAGCGAGCTCGCCCACAAAGCACCACTCTTCCAAGCCCGTCGGGACCTTTCGTTTGAGCGGACGCGGCACCTCAAGATTTTGTTGGATGGCAATCTCCAGCCCCAGCGCGATGGCCAAATCAAAGCCGGGGCCCTGTTTCCGCACATCGGCGGGGGCCAGGTTCACAATGGCTACCATCTCTCCCGTGCGGTAGAATTGACTGTTACTCAGTGCTGTGCAAACGCGGCGGGTGCTCTCTCGCACGGCGGCATCCGGCAGGCCCACAATAGTCATGGAGCCGCCCTCCGAGGCGTCATACACATCTACCTCCACCCGCACATCGAAGCCCTCGATGCCGAGCACGGATGCCGAATGTAAGCGCGTGATCACGGAAGATACTTTTTCAGCGAACCGTCACCTTGGATCCGACGGCCAATTTGTCAAAGAGGATGCTGCATGCCTCCTCCGGTATGCGCACGCAACCGTGGCTGTCGGTCTCGCGTAACACCTTACCGACGTGCATGCCGACGGCACCGTTAAACCGCATCCAGTACGGCATGGAGGCACCTTGGAAATGCGTACCCTCCGGTCCCTTGCGCCAGGAGACGGCCCCGCCGCTCACAAAATCACCGGCGGCGTTCACATAAGTGCCGTAGCTGGTGGAGCGTTTCTCCCGCTTCTTTTCCGAGATGCGGAAAGTACCGCGCGGGGTCTCCATGCCGCCCACGCGCCCGGAGCAGATGGGGAAATCCATGGCGATCTGTTCACGGATGTACA
>CAMEZO010000139.1 GCA_945947905.1 uncultured bacterium
CCGTCAGTGTCCGCCCGACCCGAGCCTCCGGCAGGCGGACATCCGCCATCGGGTGCGTTCTGTCAATGCGGCGCAGGCGAGTCATCCCGCGGCAGAGCAAGGTCTCCGCCAACTGGGTAGCTGCTACCTCCTCCACACGGAAACACTCCTTGATGCCGATCATGCGCATCACATTGGCATGCAGATCATTAGTACTGCGCACATAGATATCCTTCACACCCATCTCCAACAAACGAGCGGCCACCAAAATTCCCTTTTCATAGGCCGTACCGAAGGCGATGATCACCCGCACATTCTCACCATCCACCGAAAGCTCGCGCAGAGGAGCCGTTTCCGTCGCATCCCCCTGCAGGGCCATCGACACCTTGGACTGGATGGAGTTCACAATCTCCATATCCTTATCCAAGACGCGTACTTCATAGCCCTTGGCCGCCAGACTGGTCGCCAGAGAATATCCGAACTGACCCAGCCCCAGCACTACGAATTCCATGTCATCCATTGTCGTATCTCCTTGTTAACGTTCGTATACTACCAACTCAAAACCTTCCCCCTGCCCCACAGGCGTGCAGCGGGAAAACAAATGCTCGAAAGGCGGGAAAAAGGTATCCGCCGCATGCTCCCCGGCAACACGAGAAACATAGAGACGCTGCATCTCCGGCAGAAGAAGTTTGTATATCTGCGCCCCGCCGATGACCATCACCTCCTCGTGCAGCAGCTCCGTTTGCGACAACTCCGAAACATCACGCAGCAACAGCACCTCCGGCGGAACGCTTATTCCGGCGCGGGAGAGCACGATATTCTGCCGCCCCGGGAGCGGTCGCCCCAGGGACTCCCAAGTGCGCCTCCCCATCAGGATGGGATGCCCCATCGTCAGGCGCTTGAAGTTGCGCAGATCCTCCGGCAAATGCCAGGGAATGCCGTTGTTCAGCCCGATGCCGCGCGCGGCATCCATGGCAACGATACCTGTCAAACGAAACTTCATACAGAAACGGGTGCCTTAATATGCGGGTGAGGGTCGTAGCCCTCCAGTGTAAAATCCGGGTAATCGAAGTCCTCCAGCCGGCGCACTTCGGGGCGCAGGTGCATGGTCGGCAGGGGACGAGGCTCACGCGTCAGCTGCAGGCGCGCCTGTTCCAGGTGGTTGCGGTATAAATGCAAATCCCCGTAGGTGTGGATGAATTCGCGGGCCTCATAGCCGCACACCTGCGCCACCATCATCAGGAGCAGAGCATAACTTGCTATGTTAAAGGGAACACCGAGGAAGAGGTCGCAACTGCGCTGGTAGAGCTGCAAACTCAAGCCGCAACGGCCCTCGGGTTTCTCCGGTGGCAAGACGCAGAACTGAAAGAGGCAGTGGCAGGGCGGCAGAGCCATGGAATCCACCTCCGCAACATTCCATGCGGATACAATGTGGCGGCGGCTCCAAGGATTATTCTTCAACCCATCCACCAACTTGGCGATTTGGTCCACACAGCCCCCCTTCCCGTCCGGCCACTTGCGCCACTGCGCGCCGTACACGGGGCCCAGCTCGCCCTGCTCATCGGCCCATTCATCCCAGATGCTCACCCCGTGCTCCTGCAGGTAGCGAACATTCGTGCTACCCTTCAGGAACCAGAGCAGCTCATAGATGATGGAGCGGAGGTGCAGTTTCTTCGTCGTCAGGCAGGGGAAGCCCTCCCGCAGGTCAAAGCGAGCCTGCCGCCCGAACACACCGATGGTACCCGTCCCGGTGCGGTCCTCGCGTCCCACACCATGGGTCAGCACATCGTCCAGCAGTTCCAGATATTGTCTCATCGGCGGCAGCGGAGGTCGGGGTTACAGACCGAGAGCCGTGCGAATCTGCGCAGCAAAGTCCGCTGCTTTCTCCGCAAAACTCTTCTCGGGATTTTTATAGAGGATGCCGCGGGAGACATTGATCGCGGGGGGAGCCACGCGCTTGCCACCCGTCAGGGCGGCCAAATCCCCGCCCTGCGCTCCCAACCCGGGGATCAGCAGAGGCGCATCCGGCAGGGCAGCCAGCACATCCGCGCCGGCGTTCGTCAGCCCCACCACCATACCGACCTCGGTGGCTGCCTGCTCCGCGCGGGCGCGCAGCACCATATCACCCACCAGCTCATACACGCGGCGGCCGTTGGCCAGCACCTGCTGCTCCACGTCGGCAGAGCCGGCATTCGTGGTCACGGCCAGCAAATAAACAGCCTTGCCGGGACGGTTCAGAAAGGGCTCCAGAATGTCATAGCCCATAAAGGGATTCAGCGTCACGGCGTCCACGTTCCAGCGGTCAAAGTACGCTTGGGCATAGTACTTCTGCGTCTCGCCGATGTCACCGCGCTTGGCATCCAAAATCACGGGAATATCGCCCGGCATGTCCGCCAACAGGTCCTCCAGAAGCTGCAAACCGGGGATGCCCATGGCCTCAAAGTAGGCGATGTTGGGCTTGTAGCAGGCCGCATACGGGGCCGTCTCCTCCACCACTCGGCGCAGCCACGCTGCAAGCTCCTGCATGTTGTCCGACTGCGGGCGGGGATCCAAGCCCACACACAGGGCCGACCGTGTCGCGCGAATTCGCGCACTCAATTTTTCACTGAAGTTCATTCTGACCGAGAGCGTATCACCTTTTCCCACTCCTGTCAAGCCCGAAAAAATCCCCCGGCGACGCCATGCCACCGGGGGATCGTGAAAAGAGAGCAGGCTTCTTACTCAACCAGGGACTTAATCCCCTGCTCCACCGCCTTGGTGGCAGCCTCAGCAGCCTTCTCCTTGGCCTTCTGCTCGGCGGCCTCCACCACGATGTCCTTCACGGAACCGGCGGAAACGCCCTCCGTGGCACCGGAGACAGCGTCAATTGCCTTCTGAACGGACTCAGCCTTCTCCTTAGCGGCATCAATCTTGGCCTGAGCAGCGGCCTGACGCTCGGCCGCTTTCTCCTTGGCAGCGTCAACCTTAGCCTGCGCGGCAGCCTTGCGTTCAGCGGCCTTCTCCTTGGCGGCATCCACCTTGGCCTGAGCGGCAGCCTTACGTTCAGCAGCCTTCTCCTTAGCAGCGTCCACCTTGGCTTGGGCAGCAGCCTTCTTCTCGGCAGCCTTCTCCGCAGCGGCCTGCTTGGCGGCAGCCTTGGCGGCGGAACCGGCGGCGCGGGCGATATCCCCGGGGGCGGCAAAGGCAGCGGGAGAAAGAGCGGCAAGGCCCAAAGCAACAGTAATAAGCGTATTCTTCATATACGGAATGATGATGAAATGAACCGGGGCAAGCCCCGCGACATCTTACCCTGCACACGCCCCGATGTCAATTCCAAAAGGCCGTATTCGGGCCTAAAAGCTGCGTCATGGCACACTTGATGCTTGACGCCCGCCGAAAAAACAGGCATAATGCTGCGGTTCATTTTAAGTCCGCCACCATGTCTGAGTTTATACAAACCCTCATCAACACGCCGGCATTCTACTTCATCACAGGCATTGTCCTCATCGGCCTGTTTATCTGGTATCTTTCCTCCGAGGAAGACCGGACGAAGCGGAATGCGGGTGCTGCATTCATCATCGGCCTGTCGGCCTTCTCTCTCATGTCGCTTTTTGTCAACGGCATCAACTACGGCATCGACATCAGCGGTGGCGTGGAGCTGACGCTGGAGGTGCAGCCCAAGATTGACGACCGCGGGCGCGAAGTACCGCCTGAGGCCACGGAGATGCAGCAGGCCTGCGACATTCTGAACGAGCGCTTGAACGCCACCGGCACGAGCGAGGTGCAGATCATTCACTCCGGCAACAAGATTCTCATCCAGATCCCCATGCAGGACAAGGATGAGACCAAGAACAAGGAAAAGATCGACGCCATGGTGAAAACCCTCACCAAGATGGCCAAGCTGGAGCTGCTGAAGGTGGACGAGAACGAAGCAGCCATTTTGGCCACCCCCGAGGCGCAGCAGGTGATGCAGAAATACCTGAACGACCTGGACAACTACCACAAGCAACTGGAGGAATACCGCGAGAAGCAAGCCAAAGGCGAGACCGCCCGCACGCCCCGCGCCCCGCGCACGCCGCTCTCTTACTTCGGCGGCAAAGACACCTGCATCTACCCGCACCCCCTGTTGGATGACAAGACCGGCAAGCCCCTGCTGAACAAGGAAGGCAAGCCCATCATCGACTTCCGCGTGCTTGAGAAACCCTCCTCTGCCGAGAAACGCGGCGTCTACATCACCGGTGCGAACGTCTCCAAGGCCAGCCCGAACTACGCCGAGCGCGGCATGGTGAATGTTACGCTCAACAACGACGGTGCCGAACGCATGGCCCGACTGACCGGCAAGATGCAGCTGGGTCGCGACCGCATGGCCGTGGTGCTCAACAGCCAGGTGAAGTGCGCCCCCGTCGTGCAGGCCGTGCTGCACAAAGACTTCCAGATCACCGGTTTGAACGGTGTGGGCGAGCCGGAGGATATCTCCAAGGCTCTGGCCAACCCGCTCTCCAGCGACCTGAAGGTACTGGGCCGCAAGGACGTATCCGCCCAGCTGGGCAAGAGCGCCCTGCAGCAGGGCGAAATCGGCGGTCTGGTGGGCATGGTGGCCATCTTCTTCTTCTGCTATTGGTACTACCGTTGGTCCGGTATGGTGGCCATGGTGGGTCTCTCCATCAACGCGCTCATCCTGCTGGGTCTCATGAGCTTGTTCGGCTTCGTGCTCACCCTGCCGGGTATCGCCGGTATCGTGTTGACCATGGGTGTGGCGGTGGATGCCAACGTGCTGATCTACGAACGCATGCGCGAGGAACGCAAGCTGGGGCGGCCCTTCATCACCTGCCTGCGCAATGCGTATGAAAAGGCCTTCTCAGCCATTTGGGACTCCAACATCACGTCCCTGATCACGGCCGTGATCCTCTTCTGGCTGGCCAGCGGTTCCATCAAGGGCTTCGCCGTCACCACCAGCGTCGGTATCATCACCTCGCTCATCGGTGCCATCGTGGTTACCCGCGTTATCTTCTTCATCGCGGAGCACATGGGGCTCATCAAGGATGACTTTGCCTTTGCCCA
>CAMEZO010000140.1 GCA_945947905.1 uncultured bacterium
CCTCGGCATCCAGCGGGGCCTGATCATTCTTCCACCGCTCGTTTTTGATGTGGATCGGCCCATCGGGTGTCATCGCAATGCCGTGCCGCGCCAGGCGCGTGGGCATCACGCAGTCAAACATATCCACGCCGCGCTCGATCATCTCCAGCAACTGAATAGGTGTACCCAGCCCCATGGCGTAGCGCGGTTTATTTGTCGGTAAATAGGGGGTCGTGTTCTCGATGGCGCGCAGCATCTCCTCCTCCGGTTCGCCCACGGAAACACCGCCTATCGCATAGCCGTCAAAATCCATGCCCGCCAGCTCCTCTGCGCAGCTCTTGCGCAGATCCGCATAGACGGAGCCCTGCACAATGCCGAAGTGCTGCTGGGGGCAGCCCGCTGTCTGCGGCTCGTGCTCCTGCACCCACTGCTTGCAGCGTTTGGCCCAGCGAAGGGTATAACCGAGCGATTTCTCCGCATACTTGCGGTCGCAGGGGTAGGGCGGGCATTCATCGAAAAGCATGGCGATGTCGCTGCCCAGGTTGGCCTGTATTTCCATGCTGCGCTCGGGGGAGAGCATCATGTACGCCCCGTCGATGTGGTTGCAGAAGCGCACCCCTTCCTCCGTAATTTTGCGCAGGCGCGCGAGACTCCACACCTGGAAGCCCCCGCTGTCCGTCAGGATGGGCCTCTCCCAGCCGGCGAAGCGGTGCAGACCGCCCAAGTCGCGGATAGCTTCATCTCCCGGGCGCAGGCAGAGGTGGTAGGTGTTACCCAGAATGATGCGTGCCCCCAGGGCTTCCAGGTCCTCCGGGTGCAGGGTTTTGACCGTCCCCTGCGTGCCCACGGGCATGAAAATGGGGGTCGGCACATCCCCGTGCGGAAGGTGCAGGGTGCCCCGTCGCGCGCCGCTCGGGTCCGTGGTGGTCAGGTCAAAGCTCATCGTTCTTGATATACTTTGCAGCGTGAATTTCCTTCCCCATGGCCTCCCATTGCAGCTGGAAATCCGTCTTGGGGTAGAAGGGAGCATCCCACTCCGCCCGCGTGAACAGCGGGCTTTCGTCCAGCAGCTCACAGACCCACTCGTAGTAGTCCTCGTGGTCCGTCTTGAAGAGTAACTCACCCCCCGTGGCCAGGGCGCGGTGCATGATGGGCAGCAGGCTCCCCTGCACCAGGCGGTTCTTGTGGTGGCGCTCCTTGGGCCAGGGGTCCGGGAAGAGGTAGTGCAGTCGCCGAATGCTACCCGGTGCTATCATCCACTCCAGGAAGTAGCGGCTCTCCGCGCGCAGGCCCTTCACATTCGTCAGGCCCTGTTTTTCGCTGTCGCGGCACACCTTGCGGATGCGTCCCAGCAGCCGTTCCACCCCCAGAAAACGCCGCTCCGGGTAGTGCCGGGCCATTTGCAGCAAAAAGCCGCCGTCGCCGCAGCCCAAGTCCACCTCACACTCCGCCCCTGCACCGAAGATTTCCTCCACGGTGTACCGGCGGAAGTAGTCTTCCGGGTTGAAAATGGCACTCATGCGCGGCTATTATACGCATTTGCCGCCGGGATGTCAAAGCAAAACGGCGGCATGCGGGGGAAATTGCCCGTCACGACTCGCGCAGCAGGCGGGCCAAGGTGTCCTTGGTGCCGGCGGTGGCGCGCAGTCCCAGCAGCTTCGCAATGCGGCGGATGTGGGCCTCCGAGGTCGGGAAGAGGGCCTCGGTTTCGCACACCTGCTTGCCGAGCGCGCGTACTTCGGAGGGCGGGATCTGCTCGATGTTGCGGGGCCCCGCCGTGCGCACGCGGACGGCGTCCTGCTCCGGAAGTCGGTAGACGCGCTGCGTGCCGCCCGTGCCGTCCTGTTCCCACTCGGTGATGAGTTGCTGCCGGGTCTCCAGTGCTGTCGCTGTGTCCACGGCGGCGCGGAAGACGGTGGAGCGGGCGGTGGCGGAGAGCTTGGCCTCGCCGCTCAGGGCCTGCGCCAGGCGTTCGGCGGTCACCGGCCCCTCGGTGCGCACGGCCTGCAGCACGGCGCGCTCCCAGGTAGCGGGGTTGGAGGTCAGCTTGTGCGTGGGGATATAGGACTCGTAGGACGGCGGCGGGGGCGTTTCTCCCGTGGATTCCTCCTCTGTTTCTTCCGCTTCATCGGCAATGGGAGCCCGATCGGCCAGCAGGTCCGGCCACTCGCGGGCGGGTTTGGGGCCGCGCTTCACCAGGGCATGCAGGGCGGCATCCAGCCGCGCGAGGGCATCCTGCGTGTTGCGCCACCAGTCTGCGGCCCACAGGTGCAGGACGTCCCAGCCCAGCTCTGCCAGCACCAGATCGCGCTGTTTCACGCGGTCGCGGGTGCTCTGCGGCGTGCCGTCTCCGTCCGTGCGTACCAAGGCCAGGAAGCGGTCGGGTTCCTGCGGATGCACCACAGCCACATCGGCCTGCATCCCCGTGGCACCGGGGCAGCGGCGGCATTCCCAGCCCAGCCCGCGCAGTCCCTCCGCCACTTGACCTGCCAGCCCTGTGCCTTCGGCGTTCTTCATGTTGCCCACGGTGGGTGTGCCCTTGGCGGCGGTCTCCAAAAAGCCCCGGAGGTCTGCCACGCCTTGTGCGGATGTCCTCGCGGTGTCGATGTCCTCGGGGTCCATGGAGGTGAAGACGTGCATGCCCGCCCGGGCGCGGGTGATGGCCACATTCAGGCGTCGCTCGCCGCCCTGCTTGTTCAGAGGGCCGAAGTTCATGGACATGGAGCCGTCTTTGTCCCGCCCGAAGGTGGTGGAGAAGTAGATGATGCCGCGTTCATCGCCCTGCACGCTTTCCAGGTTCTTCACGAATACGGCCTCCGGCAGCTCTTCGTCAAAGAAGCGGTCCAGCGCCGGATTCGCCGCGCGGGCTTCATCGAGCAGGTCGGCGATGAGTTCCTGCTGCTTGTTATTGAAGGTGACGATGCCGATGCTGGTCATCTCCGTATAAACGAACCCCGGGGCGGTCAGGGTGCGCACCACATGGTCCACCAGGGCGGCGGCCTCCTGCGGGTTGGTGCGGGAGCTGCCCTTGCGGTACACGCCGCGCACGCGGTGCAGTTGCAGGGCTGTGTTGCGGGTTTGCGGTGCGGGGAAGGTGACCAGTTCGCCGCCGTAGTAGCGGTTGTTGGAGAAAGCGATGAGTTGCTCCGCGCGGGAGCGGTAGTGCCACTGCAGCTGCATGCTCGGCACACCGCAGGCCAGGCATTCGTCCAAGATGCTCTCCAGGTCGTGCTCGGTCTCTTCGTCGTCTTCGTCTTCCTCGTCGCGGCCGGAGAAGAAGTCGGTGGGGGGCATCTGGTGCGGGTCGCCCACAATCACGGCGTTTTTGCCGCGGGCCAGCGCCCCCACGGCGTCGCACACGCGCATCTGCGAGGCTTCATCGAAAATGACCAGGTCGAAGGGCTCCTTCCGCATGTTGAGGAATTGCGCCACGGAGAGCGGGCTCATGAGCATGCAGGGTTTGAGCAGGGGCATGAGGTTCGGCAGATTTTCCACCAGCCGCCGCAGGGGCATCTGCGCGCGTTTCTTGGTGAGCTCGCGTTGCAGGATGTTCAGCTCCTCGGCGTAGCGCGGGTCTTTCAGCTGCATGCTGCGCTGCCACAGGGCATGGCGTATGGCGGTGCTTGTCCGCTCGGTAAGCTCGTTGTCCTTGTCGCAGAAGTCGCCGACGAGCCGCTCGTGCATCAGCGGGGTAAAGCGGGCCAGCTCCGGGGAGGCCTGCACGGCGCGGCGGGTGGCGTTGCGGGCGTATACCGTGCGTGCCAGCCGTGCCGCTTCGCCGGGGGCGCAGGTGGCGTTCCGCAGCCAGTCGGGCACCATGCCGAATCCCGCCGCGCGGGCTGCTGCTTCGGCTTCCTTCCAGAGGGCGATTTGGCGGCAGAGCAGGGGGTCGCCTTCGATGGCATCGGCCAGCTCCCCGGCTTGCTTGGCGTTCGCAGGCAGTAGATCGGGGGCGCAGACGGCTTCCGCTGCTTTCCGTGCTGCTTGCCTTTGGCGGGTCGCCTCGCGCAGAACAGCGGCAGGGCGTTCGGTCGCGGCTCGCTCGGGCAGCAGGGCGTTAGCTTCTTCCCGTGCCTTTCGCATGGTCAACAGGGCCGCCAAGTCCGCCTCCGGGGAGGTGGGGGTGTTGGGGTAGGCGAGCACGGCCAGCTTGCGGCGCAGGCCGCGCTGCTTCCACCAGCGGATGGGGGCAAAGCATCCGGCGGCTTCTCGCCAGCGGCGTTGCAGCTCGGCGGGGTCTTCCTGCAGCTCGGCGTCCGCTGTGTAGGGCACGGAGAGGCTCGCCTGCGCGGCGGCGTAGTCTTGCATGGGGCGCAGGAGGGCCTCGGTGGGCAGGGGACGTGCTGCGCTGCCGCCGGGGATGAGTTCGGCGGCTTTCAGCAGGGCCATATCGGTCTCCGGGGTGGCGGCGGCGGTGGACTCCAGGTTCAGGGCGGCGCAGAGTTCCGCGCGGGCGGCGTCGCAGGTGTGTTCTGCTCCTTGGAGGGAGCGCATCAGGTCGGCGGCGGCTTGTTCCTCAGCGGGGGTGCAGCCTGCGGGCAGTTTCAGGCCCATGGCTGCCGTGCCGAAGTAGTTCTGCAAGGGTTCGGCGAGGGTATCCAGCTGTTCGGCGGTCTGTTGCAGGGCGCGGAGGGTCTCGGCATCTTCCCGCAGGGGGGCGGTGGCTACCTCGGGAAGGTCACGTCCCTCCAGCTCCGTGATCATTTCGTGCAGCAGGGTGCTCCCATCGGCTCGCCGGGTGTGCAGGGCGCGGTGTACGGCGGATAAGCAGGTGCGTTTTTCGGCCAGTTGTTGCAGGTTCTGTTGCTGTGCGGCGGCATCGAATTCCACCGTCATGCGCCGCACGCTGTCAAACTGTTTGAGCACTTCGCTCTTGTTGGCTTTGTTGGAGTGCAGGCGCAGGCAGAAGTCCCCCAGACCGATGCGGCACAGGCGTTTGTACACCACCTGCAGGGCAGCGGATTT
>CAMEZO010000141.1 GCA_945947905.1 uncultured bacterium
GAAGAGGAACACCACCACGGCCACCAGCACCAGGGCCTCGAAGAGTGTATGGATGATTTCCTCGATGGACTCGCGCACGGGGGTGGAGGTATCCAGGGTGATGGAGCCGTGAATTCCCTCCGGGAACTGCTGTTCCATCTCCGCAAAGGCCTTGCGCAGGGCATCCACCGTGGCGATGGCGTTGGCGTTGGCCGCTTGGTAAATACCCATGGCCGTTGCGGGACGTCCGTTGATGCGGGCTGCCATGGAGTAGCTCTGGGAGCCGAGCTCTATCTGGGCAATATCGCGCAGGCGCACGGCCTCCGTACCCTGCTGCTGTTGGCGCACGATGATGTTGCCGAACTCCTCCAGGTTCGCGCAGCGGCCCTGGTTGCGGATGGTGTAGGTGAACTCCTGACCGCCGGGCATGGGCTCGGCACCCACGGCACCGCCGGGGTTGATGGTGTTCTGCTTCTTGACGGCATCCGACACCTGGCTGACGGTGATGTTCTTCTGCGCCATCTTGGAGGCATCCAGCCAAATACGCACCGCATACTTGCCGTCGAACACCTGCACCTGGCCCACACCTTCCACGCGCTTGAGCCGCTCCACCATGTTGATGTAGGCGTAGCCCGCCAGGTCAATGGGGTTGAAGGACTCATCGGGGGAGTCCAGCTCATAAATCACCAGCGGCAGGCCCGTACTCTGGGTGATGGTGATACCCTGGGCGGACACCTGCTGCGGCAGGCCGGAGGCCGCTTGGTTGTAGCGCATGTTGGTGAGCTGCTGCGCCGTGTTGATGTCGCTGCCCGGCTCGAAAACCACGCTCAGCGAGCAGGCTCCGTTGTTGGAGGAGGTGGAGTTGTGCAAGTCCAGCCCTTCCATGCCGTTGAGCTGCAGCTCGATGGGCGTGGCCACGGATTCCGCCACCTCGGTGGCATTGGCGCCGGGGTAGCTGGTGGCGAGCTGAATGGTGGCCGGCGAGATGTCGGGGTACTGCGAAATGGGCAGGCCCAACATGCTGATGATACCCAGCAGGGTCGTTGCAATGGCAATGACACCCGCAATGATGGGATGTTTGATGAAGAATGGGGACATGGTGCGTTACAGGTTAATGGTTTGTTGCTCGGTTTCTGCCGGGGTGGTCGTGATGGACGGCACGGTCGGCTTGGTGGGCACATAGATGAAGGGGGTGGGCTTGAGCTTGTTGGCCTTGCCGTTGGCTTTCGCGTTCTCGCCGTAGGCGCGTGCGGCCATGATGGAGCCTTCCACCACCACGGGCACGTTCTTCATATCCGTAAAGCCCAGGGTTTTGAGGGTCATCTCCAGCAGGGAGGAGCAGCCGCTCGATTTGGCAATCAGGTCCAGCTCATCGCCGGCACCGGAGAGCTTGAGCATCAGCTCGCGGTAGGTGGTCGCCCCGCCGTTCTTGAGGACTAGGGCATCCCAGTCCGCCACCTTGGCTTCCTCCGGGGCGTTGTCCGGCAGGGGGCCGCCGTGCAGTTTCTCGGCCAGGGCACGGGCGTCCGTCACTTCGCTCTTGCGCATCAGCAGCTCGCGCCAGTCTGCGGCTTGGGCCTGCTTCAGGATGAGCTGCTCCAAGGTCTCCGACTTGCTGCGGATCAGGGCAATGGCTCCTGCCGTCTCGCGGTCGGCGTCGATGATCTCCATGGGCTGCGCAACAAGCGTGCCGTCCGGGTTCGGTACCTTGACATTGACCAGGCCCAGCTTGGTGATGGGAAGCATCACGGGCGTGTTATCCGGGGCCATGAGCACGAGGAGGTTTCTGCCGTTGCTGAAGAGCGGGGCGCGGGCCGGCACCAGGTAGGCCCCCTTGCGGGCGTTCACGGGGGCGGAGGCGCGCACGGGCATGCCGGTGCGCAGGCTGCCGTCTTTGTTTTCTACGTGGGAGATCACTTTGATGGTGCCGGTGCTGGTGCTCAGGGAGTTATCCAGCGCCACCACCTGCGCGTCTGCGGGGTAGGGGCTGCCGTCTTCCAGGTACAGCTTGAGGGAGGGCAGGGGCGTCTGCGCCTTTTCTGTCACGCTGCGCTTGCTCAGCTCGGTGAGTCCCTGCAGGGCGGTCAGGCCGCTCATGCAGAAGTCCGCGCGCATCGGCGAGACGGAGGAGATGTAGGCGAGGGGCTTGGTGGAATCTACGCCCACCAAGGCTCCGGAGGAGTAGTTGTCCAGGCTCATGCGTCCGTCGAAGGGGGCGGTGATGGTGGTGTAGCCCAGGTTGATTTCCGCCAGAGAAACGGCGGCTTCCATCTGGGCCACCACGGCCTGCTGCTTCTGCAGGTCGGCGCGGTCTATCTGCACCCGGGTGTGGGCGTCCGTCACGTCCTTGTCGGCCACGGAGCCGGGGGATTCCTCGTTCAGGCGGCGGAGGCGTTCGTAGTTGGCAGCGTCCATCTTCTCGGTGGCTTCTGCCTTGGCCACGGCGGCCTTGGCGGCGCTCAGGCTGGCGCGTGCCTCATCCAGCGCCGCGCGGAAGGGGGCGGGGTCGATGGTGTAGAGCACATCGCCTTTCTTCACCAAGCCGCCTTCCTTAAAGTGGCGTTCCTGCAAAAAGCCGGTCACCTTGGGGCGAATTTCGGTTTCCTCCACGCCGCGCAGGGTTCCGTAGTAGTCCTCGTAGCTCGCCACATCCTGCTGCACAAGGGGGGCCACCTTCACGGGGATGGGGGGCAGGGTGGGCTTGGCGTTGGGGTTCGGCTGCGGTTTGTCCTCGCGCGCGGCGGCGGCCAGGGCAGGGGGGATGACGGGTCGCAGGGAGAGTGCTTGGGTCTTGATGGTGGTGGGTTTCTCTCCCTTGGCCAGGCGGCTGTTGGCGGCGGAGACGTTTTGGGCAATCAGGCCGTTGTCTTCATCCGCCACCACGGGGGCTTCTGTCACGTCATCGTAGCCCATCTCCTTCACGCGCTCCGTGATGGTGCGGTTTACACCCACTACGGCCACCATCTCGCGGCGGCAGGTGTAGCCGTAGTCGTCCGTTACCTCCGGGTGATAGGTGGCAATGGGTGTTACGGGGATGGAGACGGGGCAGCCTTTCTTGTCAACAACGAGGATGAATTTGTTGCTGAGCACGGTGCGGATGGCATCGGCGGGCACCAGGATGGCCTCGCGTTTGTTGACGGGGATGTGCACGCGCACGGTCATGCCGGCGCGCAGAACGCGCTCCGGGTTGGGCACGGTGCCGCGCAGGTTGGCCAAGCCGTTGCCGGTGATGAGGCTGTCCACGGCGGTCAGTCTCCCTTTGTGGCGGTAGGTGCTGCCGTCTTCCAAGATCAGGTCGAAGCTCACTTCTTTCTTGCTCAGCAGGTCCTCGTCCCCGGCCATCTCGCGGAAGTATTTGATCATGTGGTCGGAGTTGGCGGAGAAGTCAACCCGCACGTTTTCCACGTCGGAGATGTTGGCGAGCGAGGTCGCGGGGCTCACCAGATCGCCCTCGGATACGTTGGCAGCACCCATAATGCCGTCGTAGGGGGCGCGGATGACGGTGTAGTCCAAGTTGATCTGTGCGGTGTTGACGGCGGCGCGCATCTGCTCGATGCCGGCTTTTGCGGCATCCACCGCAGCCACGGCCATCTTGAGCCTCTGCTCGGCATCATCCAAGTCTTTTTGGGAGACAGCCTTGTCCTTGAGCAGTTTGGTGTAGCGCTCCACATCCAGCTTGCTCTTGTCGCGGCTCGCCTCGGCGGAGGCCAAGCTCGCTTCCGCCGCCATCAGGTTGGCCTTGGCCTGCGCCAGTTGGGCGGAGAAAATTTGGTCATCCAAGCGGAAGAGCACATCGCCTTTCTTCACGGCTCGCCCGTCCTCATAGCATTTTTCGAGGATAAAGCCGCTCACATGCGGGTGCAGGTCAGTGTCCTGCATGCCCTTCACCAACCCGAACCAGTCGTTGTAGTTGGTGACGGTTTGCTTGCGGAGTTTGAAAACTCGGACGGCCGGTGCCTCCTGCTTCTGCTTTGTCGCCTGCCCCTCTCCGTCGGAGCAGGCGGGCAGCACGGACAACGCCGCACAGCCCGCAGCCAGGGTAATGATGGTACTTCTCTGCATCTCTGAAAAACGTGGTTAAGGTGCTCGCGGCCCGGCTCCGTTTGCCTGCCGCCTCCACCAGTATACACCCCTCCGCCCCCTATGCAAGCCTAATCGGGGTCAGTATGAGAAATTACCCCCTCTGCCTCTCGGCCAGTTCGCCCAAGCCGTCGGGGCCAGTAAGAGCATGGTCGGTGACCTCCTGACTCTGCTGGATCAGCCCCCAACAGAAATAGAACGTCAGCTCTTCGAGGTGAAGTAATGGCCCCTGATCACTACAGAATGTGCCATAAAGGCGTTTTATGCTTTCCTTTCGGGGAGTATTTAAGTCGCGAAAAAGAGTTGATATGTACTACCGAACATGAGATAATCACCCCCGCACACGAATCCGGAATTAGCCCGGGTGGGTGTGTCAGAGAAAGGTACACACCTTACTATGTGCGCTTCCGCCGCATGAGCGCAGAGGACATCCGCCGCTACCTGAGCGAGGTCTACGTGCTCGACAAGGCCGGCGCCTACGCCATGCAGGAAAAGAGCGAACTCATCGTCGAGAGCGTAGAGGGTGATGTCGACAACGTCATCGGGCTCCCCGTGCGGCAGCTGCCGGAGGTTCTGCGGCGCGCCTGACGCAGTTTTCCCCGAAAAGTTTGTTTTTTTGCTTGCTTTTCATTCGAATAATGATAAAGTAGGCTCAGCGGCCATCCGACCGCTGCTGAACAAGATTCGTACAGCCATGAGAAGTATCACAACATTTGACATTCAGTATGCCCACCGTTTCTATCGTTTCCAGGGCGATGCTCAGGATCTGCACGGCCACACGGGTGTGCTCACCATCGAGGTGGAGGACAGCGTGGAGCCGTGCGTGAACATGGTGTTCCCCTGCAACGAGATTCAGA
>CAMEZO010000142.1 GCA_945947905.1 uncultured bacterium
ATTCTTCGGCAGTGGACGAGCCCCGATTTTTGCGCGCCTGATTTGACGGAGTGCCGTAATTTTCCCCACCCCGAGCAAGAATCTCCTTGGTTGCCGTCTTATTGACAAGCAGCGGCTTGATGACATCCTCCCCGTGCGCCTCCAACAAAGCGGGAACCTCCTTATCCTTGGCCAAAAGATCCCCGAACTGCTTACCGTATCGGTTCAGAGCCTCCTTCTCCGCCACACTGAGGGAGCGCCCCAGCTTCCCGGCGACCTCCGCCGCATCATCGACCATCCCGCCCCCCGTCTTCGGCGCCCCCTTCATGACTTTGACAGCTACCTTGCGCGCGGTGCCCGCGACACCGGCCTCCGCCTGCGGCACAGCAAGCAACATCGCGGCCGACAATGCGAGAGAACAGCAGCCGGTTCTGAGAACAACAGGCAGCAGACGAGAGGAACGGAGGGCAGGTGAGTTGTACATAGGAACTTGTTTCATACCATCCTTATAGGGGGAATCAGCGAACGGGAGAAAAGTTTCTCACCATTTTCCCCGCACGCACAAGCCACGCAAGGTACCCGGGGGCAGTCGGCGTCCCGGTATGGTGTGTCCGAAAAAGTGGGCACACCATAAAAACCTCCCCCGGCGGGGCGGGGAGCCCTGTCGGGAGAGGGAGGGGAAGAGCCGGCGGCTCAGGCCTTGATTTCGTTGCCGAGCTCGATGATGGAGTACTCGCCCGGGAGGAGGCGGTACACAATCTGGAGCACGTTGCGGCGAGCGTTGCGGTAGAGGATGAAGGGCTTGCCGGAGATCTCCAGCTCCATGATGGCATCCTCCTTGTACATGGTCTTGAGCTCGTAGCCCTCGCGGGAGATGCGGATGGGCTTCGGGTCCTCGGCGGCCTCCACGTCAACCTCGTCGTCCAGCAGCTCCTCGCCGTAGACCTTGGCCTCCAGGGTGCGGATGGACTGCGAGCGGTGGGGGCGGAAGTGTTTCATCAGCCTCGTCTTGTGCTTGCGCATGCGGCGCATGATCTTGGTGACCGTCTCGTCGATGGCGGCGTAGAGGTCGGCAGAGGTGGTGGAAGCCTGGATGGTGATGTGATCTGCGCAGAAGAGCACGATCTCCGCCGTCTGGCGGTCCTTCTGCACGTCCACCACGACGCGGGCCTCCACGATCTTCGGGTAGTCGATGTGGATGGACTCGATCTTCTTGGTGGCGAAGTCGCGGATTGCGTCTGTCACTTCAATGTGGCGCCCGGTAACAACAATGTTCGTTTCAACATTCGATGTCTGCATGGTTTTACCTCCTTTACTGGTTAAAGATTGGAACTGGCTGGGATAGTGCATGGGATGCACTCTTGCAATAGTGATGATACCCCCGGTGAAGAGAGAAAGCAAGAAAAAAAGCGTCCGCAGGCGCAAAAAGTTTGGTTCGGAGGGGGCTTCGGGAGGGTAAAACGCGAAAAAAACGGGCAATCCGCACATTAGTCTTGCATTTTTGCTCTGATTGTGGCATATATCTGCAAGTTTACACGTTCGCCATGCCTAAAGACACGTCCATTAAGAAGATTCTCGTCATTGGTTCCGGCCCCATCGTCATCGGCCAGGGTTGTGAGTTCGATTATTCAGGTTCTCAGGCGTGCAAAGCCTTGCGGGAAGAGGGCTACGAGGTGGTGCTGGTGAACTCGAATCCGGCGACAATCATGACGGATCCGGAGACGGCGCCGCGCACCTACATTGAGCCGATTACGCCGGAATACGTCGAGAAAATCATTGCCCGGGAGCGGCCGGATGCGCTGCTGCCGACGCTGGGTGGGCAGACGGCGCTGAACTGCGCCATGGAGCTGCACCGCAGCGGCGTGCTAGAGAAATACGCCGTGCGCATGATCGGCGCGAATGCGGACGCCATCGACAAGGGCGAGGACCGTCAGCGCTTCAAGGACGCGATGATCAAGATCGGCTTGGACGTGCCCGCCTCCGGAACGGCCCGCAGCATGACGGAGGCGTGGAGCGTGCAGAAGAACACCATCGGCGGCTTCCCCGTCATCATTCGCCCCGCCTTCACCCTGGGCGGCACGGGCGGCGGCATTGCCTACAACAAGGCCGAGTTTGAGGAGATTGTGGCCCGCGGCCTGGACCTCTCCCCGGTCTCCGAGGTGCTGATTGAGGAATCGCTGCTGGGCTGGAAGGAATTCGAGATGGAAGTGATGCGCGACCGCAACGACAACTGCGTGGTGATCTGCTCCATCGAAAACTTGGACCCCATGGGCGTGCACACCGGCGACTCCATCACCGTGGCGCCCATCCAGACCCTGACGGACCGCGAGTACCAGATCATGCGCGACGCCTCCTTTGCCGTCATCCGCGAGATCGGCGTGGAGACGGGCGGCTCGAACATTCAGTTTGCCATGGACCCCAAGACGGGGCGCATGATCGTCATCGAGATGAACCCGCGCGTGAGCCGCTCCTCCGCCCTGGCCTCGAAGGCCACGGGATTCCCCATCGCCAAGCTGGCCGCCAAGCTGGCCGTGGGCTACACGCTCGATGAGCTGCGCAACGACATCACCCGCGAGACGCCGGCCTCCTTTGAGCCCTCCATCGACTACGTGGTGACCAAGGTTCCCCGCTTCACTTTCGAGAAGTTCAAGCGCGCGGATGAGCGCCTGACCACGTCCATGAAGAGCGTGGGCGAGGTGATGAGCATCGGCCGCACCTTCAAGGAGTCCCTGCAGAAGGCCCTGCGCTCGCTGGAGACGGGTCGCTGGGGCTTCGGCTTCGACACGAAGGAGCCCAAGAACCCGACGCGCGAAGAGATCGCGGCCAAGCTGGCCATGCCGAATGCGGAGCGCATCTTCTGGCTGCAAACAGCCTTCACCCACGGCTTCACCCAAGAAGAGGTGTGGGAGCTGACGCAGATTGACCCCTGGTTCCTGGACCAGCTGCAGCAGTTGGCCGAGGCCGGCATGCAGCTCAAAACCCTGGACCTGCGCCGCGCCAAGCAGCTCGGTTTCTCCGACCGCCAGATTGCCCTGGCCCGCGGCTGCACCGAGGACGAGGTGCGCGCCGAGCGCAAGGCCAAGGGCATCATCCCCACTTACCGCCTGGTCGACACCTGCGCGGCGGAGTTCGAGGCCTACACCCCCTATTACTATTCCACCTACGGCGAGGAAAACGAGGCGCGCCCGAACGACAAGAAGAAGATCGTCATTCTCGGCGGCGGCCCGAACCGCATCGGGCAGGGCATCGAGTTCGACTACTGCTGCGTGCACGCCTCCTTCGCCCTCAAGGAGCTCGGCTACGAGACCATCATGGTGAACTCCAACCCGGAGACGGTCTCAACGGACTACGATACCTCCGACAAACTCTTCTTCGAGCCGCTCACGCTGGAGGATGTGCTGAACATCTGCGAGCAGGAGAAACCGGACGGCGTCATCGTGCAGTTCGGCGGCCAGACCCCGCTGAACCTGGCGGCGGCCCTCAAGGAGCGCGGCGTGCCCATCATCGGCACCTCCCCCCGCAGCATCGAGCTGGCGGAGGACCGCAAGTACTTCTCCGCCCTGCTGGATGAAATCGGCCTGAAGCAGGCGGATGCCGGCACGGCGACCAACGAGGAAGAGGCCGTGAGCGTCGCGCGGCGCATCGGGTTCCCCGTGCTGGTGCGGCCTTCCTTCGTGCTCGGCGGGCGCGCCATGATGATTGTGTACGATGAGCAGGAACTGCGCACCTACATGCGCGAGGCCGTGGATGCCTCCCCGGAGCGCCCCGTGCTGGTGGATCGCTTCCTGCAGCATGCCATGGAGCTGGATGTGGACGTGATCGCGGACGGCGAGACGAGTGTCATCGGTGCCATCATGCAGCACGTGGAGCCGGCGGGTATTCACTCCGGCGACTCCGCCTGCCAGATCCCGGCGGACAAGGTTTCCCCCGCGATGATGGCGGAGATTCACCGCGCGGCGAAGGAGCTGGCCGCCCGCCTGCATGTGAAGGGGCTCATGAACTGCCAGTTCGCCATCAAGGATGAGCAGCTGTATGTCATCGAGGTGAACCCGCGCGCCTCGCGTACCGTGCCCTTCGTGTCCAAGTCCATCGGCGTGCCGCTGGCCAAGCTGGCGGCGAAGGTCATGAGCGGGCTCACGCTGAAGGAGCTGGGCTTCACCAAGGAGGTGGTGCCACCGTATTACACGGTGAAGGAGGCCGTGTTCCCCTGGAACCGCTTCCCGGGCATCGACGTGGTGCTGGGGCCGGAGATGCACTCCACGGGCGAGGTGATGGGCATTGACGCCGACCCGGAGATCGCCTACATGAAGAGCCAGATTTCCGCCTTCAACCCGCTGCCGGATTCCGGCCTGGTGTTCATTTCCGTGAATGACCGTGACAAGGAGATGGTGGTGCCCATCGCGCGTGACATTGCCGCCGCCGGCTTCGACATCTGCGCCACCAAGGGCACGATGATCTACCTGCTGCAGCACGATGTAGAGTGCACGCGTGCTTACAAAGTGTTGGAGGGGCGCCGTCCGCATATTGTGGACCAGATCAAGAACGGTGAGATTGTGTTCGTGATCAACACCCCGGGCTCTCACGACGCCCGCGAGGATGAGGTGGCCATCCGCGCCGCTGCGGTGAATAACAATGTTTCCTACTGCACGGATCTCTCCTCCGCCAAGGCCTGCGCCGCTGCCATTCTGCACAACAAGAATAAGGTAACCGGCGTTCGCACGCTGCAGGAGTTCCACGCCGACAACGCGCGCTGACGCGTTCCGGCCGATACAACAAACGGCGCGATTCCCGCATGCACGGGGGTCGCGCCGTTTGCGTGAACTACGGGGGCTTCAGAGCTCGCCCGTCACCTTGAAGTGCAGCTTGGCCACATCGCCCAGGCGCTCGCG
>CAMEZO010000143.1 GCA_945947905.1 uncultured bacterium
CGTTGACGCCCGCCAGCACCAAGTGGCTGTTATTCTCCACGGAAAGAGTAGTCCCCGCGGCAGTGGATACCGTAGCCGTGCCACCCTCCGCCGTAGCACCCAGGGCCGTGCTGTGCTGCACACGCAGCGTGCCGCCGTTCAGCACTGTGGCACCCGTGTGCGCATTCGCGGTGGTAATGCTCAGCTCGCCTGTTCCCTCCTTGGTGATGCCCGTGCTGCCCGTCAGGCGTCCGCCTCCGCCAGCCGCGACAAAGCTGTAGTTGTTCCCCTCACTGTTGTTCACAATGATGCTCGCAGGGGCCACATCGCCCACCAACTTCACCTCGCCCGCGCCCGTGTCCGTGAAGCTCACGTCCATGCCGTCCAGGTAGGTGTAGCTGCGCTCGTTCATGGTCCAGTTGTCCGAGCTTGTATTCCACAGGCGGTCGCCGGAGGTATTGCTCCAGATATTACGGCCCACTTGGTAATACAGCGTGCCGTTCTTCCACACCAGATCACTGAATGTCGCACGGTTGGCGTAGCTGCTGCCGTTGACGCTTACATTACCCTCCGTCCACGCAGAGGAGGTGGTGAAGTCGCTCGCGCTCGTCTGGCTGATGATCTTGAACATCCCGCTCGTCAGCCCATCCGTTCGCTCCAGGTTGACTGCCAATTGGGATGTCTCCAATTCCGTCCCACCCAATGTCAAGGCAGCCGTGTTCAGATGCTCCTGCCCCAGGGAGACTGTCAGCGCCGCCCCGCTGCCAAGCGTCACTTTCGAGGCTGTGATGGTGTTCGTTCCCTCCAGCTTCAGCTCACTCGTGGAGTTGAAGGTGAAGTTGCTTCCGCTGTGGCTCATGCTGCCGTTGCGCAGAAGCAGAGTCGCTTGGCTCCCATCTGCCACTGTCAGACCTCTACCGTTCAGGATTGCCCCATCCACCACCTGCAAAGTGCCTCCGTACAGGGTGATGAGGCTATTGATCTCGCTGGTGCGGGAGTCTGTGATCTGCGACGACGTTCCGGCGGAGCCTTTCATCTCGCGTAAATGATCCTCCGTGTATTTACCGCTGAAGATGATGTCTCCGGTGGCCTTCTGCGTTACACCGGCAGCATCTTCATAGTCAGCATTGAAGCTAACCGTAGAACCGGAATGATACACGCTGTCATGGAAGATGATGCTCCCCTCGGTTTTGGCGGACAGCTCGAAGGTTCCGCCCGTATTATAAATACTGCGCAGCCGGCCATTTTCATAATTCTTCTCGAAAAGCACGATGCCATTACCGGTGATACTAACGCCGGCTGTGGAGTAGATAGCTCCACCCGCACACTCTCTATAAGAGCCGGATATTAACGCCTTATTTCCGGAAAACTCCAC
The DNA here is from genome assembly GCA_945947905.1 of uncultured bacterium. Classification (GTDB taxonomy): domain Bacteria; phylum Verrucomicrobiota; class Verrucomicrobiia; order Verrucomicrobiales; family Akkermansiaceae; genus Akkermansia. The sequence goes on from CAMEZO010000143.1 coordinate 1,355, forward strand.
GGAAGCATTATTTCTCAATACTACCGCTCCACCCCTAGAATAGATGGCACCACCACGTGAAAAGTGATAACCGCTGACCTTATTCCCCACAAATTGAACGGAATCAGTTGTACCGGCAATCACCACACCGCGCTCACTGTATAGAGCTCCACCGTCGGCCTTCCCGTAATAGCCACCATCATAATAGTAATGTTTAACAGAAACAGCCGTATTTTGGGCAAAAGATAGGGATTCGTTACCCATGAATGTCAGCTTCCCCGTAGAGTAAATTGCACCACCGTAAGCATGATATGCGGCATCATATGCTGAATTTCCGCTGAAGACGACATTCCCGTTCTGACTAATCTCTACAACGTTACCATATAGAGCTCCGCCGGCGGCTTGATATGAAAGGCCTGAGGAAGACGTTCTTTGAGCCTTATTTCCCTGAAAAGTAACAGCGCCGTTACCGTTCATTTGAATTGTGCCTCCGGAATACACAGCACCTCCTCTGGCGGCAGAATAGGCAGTATACGTATTCGTCCGAAAGGCGACACCGCCATTATTACTCACACTGATCGAGGAGGAAGCTCCGGCGTGAATGGCTCCACCCAACCGGTCACTGTCACCCGAAGTAGATAGCTTATTATCGCTGAACAACACTGCATCCGTACCGTCAGTAGACCCGGTTCCCACATTGGAAATTTGAAGAGTCCCACTCCCCCCCAAATCAATCGCGGCTCCGGAATTGCTCGAAAGCTCCAGCCTACCTAGCGTGTCGAATGTAAGCAAAGCAGGCTGCTTGAATACGGACGATGCCCCGTTTTTGAACGTAAGCACCGCCGGGGTAGTATCTTCCGCTGTCGTAAAGATGAGATTTCCTCCGCTCATCAAGGGAGTGAAGGAAGTCCACTTGGTGTTTGAGGTCGGAGTACAGTTGACATCCGTTCCCAGAATGAATGCTTTGTAATCCGTTGATGAATTAACGTCATGGTCATCAAGATAGCTGGCAGCCCAGACTTCAATTTCGTCATACTCTGCGGGGATCTCGATAGCCCGTGCCGGGGCGGTGAGCATGAGCGCTGCAAGGAGCGCAAGCGGAAGATGCGGTTTCATGATGCGTGCATGTTGAATAGATATGAGAAAGGGGTGGGGAGTCACTCTGCATCATCCCCGCGAGCAAGGTGCCGGGCGGCACGGTGAGAGAATGCATGAAGCTTGACTCTTACCGGAATCCCCCGCACGAAGCCCCTATGCTCCCCTGCGGAGGATCCCGTTCCTGTTTCCGGGGACGAGTCTACAGCATTTTGAATGCAGAGGGCATGCTAGCCGTTGACACTCAACGAGTTACAGAAAATTCGGGCATTTTTGACTGCCTCGACCTCCGAAATGCCTCGGCAAAAAAGTGTTGAAAAATAAGGTAAATCTGCATTTTTTTCTTGCTACAGCATTCAAAATGCAGAGGGCATACCGGGTGATGTAGTCTACCGGGCGGGGATGTCGGTGGGTAGTTTCGGTAGGAAAAGATATGCTTCGCGGAAGCCGGGGGAGGTGGAGAGCACAGCCTGCCCGTTGTGCGGGGCACAAAAGCACCCCGCAGCCGTGAGGCCGTGGGGTGCGGTCATTTGTTGCGGGAGGCGCAGGATCAGTAGTTCTGAGCCAAGATGCGGAAGTGAGCCTGCGGGTGGTCGCATACGGGGCAGACCTCCGGGGCTTGCTTGCCGACGCAGATGTGGCCGCAGTTGGCGCACTGCCAGATCTGCTCACCGTCGCGGGAGAAGACCAAGCCGCCCTCGATGTTAGCGAGCAGCTTGCGGTAGCGCTCCTCGTGGTGCTTCTCCACCGCAGCCACGCCCTCGAACAGGGCCGCGATGTCCTCGAAGCCCTCCTCGCGAGCCTCCTTGGCGAAACCGGCATACATGTCGGTCCACTCGTAATTCTCGCCGCCGGCGGCGTCCTTGAGGTTCTCCGTGGTAGCGGGAATGCCGCCGTGCAGCAGCTTGAACCAAATCTTGGCGTGCTCGCGCTCGTTGTGAGCGGTCTCCTCAAAGAGGTTTGCGATCTGCACATAGCCGTCCTTCTTGGCCTTGGAGGCGTAGTACAGGTACTTGGTGTGGGCCTGCGACTCGCCGGCAAAGGCTGTGGCCAAATTGGCCTCCGTCTTCGTTCCTTTCAGTCTGTTCATCGTTCTGATGGGGTGTATGTGTAAGCGGGCGTATTATAGAATGATTTTAAAAGATGTGCAAGCTTTTTCTTCGGCAATCAGAGCGGCAGGGCATCGATGGGGGCCTCCCAAGGAGCGCCGTCGGCGGGCACGGCCTCCTCAACCCCGGCGGAGGGATCCGTGGTGGTAGAGGTTCTGCCGCTGTCGGTGTCCAAGGTAGGGGTACCGCTGCTCGGGTCGTATTCCACGGTGATGGTAGACTTCTTGGGCTTCTCGATAGTGAGGGCGGGGGAGGTTTTGGCCTTCTTGAAAGCCTCCGGCGGCACCTTACCCTTCACGAAGTCGCTCATATCCACGAGGTCGAGACGATCGAAAGCATAGCGCGCGATCTCCGGCAGGGAGTTCATATCCACCGAGCTGAGCGGGACGCTCGCGGAGCCGCCGGGGTAGCGCAGGACGAGCTTGCCGTCTCTGACGCGGATGATGGTAGCCTGCGGGTATTCCCGACCGCTGACCGTGGCGAGTTTGGCGATGACCAGGCCGGGCAGCAGGCTGCGCGCCACGGAGCGAGCCTCCTTGTTCGCGCGGCGTATATCATGCTGGGCGGCGAGGACAGCCGCACGTTCGTTCTCCAGCTTATCCTTGTGCTGCTCGATGGAGGCGCGCAGGTCGCGGGTTTCCTTGTCGAGCTCCGCCTGCCGCGCCTCGAGGGCCTTGATACCGGAAGCGAGGCGATTTTGGGGGAGGAGGGGAGCCTTGGCCTCGGCAAGCCGGTTGGCGCGGGCGCGCAGATCCGCCTGCTCCTCCAGGGCCTGCTCCAGCGGGGTGGGCACATGGTAGCGGTCCATCTGCAGCTTCAGGTAATAGGCGCCGAAGGCCAGCACGCCGACAGTGGTGCCGACCAAGAGGGTATCAATGACGAGGGCGCCCGCGGCGAACCGGCGGCGGCGCGGGGCGGGAGCCTCGGGCTGCGGGGCCGGCTCTGCCTTCGGGGTGTCGTGGGGGGCTTGCTCGGCGGCCGGCTGCGGCATGTGGGAATCGTCGGGGGTACTCATTGTGCTTGAGAGGGTTGGGCTACTTCCTGCTGCATGGACTTGAAGCGGTCGCGCAGGGCTTCCAGGCGGCTCTGCAGCTCCAAGGCGCGGACGTGGGTATCCTTGATTTCATCCAGCAGCTTATCGTCTGCCCCATACAGGGCGGTGGGTTGCTCC
>CAMEZO010000144.1 GCA_945947905.1 uncultured bacterium
AGGACCTACCGCGAGATATGGGACTACGGCCTGAAGCTGGAGGGCACGGTGCGCAACGTGGGCATGCACGCCGCCGGCGTGGTGATCGGTGACCGCCCTCTGGATGACTATGTGGCCCTGACGCGCGATGACCTCTCCAACCCCAAGGGCGAAGTGGTGGCCCAGTGCGACATGGGCGCCATCTACAACGCCGGATTGCTGAAGATGGACTTCCTGGGGCTGAAGACCCTGACCGTGATGAAGGACGCCGAGCGCTATGTGCGCTGGCGCGTACCGGACTTCCGCTACGATGAGGTGGACATCACGGACAAGGAAACCTTTGCCCTGCTGAACAACGGCGAGACGATGGGCGTGTTTCAGTTGGAATCCGGCGGCATGGTGGAAACCTGCAAGCGCTACGGCATTGATAACATCGAAGACATCATCGCCCTGCTGGCCCTCTACCGCCCCGGTGCCATGCAGTTCATGGATGACATGATTGCGGTGAAGAAAGGGCTGAAGAAGGCGGTGTACGAGCACCCGCTGCTGGAGCAGGTCTCCGGCATTACCTTCGGGGTGATGATTTACCAAGAGCAGGTGCAGGCCGCCGCCAAGATGTTAGCCGGTTATACCCTGGGCGGTGCAGACCTACTGCGCCGAGCCATGGGCCATAAGGACATGAATGAAATGATGGAGCAGCGTAAGCGCTTCGTCAAGGGCTGCGCGGATGTCAATAACATCGATGAGAAGACAGCCAACGCCATCTTCGATAAGATTCAGAAGTTCGCCGGCTACGGCTTCAACAAATCGCACTCCGCCTGCTACGGGCACATCTCGTACTGGACGGCGTACCTCAAGGCGCATTACCCGGTGGAATTCTTCTGCGGCATCATGTCCAACGAATCCACCAACGAAAAAATCGGCGTGTATATCCAGGAAGTGAACCGACTCGGCATCGAGGTGCTGGGCCCCTGCGTGAACCACAGCGATGTGAAGTTCCGGCCGGAGACGTTGCCCAACGGCAAGCTGGCCGTACGCTTCGGCTTGGCCTCCGTCAAGAGCATGAGCGCGGAAACCGTCCGGGTCATCGTAGAAGAACGCGAGAAAAACGGACCCTTCAAGAGCTTGGAGGACTTCTGCTACCGCATCCCGCCGCAGAGCGTACGCCGCAACCAGCTGGAGGTTCTGGTGCAGTGCGGGGCCTTTGACTGGATGCACGTTTGCCGGGCGCAGATCTTCTGCTCGATCGAGCAGAGTCTGGGCGGTGCGGCCGGGGTGCACAAGGATGCCGAAGCCGGCCAGATGGCGCTCTTCAACATGATGGACACCGCGACTGCCTCTGCCAAGGACCGGGCCGTGCAACAGGAGTGGCCCAAAAACAAGCGGCTGGAGGATGAAAAGTTCCTGACGGGAGCCTACTTCACCGGCCACCCGCTCTACAGCATGCAGGGGGTCATCGACCACCCGCGCTATGTCAAAATCGGCACGCTGCCGGACCTGACGGCGGAGGAAATCCGCAGCCCCAGGGACATGGCGGGCATGCTGCGCAGCATCGTTACCAAGGTCAGCAAGAACAGTGGCAAGAAGTTCGCCATTATCACCGTGGAGGACTTTACGGGCACGACCGAGGCCCTAGTATGGGGGGATTCCTACGACAAGGCCGCGCAGGTGGAGGGCCTGTTGCAGGAAGGCAGTTTCGTGCGCTTCCGCGCCCGAATCACGGAGGACGAAAAGACAGGCGGTAAGAAGGTATCCGCCAACGGGCTGGAGCTCATCGGCAACGGCAGCAAGCGCAAGGGCAAGCCGCGTTTTTACGAGGTAGTGCTCAACACCGCCCGGCACGATACGGGGGACTTGGAACTCATCCGCGACACTCTGTTGAAGCACCCGGGCAAGACTCCCGTGCGGCTCACCTTCCGCAATTCACTGGGCAACAGCGCCACCATCGAGCTGGGCGCCAAGTACTGCGTAACCCCTGACCACGACCTCGATGAAGCTCTCTCTCTTTATAGCTGATGCGCGGGTGCGCGCGGGGCTGCTCTGTGTGGTGTGCGGCTTGGCGGCGGCCTTGTTGCTGCCCACCCTGCGCCGTGCGGCAGCCCCTGCGGCGGTCAGGGATCCGGCGGCGGCCCTGCCCCTCCCGGAGGGCGGGGTGCAGAGCGATGCGTTCTCCCTGCGTCTGCTGCAGGCAGAGCTGGCCGGGGCGCCGGGCAATGTGCTCACTGCCCCCTTGGCCACGGCGGCTTTGTTGCATCACCTGGCCGATTTAGCGGCACCCGGGGCGGGAACGGAGCTTTCTCTGCCGGAGCATCTCCCGAACACTAACCCGCTCCCGAGGGTCTTCTGTGGCTTGTTTGCAGAGGCCTCGCTGCCTTTCTCCGTGCCGCCCACGCAGGCGGGTATCATGGCGGTGGATTTCACCGGCACGGCCTCGGAGGCCATGCACATCATGGCCCAATCCGTGCAGGAGGCCACGGGTATTTCCCCGGAGCTGAGCATCGGCCCGGACTCCGTCCTCGGGGAGTCGCCTCAGATGGTGGCTTTTCTCGCCACCGCCATCCCGGGCCCCGCTACGGCTTTTCCCGTCGAGTTCGTGAAGGAGCTGCCTTTCGATAACGCCAACGGCCTGCAGCCCAAAGTGCCGACCCTGCGGGGGAGCATTCCGGCCCGGCTTGCCCGCGCGGAGGATGAATCCTGGGTGGCCCTAGCGCTGCCCCTGCTGCCGCAGGAGGGGGCGGAGGGCGAGCCGCTTTTCTTCTGCGCCATCCTGCCCCGTACCCCGGCGCGGGAGTTTGCGCAGCAGCTCACCCCGCAGCAGCTCAGTGACATCCGCGCCGCGCTGGCTCGCACACCGCAGGCGCTCACGGCCATCTCGCTGCCGGCGGTGCACACAAACCCCGCCCCGCGCGCCGTCTCCCCCCTGCCCCCGCTGCCGGGGCTCGACGCCCTCACCGCACCGGGTGCCCTCCGCCGGCTTTCACCCGCGCAGGTCCCCCTCTCCTCCCTGCTCGTCTGCCATGCGTTCTCCCTCTCCCCCGCACCCCGACAGGCTACTGCCCTCCCCCCCACGCAGGATGCTCCCGCCACTTCATTCTCCCGGCCCTTCCTCTGGTTTGTGGGCGATCTCACCTCCCCCGCCCCGCCTTTCCTCTTCGGAATTATCGAGAACCTCTGAAAAAAAACGAAAAAATCGTCTCTTTTCTTAAAAAAATTCTTGACATCACCCTGTTTTGCTGCTACAATCCCCTCGTCCGCATGCAGGGACGTTAAATAACTGCAATTTCATAGGGTAGTTGGACTCCCCGGTAGCTTCGGCTACCGGGGAGGTTTCCTTTTGACATACCACGACATTAGTAATGGGAGAAGAGGCCTCTGAGCGCCTCCCGTGAGCACGCAGAAACTGCGCAATCCCCCCCCCCCAAAAAAACAGCAAGGGGTTAATCCTCTACCCTCACAACCCGAGCAACATAGAGGTCGTCCATCAACTTCTTCTCCACCTCCAGCTTCAGCGTAATACCATGCTTCTCCTGCATGTAGATAAACATGCACTGAAGCGAGTTGAACAGCCCCTCCTTCTTCCCCTTCATCCGGAGCACATCCTGTTCACTCTCTGCACGCAGAAAAAAACGGTTATTTTCATTTAAAAGGATTAAAGAAGGATTCTCAATACCCTTTTTCCTGAGTGCTGACATAAACGAAGGGAACAAAGCCATCCACCCGTCAAAGGGGAAGAAATTCATATTTCGTCTCAAATTCTCTGAACAAATAGACGAAGCGGGCAACGTTGTATCACGCCAAAAGTGCAATTCCGCAAAATAGAGCTTGTCAGGATTACTTGAGCACTCCTGATCGACAGAAGGCTCATAAGCCTTAAATTCCCCACCTGTCGGCTTTCCCCACGGGCTGAAATGATTCTGTATTCGAGAGCACTTTAGTCCGTGTTGCGTAAAAATAAATACAGACACGAGAAATACCACACAGTGACCGAGTTTTCCGAAATGAATTTTCGGAAGGGTCGCGGCCCACAATAATACACAAGGCAGCATCACAGAAAGCATTGCACGATCATTAAAGCGCCCCCGCATTCCCAGAATAAACAGGCACGTTAGCGCGCACAGAACTACCCAATCCGACGAGACCGGCCTCAGACTTCGTCTCTTGATAGGCAAAAACATCAGGCAGCACCCGAGCAAAGACCAGCGAAACCAACTGCCTTCGGTTGTCTTATCCCTCAATAAGGGGACTAAACGGCTCAAGGCAAACTCATCTCTTCCATCCTTTCTAATATCTGCCACTCTTTTCCAGTGGCGACTGTCTCTGAATCTTTCCGGATAATAGACTCCGATTGTATTGAGTTGCAGATCATTCTCCGTACATCCCTGCGCGTGATAGCGATCTGTCTTGTCAATACCGGAATCATCGTCATAGTCACAAAACGTCATTCTCGCATCATTTGCCTCAATGATGCTGTATACCCCGCCGTTACTGAGTTGGATTCGGGACATGGGCGCCTGTACCAGATAGCAAGTGAATACAAATGCGGCACATATTCCGAGGGAGAGAAGACGCA
>CAMEZO010000145.1 GCA_945947905.1 uncultured bacterium
GGAGAATCATGTTAAATTTGTGTGGGCAATTCATCCGGCCAACACCGTTCGCTGGGAGCAGGAGGAGGGCCGTGAGCAGCTGGAGGGACTCCTGCGTAAACTGGAGCTGATGTATGATCTCGGTATCCGCAATTTCGGCTTGTTCGTGGATGATGCCAGCGGCGAAATCAGCAAGGTGGAGCGCCAGGTTCAGCTCGCCAACTATATCCTTGATAATTTTGTGCGCAAGCATCCGGATGTACAGCAAAACCTTCTTTTCTGTCCTACCGGATACAACAAATCTTGGACGAATGCCGAGACCCTCTCCTACATCGGTGAGCACCTGAAGCAGGATATCGATATGATGTGGACCGGTAATACGGTGGTTCATGATATCAAGCTGGGCTCCGTTGATGAAGGCGGCCAGATGTGGGTGAATAATCTCATCAAACGGCCCACTTTTATTTGGTGGAACTGGCCTTGCAATGACTTCAAACGCAGTCGTCTGTGTATGGGCCGGGCCTATGGCTTGGATACGGCGCCGGAGATGCGTGACCATATGCGGGGGCTGGTTGCCAATCCTATGGAGTACGCGGAGGCCAGTAAGGTCGGTCTTTTCGGCGTGGCGGATTATACTTGGAATATCACGGCCTATAGTCCAGATAAGAGCTGGCGGGCGGGTATTCGCCGACTCTTCCCCCGCAGTGCCGAGTCGATGCAGGTGTTTTGTGATCACAATTCCAATCCTTCCCCCAATAATCACGGCTTCGCGCGCGATGAGTCTCGGGAGGTTGCTGAGGATGTGAAGCAGTACTTGGCGGATTTGGCGGACCGCAAGCCGAGCCATGATCGTACGGTCATGTTGGAGCGCCTGTTCCGCAGTGTGGCTGCTGCCGGTAAGGTGTTGGGGGAGGCGGATGACGTGGCGCCCGTGCGTGCGGAGGTGGAGCCGTGGATCCGTAAGTTCGGGATGCTGGGCCAGGCCGGTTCCATGCTCATGAAGGTAATTCTGGAGGAGAAGACCGGTGACAACCCGGCCGAGTTGTTTGCCCATTTCCTCAAGGCGGCAAATGCCCTTGCCGGTATGGGTGAGGTCGCTCGCGATGAATGGAGCAAGAATGGTATCACTCCGGTCAAGCATGTCGAGGTCGGTGCGGCTTTCCTCACGCCGGTGGTCAAGGCTGCATTTGAGTATCTGAATGCTCGCATGTACGCCTATGTTTCTCAGCGTAAGCTGCCCTTGTTGGCGGATTTCATTTGCAGCTCGGATTTGGATAAAACCGGGGTAGAGGGTGCTCTGGATGCAGATGTAAGTTCTTCCTGGGATATCAAACGCCCGCTCAGGCATGGCGAGTGGTTCGGGGTGGATTTCGGTAGCCCTGTTTGGGTGAACAATATCTCTGCACGCTTGGAATGCGGGGCCCCCGGTACTCTCCTTACTCAGATGGAGGTGTCGGATGACGGTCAGAACTGGAAGACGGTCGGGACTCCCTGTACGGGGGAGCGTATCCTTCGCACGGCTCCTGCCGGTATGCGTGCCTCGAAGGTGCGTTTGCGTGTCCTGGCGGATGCGGCAGAGCCTTGTCGAGTCGTTTCTCTGTCTGTTAATGTCCCGGTTTCGCCGTTTGTCAGCAGTGATGTCCCGGCTTTCTCCAGTGTGGGGGTGGATGTCGTGGATTCGTTCCTGCGTGCAACGCGAGTGATGGAGTACACCACGATGGAGCCCGGGCGTTTCTTGGAGATGCAGCTGGATGCTCCCTCTGTCCTCCAGTCCATTAACATTAATATGGGTAATGCGGATATCGGCAAGTGGGCCAAGGTGTTCTTGGTGACGGCAGATGGTCACACGGAGGAAATTTATCTGAATGCTAACGGTGAGACGCTGTTCGGAGATTCGCAGTGGAACAAGAAGGTCCCCAAAATCCCCGTTACATCTGTTCGCCTTGTCAATGCGTCCGATTCTCCGCAGCAGGTGAAGCTCTCTTCGTTCATGGTTGCTTCGCCGATTGACGGTCGCGGTACGTCGAACCTCTCTCTTTTGGACGGTGATTTGTCTACGGCCTTGAGCTGTGCAGAGGGGATTACGATGGATGTACCGGTGCCTGCGGCGTGCACTCAGGTGGCTGTGGTCGGCACGGCGGGCTGTGTGTTGCAGGGGATGGAGCGTTTGCCGCACCATGATGATGGCGTTCAGGTGTTCAAGCTGCCGAAGGGGTGCCGAGAGTTCCGCCTCACGGCACCGGCGCAACCGGGTTCCTTCATCAACGAGATCATTTTCCGTTGAGAAGCTGCTGTCCCCGTGGCGGGTGAGCTTCGCCGCGGGCCGGAAAAACGGTTGCATCCAGCGGCCGGCTGTGGTATAGTGCGCGTATGGATAAGTCTTTTGCTTTAATCTCCTTGGGGTGTGCCAAGAACCTTGTGGATTCGGAGGTGATGTGCAATCAATTGCTGCTGGCAGGCTTCCGTAAGGTTCAGCCGGAGCAGGCAGCTATCCTGCTCATCAATACCTGCGCTTTCATTGTGCCCGCCAAAGAGGAGGCCATCAACACAATCTTCGCCGCAGTGCGGGATCGTGATGCCGGACTCTCGCCGACCGACCAAAAGATTGTGGTATGCGGCTGTCTCTCCCAGCGCTATGCAAAGGATTTGGTTAAGTCTATGCCGGAGGTCGACTGCTTTGTGGGGGTTGACCTTATCTGCCGCATAGCGGAGATTGCTGCTGCGTGCCTCGCCGGAACGGCGGAGAAGGTGTATACCACGCAGGTTTCTACCTTGCTGCCGGATTTCGGTTCGTCGCGCTATCGTCTTACGGGGGGACATTTTGCCTACATCAAAATTGCAGAGGGGTGCAACCATGCCTGCGCCTATTGTGCTATCCCTCGCATCCGCGGTCCCCACCGCAGCCGTCCTCTCTCGTCTATTGTTCGTGAGGTTCGCGAGTGTGTTACCCATGGGGTCCGTGAGGTGAATCTTATCGCCCAGGATACAACCTATTACGGCATGGACAAATGGGATAAGCGTGCTACGAAAACAAGTGGGGTCGATTCCTCACGCGGTGACTCCCTGGCTTCTTTGTTGCGAGCTCTCAATGAGATTCCCGGTGATTTCTGGATTCGCGTGCTTTACACGCACCCCGCTCATTGGAGCAGGGAACTGATTGATGCTTTTGCCGAGTGTGATAAGGTCGTTAAATATGTGGATATACCCCTCCAGCATATTTCTGCTCATATTTTACAGGAGCAGCGGCGAATGACGGACGGAGATTATATTCGCAAGCTTCTGCGAGATATTCGGGCTGCCGTCCCCGGTATCGGCATTCGTACTACGTTCATCGGCGGGCTCCCGGGGGAGACGGAGGATGACCATGCGGAACTCCGTGACTTTATCCGTGAATTCCGCTTCGAGCGCGCCGGTGTTTTCGCTTATTCCAAGGAGGAGGGTACCCTTGCGGCCAAGATGAAGAATCAGGTGCACCATGCTACGCGTAAGCGCCGTGCTAACGAGCTGAACATGATTCTTGCTTCTATCGCCGATGAGATGGGGGCGGAGGCTATCGGGAAGACCGTGAGGGTCTTGGTAGATGCTCCCGGTATTGCCCGTGGTCCGTGGGATGCGCCGGATGTCGATGGTTCCATCCATGTGCCCGTCTCGTTGCCTGTGGGGGAATTCGCAGAGGTGAAGATAGCCGATGCCATTGCTTACGAGCTTTTTGCAGAGGGGGCCGAGGAGGCGGAGGAGCAGATGTGAGTGGAAGACACACTTCGGGCTTGAATCTCCCCGCTGCTCGGCGTATTATCGTTCCCGTAGATATGTTTGCTCGCTTTTACTCTTTTCTCCGGGTGACGGGGGCTTGCTCGCTCAGTCTGCCTCTTGTGTCGACTGTGTCATCGGCAGAGCTGCCCGTCGTGCCCGGTAAGTCCGGCTTTGTGTGCTCCGGGAAGCCTTTTGTTTCGCCTTTCGGGGATTCTCCCATATCGTCGGCAGCTACTGACCCGGAGGCGGCTAAGACGGGCTACGATGCGTTCTTGGAGCGCTTGAATGCCCAGGTAAAGGCGAATGTATATGATTTCTGTCCGGCGATGACCATTGTCTATAATTCGCTGGGGGATGAGTTGGCCTTTGATTCGTGGATGGAGCGTGCTGCCAAGGAGGGGAATCCTGCTGCTATTCAGTTCGTTTACAATAGAAAAGTGCGCTTCCTTACGCCCAAAACAGCCATGGGGGCCGAGGCAAAGGAGTGCTTCGCTCAGATGAAAAAGGCTGCCGAGGCCGGGTACGACCCGGCGGTGATCAGCCTCTATCTCTTCATGTCCCAGGGGATCGGTACCTCGGCGGATGCCGAGGCCGCCGGTAAGTTTATCTTTTCTGCCTGCAAATCCGGCTCTTTCACGCCTCGTCATCGCTGGTTACTTGCCAGCGGTCGTTTGAATTCATTTGAGGATCGGAATCTTCCCGAGGTCCGTTCGGAGGTGGAACGGGGGAATGATATGGTTA
>CAMEZO010000146.1 GCA_945947905.1 uncultured bacterium
ACCCCAACGAGTCGGTCGGCAACATCGACGAGTTCAGGAGCGTAACGGTGAACGACGAGCGCAAGAACATCGTTCTCTCCCGCCGCGAGGTCATCGAAGCCGAGCGCAGCGAGCAGCGTCAGCGCTTCTTGGAGACGGTCAAGATCGGCGACCGCGTGAAGGGCGTTGTCAAGAACATCACGGACTTCGGTGCCTTCGTGGACCTGTCCGGTATGGATGGCCTGCTGCACATCACCGACATGAGCTGGGGCCGCGTGAATCACCCCTCCGAGATGCTGCACCTGGGCCAGGAGCTCGACGTGCTCATCCTCGAGGTGGACCGCGAGAAGGAGCGTGTCTCCCTCGGTCTCAAGCAGCTCACGGACAATCCCTGGGCCGACATCGAGAAGAAGTACCCCATCGGTTCCAAGGTCAAGGGCCGCGTCACCAAGCTGCTCGCTTACGGTGCCTTTGTGGAGCTGGAGAAGGGTGTGGAGGGCCTGGTGCACGTCTCCGAGCTTTCCTGGACCAAGCGCATCACGCGTCCCAGCGATGTCCTTTCCTTGGATCAGGAGATCGAGGCCGTTGTGCTCAACATCTCCGTGGAGGAGCAGAAGATCTCCTTGGGTGTGCGTCAGCTCGACGAGAACCCCTGGGATGCCATCGAGAACCGCTTCCCCGTCGGCACCGTTATCTCCGGTGCTGTGCGTAACCTCACTCCCTACGGTGCCTTCGTGGCTCTGGAGGAAGGCATTGACGGCATGATCCACGTGTCCGACATGAGCTGGACGCGCAAGATCAATCACCCGTCCGAGGTACTCAAGAAGGGTGATGTGGTAGAGGCTCGCGTGCTGAACATCGACAAGGAGAATCAGCGCGTTTCCCTCGGCATCAAGCAGCTGGAGCAGGATCCCTGGGAGAACATCGACAAGCTCTTCAAGGTGGGCGACCTCGTCACCGGCACGGTGGCCAAGATCGCTTCCTTCGGCGCCTTTGTCAACCTGGACGGCGACATCGACGGTCTCATCCACATCTCCCAGCTTTCCGAGGAGCACGTGGAGCGCGTCAAGGACGTCATCAAGGTGGGTCAGGAGATCAAGGCCCGTGTCATCAAGGTGGACAAGGTGGAGCGCCGCATCGGTCTTTCCATCAAGGCTGTCAACTACGATCCGGAGCAGCTGCGCCGCGAGACGGCCGCCTTCGAGACCGTGCGCACCGGCGATATGGTGGGCTTGGAGCAGGCCTTCAACCTCGCTGCCCTGCAGGCCGAGGAGTGGAGCCCGTCCGACAAGTAAAGCCTGCCTCACGCAAGCATATTTCACCCACCCGGTTCGTGCCGGGTGGGTTTTGTATTGCCCGGGGAGCTAACCTGTGCTACAATGGGGCGCATGCTTCCGTGGTTTCAGGATCAGTTTCCCCTTTTTCTTGCCCCTATGGCCGGGGTAACCGACCCTATTTTCCGCACTCTTTGTAAGGAAGAGGGGGCCGATGTGATGATAACGGAGTTTGTCTCTGCGGAGGGAGTGCTGCAGGCGTGGCACCGCACGCAGCGTTATGTGCAGCTCGAGGAGCAACACCGGCCGGTGGGTGTACAGGTATTCGGCGGGGTGGCGGAGCATATGGCGGAGGCAGCGGGTATCATTGCCGAGGCGGTGCGCCCGGACTTCATCGACATCAACGCCGGCTGTCCCGTGCCGAAGGTTGTTGGCAAGAACGGTGGATCATCCCTGTTGAAGGATCTGCCTCTGCTTCAGAAGATAGCAGAGGCCACCGTAAAGAGGCTGGAGGGGGTGTGCCCCGTGACGGCTAAAATACGCATCGGGTGGGATGCCGAACACATCAATGCCCCGGAGTGTGTGCTGCGCCTGCAGGATGCCGGGGTGGCCGCCGTCACCATCCACGGGCGTACGCGTTCGCAGCAGTACAGCGGGCGGGCGGACTGGGAGATGATTGATCGCTGCGCCCGCGCTGTGAGCATTCCGGTGGTCGGGAACGGTGATATTACCTGCGCGGAGGATGTGAAGCGAGCGCGGGAAACCACAGCTGTTTCCGGTGTGATGATAGGCCGCGCCGCTATGACTGCGCCTTGGATTTTCCGGCAGGCCAAGGAGTTTCTGAGCAACGGAACGGTACCGCCCTCCCCCTCGGCGGGCGAGCGTGTGCAATTCATCCTGCGCCATGCACGCATGGCCATCGAGAGCGGGCACTACGGTGCGGAGGATGTCACCATGCGCGCCATGCGTTCTCGACTGCTGACTTACGCTAAAGGCATACCGGGCAGCAAACAACTGCGCCCGCTGCTGGCGAGAGTCAACAGCTACACCGAGTTGGAATCACTCCTTCTCCCCCTGATCTGAACTTATCGAGGTTCCATCCGCATTCCACCCCCGAGCGCGCAGGTACTCAATTAGCTCGGCCTCTGTCCAATAACACTGCTCCTTCAGCAGTTGTCCGAGGAGCAGGGAATTCTCGCGCGCAGCCGCAGGACTGAGGTGTAGGGATGTATCCGCAAACTTCTCCGGATACGGCCAAGCCCCCAAGCGGTCATCTTTTAATACCCGATACCCGGCGCGGACAATATCCAACAAATCCCGAGCGACGATACAGCGCATGCTCTCGTGATTCAGGCCGACGGGGAACATCAGGATGAAGTCCGCCCCGCGCCTCCTGCACTCCTCCTTCAGCAGATTCAGGAAACCCAGACTTTCCGGAGTCACACGAGAGTTCAGACGTTCATAGCTGAAGGGGCGCAACTCCTTCACCTGCTGCATCTCATTCCACAGCACCTCCATCCAACCGGAGGGGTGGATAACCGTATTCTTATCGTACTTGAAAATCAGTCCGGGGCGGAAAAGTTTCTTCCCGGCATGGGCGCACATCGCAGCCATTTCCGGGCGAATGAGTTGCATCAGATTGTCCGCCGTCAAGGGGGCAAAACCTTCATCAAAAATCCCGAAACCGCAGAAACGGAAAGCGGACACCACACCGCCGGAGGTCCATGTGCCGGCATACCCGGGCATGAGGCTGAACACCATCGTGTCGCCGGCTCGCAGATGCTCCAGGGCAATACGGGCGTTGGCGCCGTTACCGTTGCCTGCTGCCACAGCCATGTTAATGCAACGGAGCCCCTGCTCCTTCAGCATTACCTCCGGGTCAACTCCGGCTCGAATCTCGGAGCCGCCGCCGAAAAGATAGCAGCCCTCGGGACTCTGCCGCAACGTATCAGCCCACTCCTCCGCCGCATCGGCGCACCGCCAAAAATAAACCATCCCCGGGTCGACTTTGTATTTATAGTACAGGGAAAAAGACAGGGCGCATGCCAGAGCACTGATGATAATGAGAAGCAGTCGTCGCATGGCGTCAGAAGGCAAAATAAATAAACTCGTTATGCACGCCGTAATTGGTCATGTAGATCATGAAAACCATCACGAAGCAACCGACATCCGATAAGAAAAGACGATAGGGGTCCTGCTTGAGGCGCAGAGAAAGGAACTCCACCGCCAGGACAACAAAGGACAGGATGAGGAAGAAAAACGAGACGCTGGATTGGTAGGCACGATACTCCCAGAGGCTGCCCCACAGGAAGCCCTCCCAGTTGTAGGAATCCGGATTAAAGAGACACAGCAGATTATTCCACAGCATATCACTCGAAGTGATGTAGAAAAACATCCACACAAACACCATGTACGAGAACATCAGCGCCCACCCCATGGGAGCCCACATGCGGAATCCCTGCTTCATCCAAATCCTGTGTACCACCATGGCCACACCTGCCAGAGTTCCCCAAATAATAAAGTTCCAGTTAGCGCCGTGCCAGAGTCCGGATACGGCAAACACCAGAATAATGTTGAGAGCCCAGCGCTTGGTGCGACTCCCTCCCAGGGGGAAGTAGATGTAGTCCGTGAACCACCCCGTCAGGGAGGTATGCCAGCGACGCCAAAAATCACGGATATTTCCGGCTGTATAGGGAGCAAGAAAGTTCATGCGCAATGTAATCCCCATGCAACGCGCTATGCCGTAAGCCGTCAACCCGTAACCGGCAAAATCGAAATAAATCCGGAAGGCAAACATGACGTTATTCATCCATATTTGCCAGGCAGAACCCCAGTTGTAATTCTGCCAGAACGCATAGGCAAGGGAATCCGCCAAGACCATCTTGAAGAAGAGGCCCAGAATCATGTAACGTACACCTGTATTCAGATTTCCGTCCTCGAAGCGCAGCTCCATCGCACGTACCTGCGGCAACAATTCGGCGCGGCGTTCGATCGGGCCACACACAATCTGCGGGAAATACGCGGAAAAATTCATATAATCCAGCCAG
>CAMEZO010000147.1 GCA_945947905.1 uncultured bacterium
AAAGTCTGACCGCGGAATAAAGGGAATTTTTGGAGAGTCAGAGGCCTGCCGAGCTCGGTACAGACTGTATGCCGCCTGAACGGGATGGGCGATAGAGTATGTCCACAGATTAACACGGAGGAGGATTCTGTACGGAGATAGAATCAAAGCCCCCAAGCAGAAAACGCTTAGGGATAAGTTACAATATTAAAAACTAACCCAGAGCATTTAACAATCCGAGTACCGGACTCCTCGGAAGGCTTCAAAGCAAATTCAAGATTCTTTACAGTTCCTCGACGAAGGAGCTTCGGGGCTAGAGTCTGCGATTGCTCAACCGACAAATCTACCAGCAATGAGCCTCCTACGATAGATGTATCATCTGTAAAATCCAGTTGAATCTGCATATTCCCCCCTCCACCCGTAGTTCTACTCCAAATGTTGCCGGCCGACGATAAATCCATCTCGAAGTTGAATTTCTTGTCCTTCTCATCATCATTATCAAATCCCGATATAGCGAGTCCCTCCAACATTCCATACACAGGGGAATTGGAGTCCCCGCTGATCAAGAATGAAAAGCGAACGGAAATCGGTTGACCATCCTTGTCAGTTGAAAGTCCATCACATATAAAAACAGAGCTGGTGAATCCCTCAGGGAGAGGCTCCGTCAGGGTGATTTGCTCGGGCTGTTCAGTCGAGGCAGCGGAGCCGCCGCCACCGCCGCCGCAGGCGGGGAGGAGGAAGAGAGCTGAGGCGAGGAGAGAAAGGCGCAGAGAGTGGCGAAGCATGGTCGGTGGTGAGGTTACGC
Source organism: uncultured bacterium (assembly GCA_945947905.1). GTDB lineage: Bacteria > Verrucomicrobiota > Verrucomicrobiia > Verrucomicrobiales > Akkermansiaceae > Akkermansia. The sequence continues at coordinate 785 of CAMEZO010000147.1, forward strand.
CTCTTACTCTACCCGATAGACGGCAGAAAGCAAGCAAAAAATGCCGCGCGGGGGATTTTCTGCGAAAATGGGGGGCGGGATTGAGCTTGCGCAGGCGGGGGGGCTGTGGTACAATGGAAAGCATGAACTTCTTGGTCAAGACAATGATGGTGCTGGCATGCCTGGCGGGCATGGTCGGTGCCGAGGTACCGAGTCTCGGGTTGAGCGCGCTTTCCCCGATGGGCGGGGGGGCGGAGGCCGCGCCGCAGATGAGTGTGCAGGCCGCCGCGAGCGTGAGCAGCTACCGCGCCGGTGAGCCTTTCCTGGTGGCCCTGCGCGGGCAGACATCCGGGACGTGGCATGCGTATTACCGCAACCCCGGTCTGCCGGGCGAGGCAGCGGAGCCCACTCTGCAAGCCCCCGCCGGGTTCAAGGTGGAGGGACCGTTCTGGGGCGTTCCGGAGCTGCACAAAGCCTTCGACAGCGTGGGCTTTGTCTACACCAAGCCTCTGTTTATCTGGCGCATCACCCCGCAGGAGGACGCCCCCGCTCAGGCGGATTTCACCCTCGGCGTCACGGCGGGGCTCTGCAATGAGGAGGGCTGCGGCGAGCCCAAGCCCTACTCCGCCGCCCTGCATCTGGCGCAGGGTGACGGCGCAGCCGATCCCGCTTGGCAGCAGGAGGAGCAGCGCGCGGAGGTGCTGGGCGACACACCCGTGAGCGTCTCCGCCACCCAGACGCCGGAGGCGGTCATCCTCTCGTTCTCCACCCCGGAGGCGGTGGAGTCGGCCTACTTCATCACAGCGGACAACAGCATCGACCCCGCCGCAGAGCAGAAGCTCACCAAGACCGCCGACGGCTACAGCCTGGAGCTGAAGCGCAACGACGGCAGCAACTACATGGCCAGCATGCAGAACGAGGCCCTCAAGGGCAAGCTCCTGCCGGAGCTGAGCGGCCTGCTCACCTTCGGCGGCAAGCATGCCGTGGTGCAGCACCGTTTTGAGGGCGTGCCCGAGGTGGCCCCCGCCGAGCCCGCTGCCGATGATGAAGAGGACGAAGAAGAGGAGTCCGAAGAAGGCGAGGAAGAGGAAGAAGAGGAGCCTGCCGAGGCAGAAACACCCGCTGAGCCGTCCGTCTCTCCCCTGCCCGGCGGTTCGGGTTTCTCCCCCTTTGCCCCCGCCGCTGAGACCGCTCCGCAGATGGAGGTGCAGGCCCTGGCCAATGTGAGCAGCTATGCCGCCGGCAAACCTTTCCTGGTGGCCCTGCGCGGGCAGACGTCCGGGACGTGGCATGCCTATTACAAGAACCCCGGCCTGCCGGGCGAGGCACCGGAGCCCACGCTGCAAGCCCCCGCCGGATTCAAGGTGGAGGGACCCTTCTGGGGCGTACCGGAGCTGCACAAGGCCTTCGACAGCGTGGGCTTTGTCTACACCAAGCCGCTGTTCATCTGGCGCGTCACCCCGCAGGCGGACGCCCCCGCTCAGGCGGATTTCACCCTCGGCGTCACGGCGGGACTCTGCAATGAGGAGGGCTGCAACGCCCCGACCCCCTACTCTGCCGCCCTGCATCTGGCGCAGGGAGACGGCGCGGCTAACCCCGCCTGGCAGCAGGAGGATCAGCACGCGGAGGTGCTGGGCGACACGCCCGTGAGAATCTCCGCCACGCAGACGCCGCAGGCGGTCACGCTCTCGTTCTCCACCCCGGAGACGATGGAGAAGGCCTACTTCATCTCGGCGGATAACAGCATCGACCCCGCTGCGGAGCAGAAGCTCACCAAGACTGCCGACGGCTACAGCCTGGAGCTGAAGCGCAATGACGGCAGCAACCCCATGGCCTCCATGCAGGATGAGTCGCTGCAGGGCAAGCCCCTGGCCAAGCTCTGCGGTCTGCTCACCTTCGGCAGCAAGCACGCCGTGGTGGAGCATGACTTCAACGCCCCTGCCCCCGCCGCTGCACCGGCTCAGCCCGCCGCGCCCACTGCTTCCGGGCCGGATGTGCAAGGTTTCCTGCTCATCATCGGCGGGCTCTTCCTGGGCGGTCTGCTGCTCAACCTCATGCCCTGCGTCTTCCCGGTGCTCGGGCTCAAGATCATGAGCTTCGTGGAGCTGGGCGGCGGCAGTCGGCGCAAGGTATTCCTGCATTCCATGGCTTTCGTGGCCGGTATCATGGTCTCGTTCTGGATCATCTCCGCGCTGCTCATCATCCTGGTGCCGGAGGAGAGTCGCGGCTGGGCTTTGTGGATGCAGAATCCCTGGGTGGTGTACGGCATCGTGCTGCTGCTGCTCATCTTGGGCCTGAGCATGTACGGCGTGTTCGAAATCGGCGTGGGCATGACGAGTGCGGGCCAGTCTCTGCAGAACAAGAGCGGCTTCACCGGGTCCTTCTTCCAAGGTGCCTTCGTCACCGTGGTCGCTACCCCGTGCAGCGGGCCCTACCTCGGCGCGGCGATGACGTCCGCGCTCAGCCTGCCCGGCACCTGGCTTTTGGTCGCGCTCTCGTTCATGGGGCTCGGCCTGGCGTTCCCGTATTTCCTCATGGGTATCTTCCCGGGGCTGGTCAAGTACCTGCCGCAGCCGGGTGAGTGGATGGAATCCCTCAAGCAGGGTCTCTCGTTCCTGCTCTTTGGTGCGGCGGTCTGGTTCATTGATGTCTACCTCGCCTTCTGGCCGACGGATACGCCGCTGGATATCACGAAGATGCTCATCTCCTTCGTGGTGATCGCTGCGGCCTTCTGGGTATACGGCCGCTGGTGCCCGATGTACCGCAGCACGCGCTGCCGCATCATCGGCGGGATCGTGGCGCTGGCGCTCCTGGCGGTCGGCGGTCGCTACTCTGCTCCGCTCTTCACCCTGCAAAAGGCGGACGCCGCTTCCGTGCCCGCCGCGCAGGCCCCCGCCGAGTCCGCGGCCTACACCGTAGCCTCGGTGAGCAGCGGGCAGCATCCCGTCTGGAATGCCTGGACCCCGGAGCTTATGCAGGCCGCCCTCAAGGATGGGCACCCCGTCTTCGTGGATTTCACGGCCAAGTGGTGCGCCACCTGCCAGGCCAACAAGGCCATCGCCTACACGGATGAGGTCTACGCTCTCTTCGCCGAGCACGGCGTGGTCCTCATGAAGGCGGACAAGACGCGGCCCAACCCCGCCATCGATGCCGAGCTCCGCAAGCTGCACCGCAACCAGGTGCCGGTCAACGTGCTCTACCAGCCCGGCAAGGAACCGGCCATCACGCCCGTCATGTTCACCGCGGGTGTGCTCACCGACTTCCTCCTCGAGCACCTCAAGCCCTGACCCGCCCCCGTACACACCCTCCCGCGCCGCATGCTCACCACCCGCAGCATGCGGCGCTTTTTTGTACGACCGACGCGATATGCGAACTGTGGTGAAAGTCCACAAGGTACCGTGATGA
>CAMEZO010000148.1 GCA_945947905.1 uncultured bacterium
GCTTCCACAGCGGTAGAAACAGGTACGGCGTCCTGCGGCGGAGGCGGCGGAGTTTGCTGCGCCGTGGTCGTCACCGGCACCAAGGCCGCAGCGATGGAAAAACAAAAGGGGCTTTTCATAACCATCTTATTCTGCACCCCGCCCCCCGCAGAGTCAAGTGAAATTCACGCCATACTCCCGACTCAAAGGAGGCAGAAAGAAGCTGCCCACCGAGAAAAGGATGAATGCAAAGCCCGGGCGAAACCTCACACCGCCGTGGCAGTAAGAAGCGAGATGGTAAGGACCGCGGAATAAAAGGAATTTTCGGAGAGTCGGTGGTGTGCTTATCTCGGTACAGACTTCACGCCGCCGGGGTGGTAGGTAACTGAAGTTTTCAGAACGCAGAATTTCAGGAAGGTTTCGGAAACTGATCGACGTGCTTGGCTCAGTACAGATTTCATGCCGGCAGGATAGTAGCTTCTTTGGTTATTTTGATAAAATTCTAAAGCCACCTACTATGAGGTTGCCTTGAAGTCTTGCCGAAGGCCCGAAGGCCGATCAGTCTCCGAAAATTCCCTTTATTCCGCGGTCAGTATTCTCTCGCCCCCTGTTAAGTGCGGGGGTGTGAATTCAAAAACGGTGCCCGAGGGGGACTCGGACACCGTGTAGGAAATGTGCAGGTTAATCAGCTCTGCTGCTCTGCGGCGGGGGCTGCGGGAGCGGGGGCTGATTTTTTAGAGCGGGCCTTCTTTGCCAGGTAGATGACGCCGGCTACGGCGGCGAGCAGGATGATGCCGACTACGGGGCGGTAGAAGAGCCAAGCCAGGGCGATATCCAGCAGCGAGATGACCAGGGCAATGACGAAGCAGACGCCCTTGGAGACTGCGCCCACGATGTTACCCAGGAAGGGCAGGACGTCGCAGAGCACCTCCAGCGGGGCCACAAGCATGCTCAGGCCGATGAACATGGCGAAGAAACCGACGCCACGGAAGATCCATGTCATCATGGTGTTGGCAGACTTCGCGTCGTTGAACATGGCCTTGGCCGACTTCACACCGTCCGTCAGCAGATCCACCTCACCGCCGCCGTCCTCTGCCGTGTAAGGCTCGAAGGTGTTGTTCACCTGCACAGCCACCAAACTGATGGTGCGCTGCGGGGCCACGAAGCTCCACTGCACGCGCACATCGCCGATCTGCGCCTCGTTGTCAAACACGAGCTTCGGCTGCGCAGCGGGCTGCTCGGCAGGCTGCCCCTCAACGGGAGCCGGCAAGGTCGTGGTAACGGGCTGCTCCGCGTTCACAGGAGCGGGCTGCTCGGGCTGAACCGGCTGCTGCACGGGCTGAACCGGCTGCAGAGGCTGCTCAACGCGACCGGGGTTGATATGCAGGTAGAGCGTGTTACCCCCCTGCACCTCCGCATTGTTTGCGATGGAAGCGGGGATGGTGTACTCCTCCAGCGAGAGCGACTCCGAACCGCCGATGCGGGCGATCTGGCCGCTCGCCAGCTTGAAGGCACCGAAGCTCACCTCCTTGGCGCGGACATCAAAGTCCGGCAAGGTCGTGAACACCCTGTTCCCATGACCGGACTCCTTGAAAGCCGAGGAATCCTGCGGGGTTCCGACCCACTCCTTCGAGTAAGTGTAGGTCGTGACCACCTTCTCACTGCCGCCCATCTGCTTCTCCCGGGTCTCCGACTTGTGCTCCACCCACTGGTAGTACTCCACCTTGCGGGAAAGAGCGATGGCGTTCTTGGACAACGCGAAAGAGGGATCCGTCAGGGTCTCCGACGTCGATGCCTCACCGGACATGTGGACGAGCTTGCCCTCGTTGGCACTGTTCACCTTCGTGATGTCCTTCACGGCCACCACATTTCCCTCGCCCTCGGCCAAGGCCTTCGCCGTGGTCACGGCGCGCCCCTCGTTCCACCACAGGAAAGCGATGGAGCCGAAGAAGAGAATGATACCGGCGATGACACCGCCGAATGACTTACCGAGGCGCGAGCCCCAGCCCTCCACTCTTGTTTCCGTTACTGACATAAGTGTATGTGATTGTAAGAATTATTCCGTCACACCGCAGGCCTCCAAAGCCTTCTTGACCTCGGGACTCGTCGCGCGCTGATAAGCCGTCTTACCGGCCTTATCCACCATCTTGGGATCGGCGCCGGCCTTGAGGAGCACCTCCACCATAAAGCCCTTCTTCACGGCCATGAGCGGCGTGGTACCACCGGCGGGCACGACCTCATTCACATCACCCATCTTGTGGTCGATGAGGTATTGCAGCAGAGCGGGGCTGTCCGCAATGATGTTCGAGGCAGCAGCGTAAATCAAACCGTACTTAACCTTCGGCCAAGAGTAGTCCGTGCGCACCCCCTTGGACAGCAGGTACTCCAGCAAAGGAATGGAGTCTTTGCAACGGCGGGAAGTGAGCACGCGGTGCAGAGCCGTGGGGCCCTCATAGCCCTCCATCTTGTAATCCAGGTTGTACGGCTCCAAGGCCTTGAGCATCTCCAGAGCCTTGGCGGGGTCACCGTTGCCGCACACATGGTGAACCAAGCTCACCCCCTCCTTGGTCTTGGCCTTCGGGTCAGCACCCTTGCTGATGAGGTGCTGCAGCTGATCCGGCGTGTAGAAAACGATGTTATACATCAGCGGGGTCAGGCCCTTCTCGTCAGCGGCATTCAGATCCAAGCCGCATTCATCCACAAAGAAGTCCGCCAAGGCGTTATAATCCGGCGAAGGGCCCATGGAGAAAGGCCCGCGGCGCAGGGCATCAAACAGAGCACTGCGACCGTCCCAGTCCACGGCCTTGGGATCGGCACCCGCCTTCAACAGCACCTTCATCGTGGGAATATCCTGGCTCCACGCCGCGTGCATGAAGGGAGTGTACTTAGCCTTGCCGCAGGTTTGGTTCACATCCGCACCCTGGGAAATCAGGAACGCGGCGGCATCCGCCAGACCACGCTGAGCCACCCAAGCGAGCGGCGTCTTGTGCCCCTCCGGCATCTCGGCATTGATGTCGGCCTTGCCCTCCTTCAAAGCCGTAAAAACCGCTTTCACTTTCTCGTCTCGGGCAACCTTGGTCACCGAGAGCAAATCATCGTACGACTTAACACTACCGAGCTCAACCTTCGCGGCAGGTTCAGGCGCGGGAGGTGTTACAGCAGCGGGGGGAGTCGCGGTTGACGTTTCCTGCTCAGCGGGGGCCGCGGGAGCGGGCGCTTGTTCGGCGGGGGTAGCAGCAGGCGCAGCGGGTGCCTGTGCGGGCGCAGCGGCAGGGGCTGCGGGAGACTCACCCTTCTTGTCATCCCCGCAGGAGGAGACGAGCAGAGCGCAGCCGCAGAATGCAGCCATTGCCATCAGGTCTTTGGTCTTCATGGAATCTATTACCGGTTGAGTTTGATGAAAAGAGCAGCCTCCGAGCCTACCAAAAGCTCCTTACCGCTCGGGCAAAAGAGTAGCATGATTCAACCTAAACAGTCAAGCAAAAAAAACACAGACTGTCTGAAAATCACCTTGGAGAGACGGAAACGCAGGGCCGACATCTACACACCCATGGCAGATTTCCCCGTCATACCGAGAATTAGGCTTGACGCCGCCGCACAGATGTGGCACTATGCACGCCCGTATGAGTTTTTCTGACCTCGGCATATGCCCCGCCATCCTGGAAGCCATAGAAGTACTGGGCTTCGACACCCCCTCCCCGATTCAGGAGCGAGCGATCCCGCCGGCCCTGCAGGGGGCGGACATCGTGGGCATCTCGCACACGGGCTCCGGCAAGACGCTGTCCTTTGCCATCCCCGCGCTGGAGAGCATCGACCCCGAGGTAGCGGGCGTGCAGGTGCTGTGCCTGGCCCCCACGCGCGAGCTGGCCGTGCAGATTTGCCGCGAGGTGGAAAAACTGGCGATTTTCATGGACGGCGTCTCCTCCGTGCCGATTTACGGCGGCGCCTCCTTCGGCCCGCAGATAGCCGCCCTGCGGCGCGGGGCGCAGTTTGTGGTCGGCACACCCGGGCGCGTCATCGACCTGATGGAACAGGGCGAGCTGAACACGGAAAACATCTCCATGCTCATTTTGGATGAGGCCGACGAGATGCTCGACATGGGCTTCCAGGAGGAC
>CAMEZO010000149.1 GCA_945947905.1 uncultured bacterium
CGCCGCAGCTCCACTGCATCACACTTTTCACCTTCAGATTCTCATCCAGGATCACCGACCAAGACCCGTAGAAGGTGCCGAACGAGAGGTGCCGCTCCGGGCTCCCGGCGGAGATGGTGAGGGAGGCGTACTGAAGGTACTCGCGGGGCTGGAAGCGCTCGGCCAGCTCGTAGACCTTGTCCTGCGACATACGAACCACCTCGTCCTCCTGCGAAGGGAAAACACGGGCCCACACAAAAGAAAGCAACAGAGCGACGCCCGCAACCCAACGCAGCACGAGATCCGCCCGCGGATGGCTGATGCGCAGGCTGCCGATGGGAGCCGGCAGGGCAAGATGAGCAGGCAGGCACATCGCGGCAGGCCCGATGGCAGGGTTGACGACCTGCAGGTGTTGCCCGCGCACCACACTGACCGGCTCCTTCCCGAAAGTCACCCGCCACCAACCCCGGCTACCGGAGATACACAGCGTCTCCCCCGACATGCTCCGGCTCCACTGCCGCTCCGGCTCCTCCGTCAGCTTGCGGAAGAGCGGCTCCAAGGTTCGCCCGGGACGGCAGAACAGCGAGACAAGACAGAAGAAGAGCAGAAAGATACCCCAAGAGTTCATCCACATGGCCGCCCCCAACCACAGCATCAGGAACAACACCAGCCCAACGGGGTACAGCCAAACCCACGAGGCACACGGGCGGGTCTGCAAGTCGACCAAGCGGGAGACCTCGCGGACATAGGTTTCATCAAATGGCTCACGGTGCACCTCCGCTCCCTCCGGATGCGGCGGTATTGCCATCGGCCCCGGATCCCCGGCCTTGAGACGCTCCTGCTCCAGAGCCTCGACAAAAGCCGCCGCCTGCGGGTTGTTCCGCACATTGAATAAGAGGGCACCGGTGGTCGACTGCACCAACAGCATCCCGCGCACCGAGATGCAGCGGGTCACGCGCTTCAGGGGGCAGAAGTGCAGTACACGCCCCTCCCCCCACTCCGTCAGCAGACCTCCGTCTACCAAGCGCAGGGTGGCACCCGCACTGCGACCGGAGCGGTGGTAGAGACAGGCATCCACCATGGAGGGTACATAGGCGATCAGCGCTGCGAGCACGGCCACCGCGTAGACCCACCACGAGGCCCCCTCCGCGTATACCACCACGGCCGCAACTCCGACAACGATAGCTATGACGAGAGGGCTGATCCGCATGATGGCCATGCACTGCCCCAAGGTAAGCGGCTCGGTTTTCAGCTCCTGCATGCTGCGGTGGGCGGTAAGGGGTTAAATAAAGGTACGGATGACCGCCTTATTGCGCAGGCGCTCCACCCAGCGGCGGTATTGCTGCTCGCTCTGCTTGCGGCGCACGGCGGCATCCACCTCCGCCTTCACCTTCTCCAGCGGCGGGGCGGGGGCCAGGCGGCGTTCCTTCACCTTCACGATGGTGAAACCCTGCGGCGAGCCGAGCGGCCCGACCAGTTCCCCGGGCGCAGCGCTGAAGACGATGTTGGCGAACTCCACGGCCAGGTCCTTGCGCTTGATGAGGGGCCACTCGCCGCCCTCCTCGGCATGCGCATCGCGGGAGAACTCCTTGGCCGCGTCCGCAAACTTGATGCGCCCGGCCTTGATGTCCGCCACCAGCTGCTTGGCGCGCGCATACTGCGCCTCCGGGGACCCGGCCATGCTGCCGGCCTCGAAAGGCAGGAAAATCTTATAATAAGAGATAGCGTCCTCGAACACATCACGGTACTCGGACTTGGTGGCGTTGTACTCGGCCCGCAGCTCATCCGGCGTGGGCGGCAGGTCGCGCTCATAGCGGGTGCTGCGCATGGAGTTTGCCTGCAACTCGCGGCGGACGGATTCGCGGTATTCGCCCATGGTCATGCCGGCGCGGGCCAGGTTCTGCAGGAAGGTGTCGCGGTTGCCGTTGTACTGCATGAGAATGCGGCGATTGATCTCGCGGTCCACGATCTCCTCCTTGATCATGTAGCCCTTGTTCTCGAACTCGCTGAGCACCAGCTCGCGCTCGATAAGCTCGCTGAGCACCTGCTTCTTGGCCTTCACCAGCTCTGCATTGAAGCGCGGGCCCTGCTCCGGGTACAGCATCATCAGCTCATGCACATAGGGAGCCAAGCGCTGGCGAACCTCTCCGGCGGTAATCGGGCGCCCGTTCACCGTGGCGGCCACTCTGTTGACCATCAGCGGGCGGGTCTGCGCCGCCGCGGGCTTCTCCGCAGCGGCCGACACAGCCACCGCGCTCACGCTCAATACCACCGCCATCGCCCGGTACAGCACACGCTTCATCTCGTTCATGAGCCTATTCTACCACATTTTATCACCCAATCAACACTCTTCTTCGTCACTGGCACAGTTTCTGCTCGCCAAGGCGGGAAAAATGTGCTAGAACATGGAGGAACCCATCTTTTTTTACAGATATGGCGATGAAACTGTTTATCCCCGGTCCGACCATCGTGTCGGAGTCCATCCTCAAGGAGCTCAGCCGCCCCATGATCAGCCACCGCTCCAAGCTGGCCTCCGAGATCCAGAAGCGCATCTCCGACAACCTGCAGAAGGTGCTCTTCACGGAGAACCGCATCTTGCTCTCCACCTCCTCCGGCTCCGGCCTCATGGAGGGTGCCATCCGCTCCTGCACCGCGAAGCGCGCCGCCGTGTTCTCCATCGGCGCTTTCGGTGACAAGTGGTTCAAGATGGCCAAGACCAACGGCATCCCGGCGGATAAGTTCTCCAGCACCATGGGCCAGCCCACCACGCCGGAGATGGTCGATGAGGCCCTCTCTACCGGTAAGTACGACCTCATCACCGTCACCCACAACGAGACGTCCTCCGGCATCCAGAACCCCGTGGAGGAGATCGCCGAGGTGATGAAGAAGTACCCGGATGTGGTCTGGTGCGTGGACGCCGTTTCCTCCGCCGCCGGTTCGAAGATCGAGACGGACAAGCTGGGCATCGACGTGCTCATCACCTCCACGCAGAAGGCGCTGGCGCTGCCCCCGGGCATGGCTATCGCGGCCGTCAGCAAGAAAGCCTACGAGCGCACCGCCCAAGTGGAGCACCGCGGTCTGTACTTCGACCTGCGCAACCTCTGGGACTTCATCGACAAGAAGAACTACCAGTACACCTCCACCCCCTGCCTCTCCATCATGTACGCCATGGATGCCCAGCTGCAGCACATCGTCAACGAGGAGGGCATCGAGAACCGCTTCGCGCGCCATCAGCAGATGGCGGAGTTCACCCGCGCTTGGGCGGATGAGTACTTCTCCGTCTACCCGAACCGCAAGTACCTCTCCCGCACGCTCACGGTCATCGACTCCCACCCCAAGGGCAGCAGCGAGATGATCAACGTGCCGGCGCTCAACAAGGAGCTCGCTCCGCACAACATGCTCATCGGCAACGGCTACGGTGACCTCAAGGACAAGACCTTCCGCATCGCCCACATGGGCGAGCTGACCATGGACCACATGAAGGAGATTACCTCCACCATCGTGGACATCCTCAAGCTCAAGTAACCCCCCACCCATCGGCGGCGGGGCAGTGCGGTTCGCTCGCCCCGCCGCTTTTTCATTCATATGTCGGCTCCCCAATTCTCCCTCCCCTACCGGGTCATGTACTATGACACGGACATGGGCGGCGTGGTGCACAACCTGGCTTACCTCCGCTGGGTGGAGGAGGCGCGCACCAAGATGTCCGAGGCCCTGGGTATGGACTACGTTACCCTCGCGCGCGAGAAAAATCAGCACTGCGTCCTCGTGCACCACGATGTCACCTACCTCTCCCCCGCCCTGCCTTTCGATGACGTGGTCGTGAACGGTTGGGTAGAGCGCGCCGAGAACGCCAGCATCTACTTCCTCTTCGAGGTCCGCCGCCCGTCGGACAACACCCTCTGCGTGATCGTCCGCCAGCGCCTCGCTCTCGTCCAAATGCCCCAAGGCCGCGTCCTCCGCATCCCCAAAGAGTGGAAGGCCCTCGCCGCCCCCGCACAGGCTTCAGACCGCTGAGGTAACAGCGGGCGAGAGTCTAAGGACCGCGGAATGAGGGGGGATGAACGGATAGCGGAGCCATGCAGACGCAGTGGGAGACCGCTGACCGCC
>CAMEZO010000150.1 GCA_945947905.1 uncultured bacterium
TGTAGGTAGCTTCAGAATTTTATTAAAATAACCAAGGAGCCTACCACCCCGGCGGTATGAAGTCTAAAACGAGTCAAGCAGGCCACTGACTCTCCAAAAATTCCTTTTATTCCGCGGTCATACTTTACTCGCTCTCTACTATCCCGGCGGCATGAAGTCTGTGTCGAGCCTTGCATATCTCCGATTTTTCCAAGCTCCCCTTCATTCCGCGGTCTGTATTCGCTCGCCCTCTGTCAAACCGGCGGTGGGAAGTCAGTCTCTCCGGCGGCAGGGTTAGTTATCGAGGGGGAGTTGCAGCATGATGCGCCGGAGGGTAGGGGAGTTGAAGTAGTCCGCGCGGAGCAGGCGGGCCCTTTCGGCGTTCGCTTGGTTGAGGAGGTCGCCCCATTGTTTGATCAGCGGACGGAGGGCCTCCAAGGCCTCCTCGGCGCCGGGGTGGGGGAGGCGAGCTAGGGCCTCGCGGTGCTCGAGTAGCAGGGCCAGGCCGGCCGCGAGCCGCGGGGCAGCAGCCTCTGCCTCCTCTGCGGAGCGGATGAGGCGCAGCTCGAAAACGATGCCGTCCAGCGCATCGATCATCTCGCTGTAAGCGCGGGCGCGGGGCAGGGACTCGAGGGCGGAGTCCTGCTCACGGGGCTCAATGATCAGGGAACGGGTAGCCTCCTCCAGCTCGGCGGAACCGTAGGCGTTCACCTCGTGAATGCGCGCCAGCACAGGCAGGAAGCCCTGGAAGATACGGGTAACCTGCTGCATACCCTCGGCCAGGCCGGCGTCCCCGCCGCGCTCGGTGGCGGAGAGCTGCTCCAGCGAGGCGAGCAGCGTGCGGATGGCCTCTGCATGAGCGCGGAACTCCGCGGCAGCCCGGTCGGCACTCTCGCGGTTGCTGACCGTGCGCAGCAGGTGGTCCATTTGTTTAGCGTGCTCCGTGAGCCGGGCGCATATCTCCCCCACCTTTCCGCCGGGCACCGGTGCAGCCACAGCAGGCGTCAGCAAGAGAACGGGGAGTATGGCGCGGTAACAATACATAAGCGGGGAAATCACCACCGCAGCTTGGCCCGCAGGCGCGCCGCGTAGTCCGCGCCCGGCATCTGCAGAAGTTGCAGCGGGCGCGGTGCTTTGGAGATTGTGAGGGTGTCATTGAGGGCGATGGGCGTGGTGGTACGCCCATCGAGGGAATAGATGAGGCTCTCCCCCGCGCGTCCGCGACGCTCCCGCGGGCGCAGGGTGATGGTGACGGAATCCGGCACGACGATGGAGCGGTTGGTGAGACTGTGCGGGCAGATAGGCGTGATGCAGTAGACCCCCGCATCCGGCCACAGCAGCGGGCCGCCGGCGGAGAGGGAGTAAGCGGTGGAGCCGGTGGGCGTGGCCACCAGCACGCCGTCCGCGTGGTAGCGGTTCAGCAGGCAGCCGTCCAGCTCCACATCCACATCGATCATCTTGCCGGTCTGGGCACGCATGAGCGAGAGCTCATTGACGGCCAGCCCCGTCTCGCAGCCCTCCGCTCCCGGGCTGTGCTGCCGCACCTGCAGCAGCGTGCGCTCCTCCACCCCGTAGCTGCCCGCAGCCAGGCAGTCGATGAGCTGTTGCAGGTCATCCACACCGCAAGCCGTCAGAAAGCCCAGGTGCCCCATGTTCACCCCGCCCAGAATCAGCCCGCGCTGCGCCGCCTCTGCCGCTGCGGAAAGCATGGTACCGTCCCCGCCCAGGCACAGCAACAGATCCGGCTCGCCCTGCCCCGGGGAGCGGAGCGTGGGGCCCAGCTCAAAGCAGGAGAGGCCCGCCTGCCCCAGCCCTGTATACAGCGTATCAATCACCCGAAGCACCGCAGGGGTGCGGGAGGGGGCCAGAATGCCGATGCTCTGCAGGGCGCGGGCCATGGCGGGGTAGGGGCTCAGCGTTGCTCACGCACGATTTCCGTGCCGATGCCGTCCTGGGTAAAGATCTCCAGCAGAAGGGTGTGCGGCAGGCGCCCGTCGATGAAGTGCACCTTGCGCACACCCGCGTTCAGCGCGTCCACCGCGCTCTTCACCTTGGGAATCATGCCGCCGGAGATAACACCCTGCTCGATGAGCTCGAAGGCCTCCTTGCGGTTGATACTGCGGATGAGGGTGGTGGGGTCCGAGGGGTCGCGCATCAGCCCCGGAACATCGGAGATGTAGATGAGCTTCACGGGCTTGAGCTCGCGGGCCAGCGCCGCCGCCGCCAAGTCGGCGTTTACATTCAGCGCCTGGTTGGTGCCCAGCTCCCGAGCCAAGGGGGAAATCACCGGGGTGAGCTGCAGCTGCAGGGCTTCCTCGATGCGCGGTAACAGGCAACCGATCACGCGGCCCACCATCCCGATGTCCACCGGGCGGCCCTCCGCGTCCTTCTCCATCAGCTTTTCGCCCACAAAAACATTCGTGCCGGGAATGCCCACCGCCTTGCCGCCGGCCTCGCGCACCAGCTCCACCAAACCGGGATTAATCGTGCCGCTCAGCGTCCGCTCCACGATCTCGATGGCCTCCGGCGGGGTTACCCGCAGCCCGTTCACGAAGCGCGCCTCCAGCCCGCTGTCCTTCATGGCCTTGGAGATAGCCTTGCCGCCGCCGTGCACCACCACGGGGTTGAGGCCCATGGACTCCATGACGACGATATCGTGCATCAGGGACTTCACCAGCTTCGGGTCATCCATCGCCGAGCCGCCGAACTTAATCAGCACGGTCTTGTCGCGGTAGGCCTGCATGTAGGGCAGGGCCTCCACCAGTATCTCCGCCTTGGTAATCTCGCGGTCCAGGTGTTCGATGTTGCGTGTGGAAATCATGGTTTCAGATGTAACGTTTGATTTTGAAAATGACCAGCGGCAGCACGGCCGCACATACCATCAGCACAATGGAAATCCAGAATCCCCACCCCTCCTGCAACATGGGCATGTCCGCAAAGTTCATGCCGAAGATGCTGGCAATGAGAGTGGGCGGTAAAAAGACCAGCGACAGGATGGTGAAGACCTTGAAAATCTCGTTCTGTTCAATGTTAATAAGCCCCAGAACAGCATCGAGCATGAAGTTAATTTTGTTGGAAAGAAAGGAGGCGTACTCCGACAGAGAGTTGACATCTCGGGCCACCGGGCGCAGGGAATCATACAGGCTCTCGTGCGAGCCGGTGCACTTGTCCTCATTGCCGGCATAGGTGATGAAGCGCAGCAGGTTGACGAGCGCATCGCGCTGCCGGGCGATCAGGTCACCCACGCGCCCCAGCTCCTGCAGGGCCTCGCGCAGGTCATCCGTGTCCGGGTCCTCCTCATCCTTCCTGGGCCGGCGGCGGTGCGCGCGGAAGACTTTCTTGGAGAGCGCATCCAGATCCGTCCCGAAGCGCTCCAGCACATCCGCTTGGCGGTCCACCAGAGTCTCCAGCAGCCCGATGAACACCAAGTCGCGGTTGGTGGAGGAGGCCCGCAGCAGGGAGTGCGAGAACACGCGGAAGGAGTACGAATCCGTATGGCGGATGGTGATGATGACCTTGCCCTTCAGGATGAAGGTAATCTCCGCAATCATCGGCTCATCCGTCTCCACCCGGCTGAGCACGGAGGTCGTCATAAAGCGGCCGCCGTCCTCGCAATACAAGCGGGAGGTCGCCTCAATCTCGCGCATCTCATCCTTGGTCGGCATCTCGATGGCGCATATGGCCTCCGCTTCGCGCAGCTCCTCCTGCGTCGGGGTCAACAGGTCAATCCAGAAGATGTCCTCCTGCCGGTAGTCCCGGTCCTCCAGGCCCACCGTTCGTGAAATGCCGTTCTCTGTCTGCGTGTAGAGTCGTATCATGATGCCGAGAGGGGTTACATTCCGTTGACGCCGCAATCCGCCCCCAGTATACGCCACCCCCCCGGGAAAAGCAAGCCGTTTTCCTGTGCCCTCCCCCTTTTTGCAACTTTTTTTGCCTTTTTGGCGGATTATGCTTGCATTCTCAAAAAAAATGCGCTAAACTCTCCCCGCACGCTCCCGCCGTCTACGGCGCAGCGCCCCTTGGGCAGGTGTCAGAGTGGTCGAATGAGCACGAT
>CAMEZO010000151.1 GCA_945947905.1 uncultured bacterium
GGGGGCGGCGCGGGAACAGGCTCGGCAGGAGCTGCAGCGATAGGCTCGGTCTTGGTCGGCTCAACAGGCTCCGTGGGCAAAGGAGGCGGCGCGGGAACAGGCTCGGCAGGAGCCGCAGCGATAGGCTCGGTCTTGGCCGGCTCGACCGGCTCCGTGGGCAGAGGGGGCGGCGCGGGAATCCCGTCAACGAACTCCTCCGTCTCGGCCGGCAGTTCCTCCTCCGGCGCATCGGCAGGGCGCTTTCCGGAATTGCGGGACATCTTGGCCCCGCCGTTCATGGCCTTACCCACCATGGCCGCCTTGCGCATCCACATGGGAGCGGCGGCTCCGGCGGAGGATTTTGCCGCAGCTCCGCGCGCCGGACGTGCCGTTTTCCCCGCAGCACCTGCGCGGGTAAGCGCCCCCGCGGACACCGAACCGCCCAGCGTGGGGAGCTTAGCCTGAGAACCTGTTTTGAGCTTTGCCATGTACGCCCCTCAGTATGCCGCATTTTTCCCGAGATAGCAAGCAAAAACATGCACCGAGCGGCATAAACTGCCGTCTCGCCCCTACACGAGCTGCCGGTACAGCTCCAGAAAACTCTGCGCCGTGTTAGATAAGGTATAAGGATAGGGAATGGAGGCAGGGGACGGCGCCGGCGCAGAACAACAGCGCAGCAATACCTCCGCGAATTCTTCGGTATCCCCCGGCTGAACGCGCCCCGCAGGGAAGAAGGAGTCGAGGTATTCCCCGACCGCCCCAACCGCGAAACCCACTACGGGCCGCCCGATAGCCAAAGCCTCCAAAACAGCGCGGTTGTATGCCATCGGTTCATTTGCCAAACTCAGCGTTACACGACAGGTAGCCAGAATGTCCCGCAGATCGGTACGCGCCCCCGGCCACGCGATGTGTTCATCCAAGCCGGCCTTGGCAAAAAGCTGCCTGAGGTATTCCAGGTAGGCCGGCCGCGCCCGAGACGTATCGCCTACCAAATAGACACGGGCGCGCACTCCTCTTTCCCGCAGGCGGCACAGCACGGGCACCAACTGCTCCGCCCCGTAGGCGGGGGCAATCGGCGCAGGCAGGCAGAGACTCAGCTCCCCCGCCGACGGACCCTGCGCGCGCTGCCAGCACAACTGCCAATTCTGCGAGGGCATATAGCCGGGGTAGACCAACCTCTCATCAACACCGTAGGGAATAACCGAAACAGGTTTACCCGACGGAAGCACACCGCTCTTTTCCAAGCGTCTGCGAAGATAACCGGAAATGACGGCAATGGCCCGGCAGGAGCGCAGAGCCGCGCGCGCCGTCAAGCCACCGAATCGGAAGCCCGGCAGAGCCGCCACCACGGGAGGCCGCTGCGCCGCACGCATGCCCAAGCAGGCCAAGCGAGTGATCCATGCGCCCCGTGTGTCATATACCTGAATGACATCCGGTCTCACCTTACGGATACCCTCCCGCAGGCGACGCGCCGCCGCGAGGCAGCCCCAACTACCGCGCATGGACTGCTGCACGCTCACCGCACCGGCATCACGCAGCGGCCGCTCGCAGTCATGAGGCGGGGCCATCAAGTAACATGCAGCCCCCGCAGATTGCAGCCTGCAGGCCAAATCCACGGGGAAACGCCGCACTCCGGAGAAGTCGGCAGAGGTGCACACATGAATCAGCTTCATGCCCGGGGTAACAAACTACGGTAAAGCTCCGCATGAGCGTTGATCATATCCTCCCGCCGATAGGGCGCAGGGATGGGCAGAGCCGGTACGGGAAGGTTGCCATACCAGCCGGCCAGCAGCTCCGCCATGGCAGCGGGGTCGCAGGCCGGCACGCGGCCCTGCGGCAGGAAAACATCTAACTGCTCCCCGACGCCGCCGTGCTCGTAGCCCGCCACGGCCCGGCCCAGGGAGAGGGCGTCCAGGGTCGTCTTGCCGAAGGACTCCGGCTGCAGGGTGAGGGAAAGCGTCACATCGCAGGCGCAGAGCACATCCCGCAGGTCGCGCCGGTGTCCCGTCCAGGTAACGCTGCCCTCCAGTCCCGCCTCGGCAAAACGCGCCTTCAGCTCGCGCAGGAGGGCCTCCTTGCCCTTTTTGGCCTCACCCACAACAACGGCATGTGCCGGGATACCCCGAGCGTGCAGAGCCTTGAGAATGGGGATGAGATGCTCCGCTCCTTTGATACGCGTGATGCGCCCCGGCAGGCAGAGCGTGTACTTACCCACCAGCTCCGGGTAATCCCGCCGCCACTGCTCCCACCAGGCCTCACTCGGCCGGTAGCCGGGGTAGTTCTGCGCCGTGTCCACCGAGTTGGGGATGACCACCACACGCGCAGGATCCGTCTTGGGATAATTGCTCAGAATATGCTCGCGCATGCAGCGCGAAACGGCAATCACGCGGTCTCCGCGCGTCATCACTGCCGAATAAAAATTAACGGAATGGAATCCGTGAAAGGTCGTGACGACCGCCGGACGCCGCCGCCCCAGACGCTTGCAGGCCAACAGCCCCACCCAAGCCGGCACCCGAGAGTGCAGGTGCAGCACATCCGGCTTCTCCACGCGGATAAGTTTTGCTAACTTGCCCACCAAAAAGAAAGTGCGCAGACTCTTCCTGCCGATGGGCATGGCAATGTGCCGCGCGCCCGCTGCCTCAATCATGGGCACCATGCTACCGCCGCCGGAGACGACGACGCACTCCACACCCTGTGCCCCGAGCCCCTGGCAGAGCTCCAGCACGACCTGCTCCACGCCGCCGGAGCTGAGCGTGGGGATGAGGTGCATGATCTTCATGACGTGAGAGAGGGGAAATGGCTCAGGATATATTCGGCAGCACGGTCCGCCTCGTTCAGCACCTTGGCCGGCGGCAGCAGGGTATGCGTGCGGCTCCATTCGGCAACCGTGGAAACGCCGCCCTCATCAATGAGCATTTGCAGGCCCCGGTACACCTTGCTGCTTACCGGTTTACCGCGCCGCATGCGCCGTGGCATCTCCAACACACCGACAGGTGCCCCGCTGGAGAGAGATTCATACACCATGGACACGCTGTCCTGTGTTACCCATACCTCCTTGGCACAGGCCAGGTGCTCTGCTACCCAGTCCGGCCCCGTCTCTTCCACCGGCACCACACGCACGCTGGAACACTTGGCCTCCACATCCGCCGCGAAGTCCTTGGGGGTGCGGCGGCTGGTGGTCAGCACAATGTGATTGCCCGTATTGCGGATAATGGCGTTGAGTTGGTTGATAATCGTCTCCCCGTCCCACTCATATTCCTTACTCGGTCCACCGATGAGCACAAGGGTTTCGCGCTTCGGCACCTCGGGGCAGGGGCGGATGCAGTTGATGGCACCGACCGTCGGGAAAACCCGCGGGTTATGCTCCCAACGAGCGCGCAAATCGTGCCGAGGCATAATGCAGAGATCGAAGAAGCAGAGGGGGAGGCTGGGCTTCATGCACACCATGCAGAGGCAGCGCAGGTGGCGGGCCAGACTCAGCGCGGCTAAATGGGTACTGTGGCCCGCGCAGAGAATCAGGTGCGGTCGGGGCAGGTTCAGGTCCAGCCCCTTGTAGAACAGCTTGTTGAGGAGCGTCTTTCCGGTAATGGATACCTCGTAATAAGCGTGCACGGCATCCGGCCGAAGCTGACGCCCGCGGCGGAGGAGAGCCTCCGCCAACCCCTTTGTCTGCGAGAGGTGCCCCTTTTTTCCGTCGCTGATGATATAAATAATCATGTTCGGTCTGCGTGCGTATCAAATAGGCAGGGTAACGGCACCGCAGAGTTCCTGCCCCAGGAAGGGGGAATTGAGCGTGCCGCAGGGGGGGGGAACGGGCTGTTACCGGCCTCACACCGGCCGGACGGATTACAGGGGGGGGCCCCCCCCGGGGGTGGCCCTCCCATCCT
>CAMEZO010000152.1 GCA_945947905.1 uncultured bacterium
TTTGATGCGCGTTGCTCCGTTGGGAATTTTCGCGGCTCTCCACCCTGATTTCGATTGGCTGAGCGCAGCCGTGAAGGATGCGCAGTTGACGCATCCGCATTCCAAATGCGTGGCTGCGGATATTATTTATGTGGAGTCTGTCATGTTAGCGGTTCAGGGTAAAACCCCGGTGGAAATTTACGCCGCAGCCCGTGCGCGCGCCGCCGCTATCGGGGAGCCTGCATTGATCCGTCGTCTGGAGGCTGCCGCTACAAGCGAGCCGGATTATTGGGACCACGAGGGGTGGGTGGAAATCGCCTTCCAGGCCACCTATTACTACCTTCTCCATGCGAAACGGTTCGCCGATGCAGCGTGCACGGTGGTTATGCGGCTCGGGGATCCGGATACCAATGGGGCCATTGTCTGCGCGTTGCTCGGTGCGGTGTATGGATATAATGCTATTCCGAAAGAGTGGCGGGAGGCTGTCATGCTCGTGGAAACCGACCGCCCGACGGAATATACGGCCCCGGAAGGTATGCGGACACTGGAGGTGATTTTACCCTGAGGCACTCGGGGATAGAATACACCGGATGAGTCGCTGCATGTCCTCTGCCGTGTATCGTTGGTCCACGGGGAGGGGCAGCAGAGTGCGCGCCAGTCTGTTCTCGGTTTCGTCTGCCTCTGTGGAGGCGATGACCTCCGGCCAAAACAGGGGCAGGGCGATGCCGGCGTCGATGAGCTCATCGCGCAGTCCGGGGATACCCGTGACGAGCGGATAGCAGAAGGGGGCCGAGGGTGGCTCTGCGGGGAGGCGGAGTCGGTTGATATCGGCCAGCGCTTCCCGGAGTATCTTGTAGTTAGTGATGCGTGCCTCTGCCGAGTGCTGACATGCCTGCGCGGCGAGCAGTCGACGGGTGAGGGGAGACATACGCTTGGGCGGGCCGCAGAGTTCTCGCTCGGCCCTCTCTGCGGCATCGGCAGAAGCTTGCGCTCCGTCTTCCGTCCGCAGCAAGAGGGCAAGGGCGCGCTCGGCACTGCGGTCTTCCTCCTGCGGCAGGGGAAGGGGAAAGGGTGCCGATGCTACCCCGCCGTCGGGGACGGCCAAAAACTTCCGTGGGCTGTAAAAACAGGGGATGCCGGGAGGCGGCGTAGCATACAGGGCTGTCGTTGCGTCGATGATACACGGTACGGTAGCACTTGCTGCTGCGCGTGCAACGGCTTCGCCGGTGAGTCCGAAGTAATTGATGAGAATCATGATGTCCCCCTCCTTCGTATCGGGGAGCATGGGAGACAAGTCATCAGTGATTCCGTAGCGGCGCACGGGAAGACCCAATCGCTGCATAGGCTGCAAGAGGGTGTCGCAGGCAAAGCGAGGTACCCAAACCGTTCCGGTCGGACGGAGGGCCGAGAGAATTTGCTCCAGAGCAGCGCGACCACTGTTGACAAAGGCACAGGACGGGCTCTCTGTGTACGGAAAGTCATTGATCTGCGGTAAATCCAGCCCGAAGGCCCCGCCCATCATATCGCGCAGAGAACTCATTTTTTGCTTTGTTGCTCTGCACTTTTCTTTTTGGCAGAAACGGCGGCTGCGGCCTCGCGGTGCTCCAGATCCAGCGCAAGGGCCTTTGCCGTCTGCCCGGATTTGTTTTTGATGGTTGTATCCGCGCCCTTTTCTCGCAGTAGTTCAACAAGGGGGACGTTGTTGTTGCGGCAGGCAAGATGCAGTGCCGTGTTGCGGCGGCCGTCTCGGGCATTGACCTTGGATCCATGCTCTAATAAAAATCGGCAGAGTTCTGTGTAACCTCCTTCGGCGGCCAGGTGGAGGGGCGTGCACTTGTCTTCATCCGCCGCGTTGGGGTCTGCACCCTTGTCAATGAGGAGTTTTACGGCGGCCAGGTTACCGTCCCGACAGGCGAGGTGTAGGGGGGAGCCTGCGCGGGCGCTCTTTTTCCCGGTGGGAATGGTAGCCCCGCGCTCCAGGAGAAGCTGTAAAACGGCAACGTGCTTGTTATCGCATGCCGCGGTCAAGGGTGTCCAGTCGTACTCTCCTTCAAAATTGGGATCGGCCCCGTTATTCAGCAGCAACTCTGCTACGCGGACATGCCCGGCGATGGCGGCCTCGTGCAGCGGAGTACGGCCTTCGTTGCCCTCCGCATTGGGGTCGGCACCTCGTTTCAGGAGCAAGGCAGAGGTTTCCTCGCGGCCGAAGCGTGCCGCCTCATGCAGTGGCGTGCGCCCTTCGTTATCCGCATCTGTCGGTTTCATGCCGGCGTTGAGAAGAAATTCAGATAACCGTGCTCGACCCGCAGCAGCGGCGGCATGCAGGGGAGTCCAGCCTCCGCTGTCCCGCAGGGAAGGTGTCTTCCGCAGGGGGCGGGGCAGTAGGTTATACGGAGAGAAAAGGGCTTTTTTCAGGTCATCGGTGTGCCCCTCGAAGGCCGCAGCGTGCAGCGGGTGCGAGTGACGAAGCATCAGGGTCAGGGCAGCATGGCGTTGGGTTCGCTTGGCAAGCTGCAGAGGGGAGTCCCCCAGCAGGTTCTCCGCTGCGGGATCGGCGCCGTTATCCAGCAAAATCTGCACGGCTCCCGCATGCCCTGCTGCTGCGGCTCGGTGCAGCGGTGTATCACCGTTATCGGCAGAGGGACTCACCTCCGCTCCCTCCTGCAATAACATGCGTATCGTCTCATCGCGTCCGTACTGCGCCGCGTAGTGCAGGGGTGTCAGGCCCTTGAAATCGCGTGTCTCGGGGCTGTTTCCCGAGCGCAGGACGGCTCGCGCCGCCTCTGTTAGGCCCAGGCCGCAGAGGCGGTGCAGGGTCGTGATTCCCTGTGCGTCGGCCGGATTGGTCAGGCGCAGGGCATCCGTGGCCTTGGGGGGCGTCTGCGGTGCCTCTGCCGCGGCGGCGGGAAGCAGCGCAGCGGCGGCCAGCAGAATGGAAAAGGGGGATGACATCCCCTCCATTATCACGGAAACACGGGGGATGTCAAGCAAAAAAGAGAGCGAGGGCGTCTAGGTGCGGCTCAGACCTGCATTTCTACGCCGTTGACCATGTTCACGCCGGCGGCGTTGTTGTTATTGGCCCCGACTTGACCGTTGACCTGATTTTGCTCGTTATCGAGTACGGCTGCCTCCTGTCGGTTCACATCCTGTTCCTGCCGGTCTACCGCCTGCTCTCGCAGGCCCATGTGGGCATTGTATCGCTGCACATATTTCTGTTCGTTTTCGGCAATGACATCATCTGCCTTCAGCGAGCGCACCGTAACATTTCCTGCCGTCTGTTCCTCCGTGCCGAGTGTCTCCAACTTCTGAACGGACTTCATCTCCAACACGCCGGGTACAATGAGATGTTTGGAGAGCGAGAAGCGGCTTGTCATCCAACCTAAAATTTTGGAGCAATATTTGCCGACCGAATTAGCACTCATGGCGCGGTAATTGGCCAGCGGGTGGCAGTAGATGTTGATGTCTCTCGACTCAAAGAACAGCTTGTCCGCGCTGAAGGAAACTGAGGTCGGTTTCATCGCTATCTGAGCCCCCTTGACGCTCATTAAATTCGTGAACTGTCCCGTGAAACCCTTCCACCCCCCGCGGACATAGCTCCATATGGTTGTTGCGTAGTTATATGCGCTCATGCAGGTCGCGGTCGCGGTGGAGTCCGCATAATTCATGCTTTCCTTGAAAAGGAATTTACCTATTTTCTCCATGGTAGAAGCCAGTGTAGCTCCGCCTGTCAGGGAAACGGAGGGAGAAGTGACGCCGGTTTTGGTTGTGGTGATGCTCATGGCGGAACCGACCGTGGTTGCGACGGTCGCGGAGCAGAGGGCAGAAGTCATGGAGCAGGTTCCGTAAATGCTGATGCCGTCCT
>CAMEZO010000153.1 GCA_945947905.1 uncultured bacterium
GCTCTTTGTGGGCTACTGCGCGGCCAACACGCTGGGCCGCCGCATCTGCTCCGGTGCCAAGGAGGTGCGGATTCTGGGCGATGTGTGCCCGGTGCGCGCGGATATCAAATCCCTGGACTCCTTCTCCGGCCATGCGGACCACGAGGAGCTGCTGCGCTGCTTCCGCGCCACGGGCGGGCCGAAGAGCCGGGTATTCCTGGTGCACGGCGAGCCGGAGTGCACCGCCGCCATGCAGGAGGCCCTGCGCGCCATACACCCCGGGGAGGTAAGCATCGCGAAGTTGGACAGCGTGGTGACCGTGTAGCCCCCCTTCTCTGCCGGCATGCCGAGCCCCGGGATTGACAAACCGCCGCAGACCCGCTATGCGTTCCGCGAGATGAAATACCGCAACACAGACCGCCCCGCGCGGGCGAACAAACACACCGCCCGCGCCGAGGCCCGCGCCGAGCACTCGCCGAGCAAGCAGGTGGTGCGCTCCCTGGATGAGGGGGATTTGCAGGAGATTCTGCAGGCGCAGCCGCAGGGGCTTTACCTGGTGCTGGATTGTATTCAGGACCCGCATAACCTGGGCGCCATCCTGCGCACGGCAGACGGCGCGGGGGTGGCCGCCGTGGTGGCCCCCAAGGATAAGTCCGCCGCCATCACCGAGACCGTGCTCCGTGTGTCCGTGGGCGCGGCGGAGCATGTGCCTTTCGTGCAGGTGACCAACCTGGCCCGCACCATGAAGAGTATGAAGGAGGCGGGCCTGTGGTTCGTCGGTACCTCCGACCACGGGGACAGGAGCCTCTACGACATGGACCTGAAGGGCGGCATAGCGCTGGTGATGGGCGCGGAGGGCGACGGCATGCGCCGCCTGACGGAGGAGAACTGTGACTTCCTGATCCGCATCCCCATGCTGGGCAGCGTGCCCTGCCTGAATGTATCCGTGGCCACGGGTGTATGCCTGTACGAGGCCGTCCGCCAGCGCGGGTAACAGATCGACGGGGCTATGTCAACCATCATCTGCCACGAGCCGGCACCCGGGGAGCGCGTGCGTTTTGTGTCGGACCTGCACCTGGGGCACGAGCGCTGCTGCCTGCCCGCGGCGGAGCTGCTGCCGGGGCTGGTGAGCGGGTGCGATACCCTGGTGCTCAACGGCGACCTGGCGGAGACGCGTCCCTGCGAGTGGCGGGAGCGGGCCCTGGCCCTGCGTGCGCGGCTGCTGGAGCAATGCGAGCGCGCGGGCGTGCGTACCATCCTGCTGGCCGGTAACCATGACCCGGACGTGCCGCCCATGCTCCTGAAGCTCTGGGGCGGCAGCGTAGCAGCCATGCACGGCCACGCCCTGTACCGCGAGGTGGCGCCCTGGAGCTGGGAGTACCTGCGCCACAAGCAGGAGTGCCGAGCCCTGATCGCGGCGCATCCGGAGGCCGATGACGATCTGGCGGCGCGCCTGGAGCTATCCCGCGCCATGAGCCGGCTGCACCGCCCCATCATGCGCCGCAGCAGCGCCCTGCCCGCCCCTCTCCGCAGCCTGCTGCACTGCTTTTGGCCGCCGGAGCGCCCCTGGGCCATCGTCCGCTGCTGGCTGCGCAGTGCCGCCCTGGCGAATGCCTTCGCCGCGCACTACCTGCCCGGGGTGCATACCCTGGTGCTGGGGCATTTTCACCGCAGCGGGCAGTGGCAGTTCCCGCACTGCCGCATTTTCAACACGGGGGCTTTTTTCAAGCACGCTACGCCCTATTTTCTCGACATGAAGGACGGAGAAGTGCTGCGCTATGCCCCCGTCGCAGGCCTTTTCGCCACCCCGTAGGGCACGAATGTGGCATAAATGACGTAAATGCGCATTATTTTCCTTGCGGGTCGGGGACTTTTGTGCTAGACTGCCCCGGCACACACCGTTTTCACCACACAGACAGATTATGAACAAGACTCAACTCATCGAAGTCATTCAGGCAGAGCTGGGCGAAGGCGCTACCAAGAAGAGCGCTGCCAAGGCCCTCGACGCGACTCTGGCCGCCATCCGGAAGGCCGTCGTTAAGGAGAAGGTGCAGCTCATCGGTTTCGGTACCTTCGAGACCCGCACTCGCGCCGCCCGCGAGGGTCGTAACCCCGCCACCAAGGAGGTTATCACCATCCCGGCTTGCACCTACGTCGCTTTCAAGGCTTCCGGCATGCTCAAGGAGGGTAAATAAGCCCCTGTCACATCCTGCTTCTGCGCCCCGGATAAGCTTCCGGGGCGTATTTTTGTTCACTGCTCACCATGACGCCGACCGATACACAGAACAACCTGTCCCGCCGTTTCTCGCGTCGGGGTATCCTGCGCTTTACCCTGCCGAGCATGGCCATGATGCTCTGCATGTCGCTCTACACGATTGTGGACGGCATCTTTGTGTCGCGCTGCGTGGGCACCTTGGCGCTGTCGGCGCTCAACATGTACTTCCCCTACATGGGGCTGATGATGGGCTTGGCCTTCATGGCGACGGCCGGCGGCAGTGCGCTGATCGCCGCGCGCATGGGCGAGGGGCGGGCGGAGGAGGCGCGCCGCAATTTCTCCGCGCTCATGGGGATTTTGGTAGGCGTGGGGCTGCTGCTGACGGCGGCGGGGCTGTTGGGCAGTGAGGGGCTTATCTCCCTGACGGGGGCGAGCGAGGCGCAGCGGCCTTTCCTGCGGGATTACCTCTTCTGGCAGTTCCTGCTGATGCCCTGCCTCTTCCTGCAAATTGCCTACCAAACCTTCTTCGTGACAGCGGGGCGGCCCGGCTTGGGACTGGGGATTTCCCTGGCGGCGGGCTGCACGAACATGGTGCTGGATTATGTGCTGATGGTGCCGCTGGGCATGGGGGTGGCGGGGGCTTCCCTGGCCACCTGCGCGGGATGGGCGGTCTACACCGCGGCGGGGGCCGTGTTCTTCGCGCGCAGGGGGTCGAGCCTGCGCTGGGCGCGCCCTGCCCTCCCCCTGCGGGATCTGGCTGCGCTGTGCGGCAACGGGTCGTCCGAGATGGTGACCAGCCTGGCGCTGTCGGTCATCGGGCTGTTGTATAACTTCAGCTTCATGCGCCTGGCGGGGGAGGACGGCGTGGCGGCGCTCACCGTGGTGTTCTACTTCGAGTTTATTCTAACGGCGTTCCTCTTCGGGTTCAGCAACGGCATCAGCCCCGTCATCGCGTACAAATTCGGCGCGAGGGATGCAGTGCAGCTGCGTTTCATCGTGCGCACCTGCTTCGGCTTCATCGCGGCGGGCTCGCTGCTGGCCTACCTGGGCTCGCTGCTGCTCAAGGTGCCGGTGCTGGGCATCTTCCTGCCCCCGGGCAGCCCGGTGTACCGCCTGGCGTCGGAGGGCTTCCCGCTTTACGCCCTCAGCTTCCTGCTCGTCGGCACGAATATCTTTACCTCCGCCCTCTTCACAGCCCTGGGCAACGGCGTGATCTCGGCCATCGTCTCTTTCACACGCACCTTCTTCCTCCTCTCGGCCTGCATCCTGCTCCTGCCGCTCTGGCTGGGCATCAACGGCCTCTGGCTCGCCCAAACCTGCGCAGAATTCCTCGCTCTCTTCCTCTCCCTCTTTTTCCTGCGCACCAAGCTGCACCTCTGCCCGGAAAAATGACGCCCCCCGGCTGCCGGGCCTCCCCGGGAGGGCCGAGATCATTGAAAAATAGATAGCACGCGAATGGCAATGAGGTGCTCAGATTTCTACAGACAAGACCTTACCCCCCCCATTCTCACGGTGAAAATGATTACATTAACCGTATTTTTCGACACAATTCTTTATCATTAAGTATATAAAATTTCTCTTCATTTTCTCGAAAT
>CAMEZO010000154.1 GCA_945947905.1 uncultured bacterium
CTCCTGAGGTTACAGAAAGCACGGTATCTCCGCATGATATAGTACATGTATTCGATGTTAAATTTTTTACCTCAAATTGCAAAATAGCTTTGCATGACACGAGTGCCATTGAAGAAATGCCTAATAATGCACAAAAAAAAGGAAAACGAAAACCTGACATAATGTGCATTCTTATATGTACGGTGGTGTGAGAGGGGGACGAAGTCCCCCTACACGATTAATTCTCGTCGAGTTATAAACCGGCGTCATTTTCCCGTATTAGGCAATATATGATACTCCCTCAGAATTCTTATAAAATCGGGCGACTCTTTTACAATGCCAAAATAATCGTCCCGCAGCTTAAATTCTCCCCTAATAGACCCTTTGCATGATTTGTCAGACATGTTTATTTCAACAGACTCATGTCTGGAATAGATGCTCAATTTATTTTGTGTTATTGTTATATGTGAAACATCGCCTATAACGGGAAGCCCCCCTAGCAAGATGTCATTAATATATATCTGCACGCATGATCGACCTACTTTAAAACCTTGTTGATTTACTTGTATATATTCATACACTTTGCAAACAATTTTATCGTTCATATGAGAAACCTCGTCTGCTTTTGACTCACATTTTAATATACACATAAACGAAAGAAATAAAATAACAAGCTTCAATAAAAAACTATTTAAATGATGATTAGCTGACACGTTATTTTCATTTTTAGAATATGCTGGGTTATATTTTACAAAACCTGAATACATGATTATTTTTCGCTCTAATCTCCTCATATAAACTTTCATAGTAGACATATCTTGCTGTGTTCAATAGGTTATAGGACCGCTTTCGACGCATCATTGGTATATCTTCATACGGCAATTCAGACGCTCTGTGTCCCTTACGAGGGTCATTTTACACTTTTTCTCTGTTCTGTCAACACCAAAATGAGAATTTGACAAACTATTTTGGGAGATTATGACAATTTTATGAGAAAAGGAAGAATCAAGGCGACCCACCGATTCAGCACACGTCCCGCCCGCCCGCAAGCAAAAAATGCGCAGGATTTCAGCACCCCGCCCCATCAGCCCCGCATCCTACCCCGGCGCGGTTGTTCAATTCAGACAACGCCCATCGGTCGGACGACACAGACGGCATGCGAAGTTGCTCAGATTTTACAGGCAAGCTCCTATCCCCCCCCATTTTATGAGGAAAAGCGTGATTTTAAGGCACTCTATGCGCGCAGGCCCAGAACCTGCAGGAGGCGCCGCACGGGCAGGCCGATGACGTTATCCACATCCCCCTCCACCTTTTCCACAATGAGCTCGCTGTGCTCCTGCATGGCGTAGGCGCCCGCTTTGTCCAGCACGGGCACGCGGCGGATGTAGTCCGCAATGGCGGCGTCATCCATGCGGCGGAAGGTCACATAGCTCTTCTCCGCAAAATCGCGCCGTTCGCCGCCGGGCATGCAGACCGCCACGGCAGTGCAAACGCAGTGAGTGCGGCCCTGCAGCTCGCGCAGCATCCGCTTGGCATCCGCCTCGTCCGCAGGCTTCCCCAGCGGGTGCCCATCGATGAACACGAGCGTATCTGCCCCGATGACGACAGCCTCCGGGTGCTCCGCAGCCACGGCCTCCGCCTTCGCGCCGGCATTCAGCGCGCAGAGCTCCTCCGGCGGCAGAGACGGGTCGCTCACCTCCTCCGTCTCCTTGGTCAGAACGCAGAAAGGGATACCCTCCCGCTCCATCAGATCCCGCCGGCGGGGGGATTGGGATGCCAGAATAATCCTCATGCCTGCGGGCGGGGGGACATAGCATCCAACACGCGGCGGCGCACGGTGTCGGACAGCTCGTGAATACCCTGAATCGTTGTTCCCGTGAGGGACTGCGCCAGCGCGCGGCAGGCCTCGCGATCCTCACGCGACTCGAACTCCAGCCCCACCAAGGCGCGGCCCACTCGCTCACCGGAGTACTGGTAGTTAAAGTAGCAAAGGTTGGCGTAGGTTCCCATGGCGCTCATAAACTCGCGGAAAGCACCGGGGCGCTCCGGGAACTCGATGACGAAAAAGACGGGGTGGCTGAGGTGCTCGCGGTCGTAAGAAATCATGCGGAAGCGCACATCGTCGGCATCGGACACATCCTCCGCCGCCAGCCCCTTGGCCGCCAGGCGTTTATCAATCTCCGCGAACTCCTCCTCCGTGCCCAACACGCCGAAGACGGGGTGCTGCATCTCCCCCTGCAGGCGACCGTACTGCACATCCACCAGCTGTACCCCCTCGGGTATCTGGTCCATATATTTGATGATGAGCCCGCGGCGGGTCTGCATCGGGATGCGCAGGTAGCGCAGCTTGCGCTCCGGCTGAGTGAAACCGGCCCGTGCGGCCACCACCCCCAGTTGGGAGAAATCCATGTTAGCACCGGAAAGGATGACGAGGCAGCGCTCCCCGGGGCGGATGGCACCGGCCTCCCAATCCTTGATGAGAGCCGCCAGCCCCATGGCCCCGGAAGGCTCCGGCACCACGCGCAGGGAGTTCCACAGGCTGCGGATGGCGCGGCAGACTTCGTTATTCGTCACCGTCACAAAACCGTCGATCAGCTCGCGGCAGAGCAGGAAGGTGTTCTCACCGGCCTGCTTCACCGCCGTGCCGTCGCAGAAGACATCCACATAGGGCAGCACGCCGCGCTCGCCGGTCTCCACCGCCAGTTTCATGGAAGCCTGGGCCACGCCCTCGACGCCGATGCACTTGCAGCCCGGCCAGAAGCGCTTGAACCAGCAGGCGCAGGCGGAAGCCAAGCCGCCGCCGCCGATCTGCAGGTACACGCGGTCGAAGGGCCCCTTGCCGCTCATCACCACCTCATCCGCCAGGGTCCCCTGCCCGCCCATCGTGGCCAAGTCATCGTAGGGGTGCACAAAGGTCAGCCCCTTCTCATCCGCAAAACGGTGGGCCGCCGCAGAGGCCGCATCATAGGAGTCCCCGGAGAGCACGATTTCCACGTGGTCGCCGCCGTGCATGCGCACCGCGCGCTGCTTGACGTGCGGCGTGGAGCGGGGCATGAACACGTAAGCCTTGCAGCCCAACCGAGCCGCCGCCAGGGCCACGCCCTGCCCATGGTTGCCGGCACTGGCCGCCACCACCCCGCGGGCGCGCTCCTCCGGCGCCAACTTGCTCATGCAGTTGAAGGCGCCGCGCCACTTGTAGGCCTTAATCGGCCCCATATCCTCTCGCTTGGCAAAGATGGTCGCCTCCACCCCGGGCAGGGTCACCTCCTGCAGCGGCGTGGGCTCCCCCACGGCATACACCCGCTGACGGGCCTGCAGAATCTCCTCGAAAAGTTGTTCCCTGATGTTCATCATATCGGTACTGCTCGCGGCTATTATACCGCTCTGCCGACAGATTGCAAGCGCAGATTGCGCCCGCCCCCCTCGCGCCGCCCCTTTTTCCCCACCCCGGCCGACCGGACTCCGCGCGCAGAGCCTATGGATGCCCCGTTTTCCATGCGGGCCCGGGGTGTGCGCCCGCAGGTGTCATCCCGAGACCGGGGAAGTAAGCTTGGGCGGCCGGGGATGCGGAGGAGTTGGGAGTCTACTTTTTAGTGCAGCGGCGGCATTATTTTCTTGACATTGCGGGGACTTCGGTGCATGCTCGGGCCTGCGCGCATGTGTATGAACGCCTACAGCACCATCTTCGCGGCCTGTGCGGCCCTGCTCCTCAGCTCTTGCGGGGAGATACGGGGCTATGCAT
>CAMEZO010000155.1 GCA_945947905.1 uncultured bacterium
CAACCTCGATATGATCGACTTGGACCCCGTGTCCGAGCCGGAGGATATCGAGCGCCTCCGCTCCCTGCTGGAGGAGCACGCTGCATTGACCGGTTCACAGCGAGCGAAGGATATTTTGGCCGACTTCGATAACGCGCTGCCGAACTTCGTCAAGGTCTTCCCGATGGAGTACCGCCGTGTGCTCGGTCAGATGACACGCGATGACGCCGAGGTACAGCGTGCTGAGACGCATAACTGATGCAGCGGCATAACGCTGCGACGCGCGGGGCATCCTCTCTGCAAGGTCTGGGAGGATGCTCCTGTCTTTGAGCTTGACTTTGCGGAAGGGCCGTGCTAGGGTAGGGGCATGTTAAACGGACCGCAGTTCAGAAGGGAAATGATTCGGTATTTGCTTCTTGAAAAGAAGTACACCGAGGAAGACATCGCCCGCCGCAAGGCCATGTCTGATGAGGATAAGGTGAAATGCGGGCTGCTGATTCGCGATGCTCGCCTGGAGAAGATGGAGGCCGGTGAGTGGGAGGATGATCCGGTTAAGTGGCTGCTCTCCGTGCCGGAAAATTACACCAAACTGCGGCCGGGTGATACGGTGAAACTGTGTCAGGAGGGCAGGCGTGATGCAGAGGGAACGGTGTTAGAGAATAAGGCGGATATGCTCGTGTTGCAGGTGTACGGTTATTACGGAGCGAGAGGGGCCTTATACCGTGTCGAGATTGAGGAAAAATGCTTTCTGGATAATTTCATCTACTGCCTGGATCACATCCAACCGGAGAGCGACGGGATGCGTTTTCTGAGCCTGATGACAGGCGAAATGAAGCCCGAGTCGGGCAGCTCCCGAGAGGTAATCCCGGATGAAGAGATAACCGAGTCTCTCCTCTCGCGACTCAATGAGCAACAGCGCCGGGCCTGCGAGATCGCGTTCCGTTGCCCGAGTCTGCACTGCATTCAGGGGCCTCCCGGTACGGGGAAGACGGATGTGCTTGCCGCGATAGCACTGGGATTCGTGGAGGCGGGCTACAGCGTCGTCGTGTTAGCCGGTACGCACCAGGCGGTGAATAATGCGCTCGCGAAAATCAGTGCTCGCCGCCCGGAGACCTGCACGGTGAAGATCGGGGACCCGTTGCGGGCAACGGAGCTGGATTCGGAGGCGATCTATAAGATGTCATTCAATGATTACAAGCATGAGCTCCTCTCCTCTGTTTCCGAATGTTTCTACGGAGATGTGATCGGCATAACCGTTCACGGTGCCGTTTGGCATCTGGGGGTCCGTGATTTCTCGTTCCCGCATCCGCTGGGTTCGCGTCCTTTTGTTATTTTGGTAGACGAGGCGGGTCAGATGCCCTTGGGACATGCGGCGTGCATCGGCACCTTCGGGGCGCAGTCCGTGATCTTGATCGGCGATGATAAACAGATGCCGCCCATTTTTCACGAAAAACTGCGGGATGATCCGCTCTCCGTGTCAGCTTTTCGTTACATCACGACGGCTCATCCGGAGCATAAGACCCGCCTGTCCGTCACCTATCGTTTGAATGAACCCATTGCCCGCTTGGTGAGCCGTGCCTTTTATGAGATCGACGGTGAGGCTCTGGTCGCTTCCGATTTTTCCCGCGATCGTCGTTTGGCACTCCCGCTGCCCGAAGCACCGGGGACCGTTCGCTCCGTTCTGGCTTCCGGTGAGGCTCTGTTGACTGTCAACCCGTCTACAGGGACCGAATGGGAGGATTTCAACGCGGAAGAGGCGGACTTCATCGCCGGATTGATTCGGGAGGCTGCGCAGGGCGGGATGAATTATAAGGATATAGCCGTGATTACGCCCTACCGCCGCCAGGTGCGTACCATTCGGGAGAAGGTGCTCGCCCTCAATCCGGATGCCGATGGCATGTTGATGGATACCGTGGAGCGCCTTCAGGGGCAGGATGTGGACTTGATTATCATCAGTTTCAGTGTTACTTCGCCCGATTACTTCGAGGAGGCGCGCGAGTTTATCCTGAATCCGAATCGCCTGAATGTGATGCTCACCCGCGCCAAGCTCAAAGTCATCATTATCGGCAGTACAACCGTGCTTGAGGCCCTGCGGGAGCGCTACGGCATCGTCGGGTCAGAGTTTCTCGCGCGCGGCGTCTAGCTTTTTGGCAGAGGCTCGTCCTTTGACGGCCAGCGCGGGGGCGAAGAGAGAGAGGCGGTACTCCGCCAGCATAAAGCCGTAGGCTTGCCAAGCGGGGGCAAGCGGATGAGCGGCAGCACCCGGGTAGAAGGCGGGGGCGAGGGAGGCGTTCAAGGTGGCGATGCGGTCGAGCTCGCGAGCGATGGGCTGCTCTGCAATGCGGCGGATGCGCTCGCGGAGACCGCGCAGGAAGCGGGAGTAGTCCTGCAGGCGCTCGGGGTGAACCGTGCTGAGGAAGCCGGGGCGGGTGAGCCACTGCCACTCGCGTTGCAGGTCCTCGGCCACGGGGGCTGTGTGTCGGTCCCGCGCAGCAGTCAGGCAGAAGGTGCGCAGGTCGAGATCGGCGGCCACGAAGAGCTCCCAGAGCTTGGTGAGCGGGCCTGCGAGGGTATCATACAGCGTTTCTCGCACGCGGAGGCAGGCGGCATCGAAGGACGCAGCGTCGCGGGGCAGGGGGGTGATGGCGGTGTTGACACCCGCCGCGATCAGCTCCGGGATGTTTTGTTTGGGCGTGGTACCCAGGGAGGCAAGTGCTAACTTAGACTCAATGGATTTGATGGGGAGCCGCTTCCGAATCGCGTTCAGGAAGTCGCCGTGGCGCAGCTCAACCAGACGGCGTACGCCGGCGCGGTGGGAAAGTTCGGCTTCGTCCGCAGAGGGGAAGACCCGCACCTGCACGCGCTCCGCCACGGGGACCAAGGCCGGATAAGCGAGCCCGGTGCCGAGGTCAACGGATTCCGGCAGCGTGCCGCAGTCCCAGCGCGTCATGGGGGAAGCGGAGAAGCTGCGCGACGCCTTTTTGCGGAACTGCTTGGCGGCGTGGTCTGCCAGCTTGGTCTGAATGGCGGCCAAGTCCGCGCCGAAGGCAAGTTCACGGTCTTCGTCGTCGTACACCGATATTTTGGTAACCAGCTCCGGCAAAAGGGCACGGGTATCGAATTGACTTTCGTTGCAGAATTTTCCGGTACGCTGTATGGTAAATTCCATGAGCGCGCGCGTGAGCGTGCGGTCCGGTTCGCGGTCGTACCAAGAGGAGGCGAAGTCCTCGGCAGCTTCTCGAATGGGCATCAGGAAGGTGCGCAGATCCTTCGGCAGGGTTCGCAATAACACTTCCGCCCGCATGGCGAGGTGGGCGTAGACACCCCATTCCGGCAGGTAATCCGGGAAATCCGCCAATTGTTCAATGTGCACACCCAGGGTAACGCCGTCGTCCGGCTCTCCGGGGTCATGGCGATAGTAGACGGGGTACTCTTGCCCCGCGTGCGTGAGGGTGTCCGGGTAAAGGTCCTGCGGTGTTTCGTCCTCGCCGGGGTAGACGCATTCCGAGCGCGGAATAAACAGAATGCGCGGGTTCTTTTTTTCTGCCGTTGCTCGCCATTGACGCAGGGTTTGCTCAGAGGTGACGGTGGGGGGCAGAACGGCATCAAAAAATGAATAAACGGCATCGCTGCACCAGATGAGGTCACGCCGGCGCAGTTTGGCCTCCGCTGTCCGAACCTCCTCGCGCATGGCTTCGAGATGCCGGAGGTAGGGGGCTTTTTCCTTGAAGTCGAG
>CAMEZO010000156.1 GCA_945947905.1 uncultured bacterium
GATTTACCCGGCGGGAGAATATGGAAACCATGACAAAAAGGTAGTACTACATACTGACCTAGTTGTTACTAACTCTTATAATGCACAGCCGGTAACCATTGAAGGAAGGTTTAAGTGGGCTCAACCAACGATAGATGAATACTGTGCTCGAGGATTTGAGTTCTTGTACAAAACTCCGACAATGATTACGATGTATTATGATCTCGCGTGGGATGGACAAGACTTCATAGCACCTTCTGATATCATTAATAAAACAGAATGTAACGTAGAAACAAACGATGAAGCTCACGATGCCCTAGCTTCTCTTTTTGATGGATTAAAGGTTTTTGATCACCCCAAACCTGTGAGCTTATTGTCTTATTTGATTGGCATGGTGAATTGTAAAAATGGTATATATTTAGACTTTTTTGCTGGCTCTTCTTCTTTTGCCCATGCTGTTATGTCATCTAATGTGTTAGATGGAGGTAATCGTCGTTGCCTGTCGGTTCAATTACCTGAGCTTATAAAAGAGGCAACCAATGACACAGCTTCTGCTTCAAAGGTGAATAGAAATGCTTTGTCCTTCTTGAAAGAGCGCCATTTACCAACCAACATCTGCGAGATCGGCAAGGAGCGAATTCGGCGAGCGGGGAAGAAACTGAAAGAAGAAGCGGGACTCATAGGGCAGGGGCTTGATACGGGATTCCGTGTCTACAAGCTGGACAGCAGCAACGTGAAGCCTTGGAACCCGGATGCGGAAAACCTCGGCGCATCGCTGGATTTGTTCTCCGAGCATCTGGTGGAAGGACGGACCTCGGACGACCTGCTGACGGAGGTGATGCTGAAGAGCGGGATAGACCTGTGCGAAGAGATGGAGACACGCGAGATCGCGGGGCACCGGGTGTACAGCTTGGGCTACGGGCAATTCTACGCCTGCATGGACCTCGACCTGAGCGGAGCGGAGGGCGAGCTGGCGCTCGGCATCGCGGCTTGGCATGCGGAAGAATGCGCCGCCGTGGGCGGAGAGCAGCAGGACACCTGCACCGTGTTTGTGGCTGACCAATCCTTCGCGGGGCGCGACGACGCGAAAATGAACTTCGTGAGCACCCTGCAACAATACGGCATCTGCAAAGTGAAAGCCTTATAACACCATGAATAAGATCCGATTGCACTTTGAGCCGGACCTGGGCTACCAGCGGGAAGCCATCGAAGCCGTGTGCGATCTCTTTGCGGGGACCGAGAAAGGCGCGAGCGCGTTCAGCGTGATGCTGCCGGCACGGACCGCGGCAGAGCAGGGGGGCACTTTTTTAGAGAATCTGGAGTTCATGGGCAGCCGCAACAGCACCGCCCTGAGCAGCGGCGAGGTGCTCCGCAACCTGCAGCGCGTGCAGGAGCGCAACGGCATCGCCAAATCCACCGAGCTGCGCCCGAACGAATGGCACTTCACCGTCGAGATGGAAACGGGGACAGGCAAGACCTACGTCTACCTGCGCACCATCCTGGAGCTGAACAAACGCTACGGCTTCAGCAAGTTTATCATCGTGGTACCCTCCATCGCCATCAAGGAAGGCGTGAACAAATCCATGAGCATCATGGCCGAGCACTTCCGCACCCTGTACGACGGCGCGGAGCTGAACGGCTTTGTGTATGACCGGGACAAGCTGCAGGACGTGATGAACTTCGGCACAAGCAACAGCCTGCAGGTGATGATCTGCACGATTGACGCCGTAACGGACATCGCCGCCGAGCGGAACCGCGTGCTCTACACGGAACGGGAGCAGACCCTGGGTCGCAAGCCCGTGGAATTCATCCGGGAGTGCCGCCCCATCGTGATCGTGGACGAGCCGCAGAAGATAGGCGAAGCCGGAGAAGAGCGCGGCATAGCCTCCCTGCACCCCCTCTGCACGCTGCGCTACTCCGCCACGCACCGCAACCTCTTCCACCCCGTGTACAGCCTGAACGCCGTGGATGCCTCCCTGCAAAAACTGGTGAAAGGCATCGAGGTAGCGAGCGTGCAGGCCGACCCCGTGCACGCAGAGCCCTACGTCAAGCTGCTCGGCACGAGTCGGAAAGGCGGCGGCAGCGCCAAGGTCGAGCTGATGACACGCACGGCAGGCGGAGGACTGAGCTTCTGTCGCCGGGATGTAACCCCCGGGATGCTGCTCGGCATCGCAACCGACTGCCCGGGCGTGTACGATGATGTCGTGGTGCTGGAGGTGCACAACGACCACATACGTCTGAGCAACAGCAGCGAGCCCCTGCGCGTGGGCGAAAGCACCTGCCGCATCAGCGAGGAAGCCGTGACGCGCGCCATGATACGCGTAACCATCGAGGAGCACGCCCGTAAGGAGCTGCGCCTGCGCCCCAAGGGCATCAAGGTGCTCAGCCTCTTCTTTATCGACAGGGTGGAAGACTACCGCCGCTACGACGCCGACCGCAACCCGCACCCCGGCTACCTGGCCAAGGTATTCGAGGAAGAGTATACCCATGTGATGCGGAAGCCCGAGTACCGAGGGCTTTTCGAGAAAGAACCGCCCGCGCCCGAGACCGTCCACAACGGCTACTTCTCCATCGACAAAGGCAGCAAGGGCAGGGCCGATACCTGGGAAGATACGAGCGAAAAGAACAAAAAGGGCAGGGCGGCTGCCGCGTTGGCCTACGATCTCATCATGCGCGACAAGGAGAAACTGCTGAGCCCGGAGGAGCCGCTCAAATTCATCTTCTCCCACTCCGCCCTGCGCGAGGGCTGGGACAACCCCAACGTGTTCCAGGTGTGCGTGCTGCGGGATATGAGCAGCGTAATCTCCCGCCGGCAGACATTGGGACGCGGCCTGCGCCTGTGCGTGAACCGGGAAGGCCGCCGCGTGCGCGAGGAAGGGGTGAACATCCTGACCATCGTGGCCCGCGAGGACTTCCGCGAGTTTGCCGATAAGCTGCAGAAAGAATACGAAGCGGACGGCCTGCGCTTCGGCGTGATTACCAAAGAGCGGCTGGGGACGCTGGAATATACGGATGAATACGGCGAGAGCGTGCTGCTGGGCCAGGAGAAAGCGGAAGAACTGATAGACGACCTGCGAGACAAGGGGTTGGTGTTCGGCGATCGGCCCACGGAGGAGCTGAAGAAGCAGCTGGATGCCGATACCTACCGCGTGCCCGAGGCTTTTCAGCAAGCACAGGTGCAGATTATCGCCAAGCTGAAAACCCTGACGCGCTCCGTGGAGATCAAGGATGCTCGAGCCCGCACGGAAGTGACCAGCCGCTACCCGAAAATGGCAGATAACGCTGCCTTCTGCGAGCTGTGGGAACGCATCAAACAGAAGACCGTCTACAGCATCAGCTTCGACACCGATACACTGGTGCGGAAAACAGTGGATATACTGAAACGCGAGCTGACGAAAATCTGCTGTCCCGTGGTGACCGCAACCCGCACGGAGATAACGGTAGACGAAAGCGGCGTGCGGGCGGAAAAACAGGTAACCGAGCAAACGGAAATCGACACCGCGCATGTGCCCGTGGGCGACATCCTGACCACGCTGGAGGACGCAACCCACCTGACGCGGCGCACGCTGGCCCGCATTCTGCGCG
>CAMEZO010000157.1 GCA_945947905.1 uncultured bacterium
ACTGCGGCGAAGCCCAGTCATCCCGCCCCAGACCATCCCGATGCTGCTCCTGCCTCCAAGAGGCATCCTCCAGCTGCTCCGACGACACTCGGATGACATCCTCCCCCCGCACATCATCATCGTGAAACGGCAGCGGCATCACACTCATACTCTCCACCCCCAGCGCCCGCAGCTGCATGCAGATCAGGCCCGAATCACGCGAAAAAAACTGCTCATTCGCGTGGAAGGAATAGGGAGTACAAGTGTAGATACGCTTCATGATTTCTTACCAATAGCAGGCATTTTCGATCTTCTGCGCGTCCGCCGGACGTTCGTCATCAGACGGGAAGACCCAGTGCTCATTAAAGTGTTTCAAATAAGGATTATTCTGCCCATACTGCTCCGTCCAGCGCTTTCCCTTAATACCGAACAGCAGCTGCAACGAACCGCCGAGATGGAAAGCCTGTCGCCCCGTACGTTTAATATGGGCAGCAAGGGGGAAGCCATAGGCACCGCATCCCAACAAGCACACATCAAACTCTGCCGCATCGATGCGATTCTTCATATACTCGTAAGCATCGAACCAGGTTCTGAATTCTGCGGGCCCGTTTCCGCCGATACTCTGAACTGCCGGGAGGACGGAGAGATCAAACTCCGGGAGTACTCTCTTGTCCCGGAAGAGAAACTCACGCTTATTTCTGTACTGTGAAAGAATGGAACGCGCAAACGGATGAACCACCAGCACACGACGACCGGCTAAATGCTGACTCCACGGATTACCCGAATCATCGAAAGGTTCAAGGTTGCAAATATGCACTTTTCGTGCATGGTGCATCGAATCAAACAACGCTTCATAATTCAACCACGAACCCAGTACATCCAACTCCGGAACAGCTTCCAGCATCAGAGTGCAAAAACGCTCGGCAAGCTCCATATCACCGCGAGGGAAAAAACCGGGGCCGGAGCACAGCGCGTCAGAAACATCAGTATTCCAATCTCCGAAAGGCATCTCCCCCTTAATATAACGCAGCACGGAAAAACCATGAACGCTCACGAAGTAATTTGCCAGAACATTCATCTCCACAGAACCGAAGCGAGCGACCATGTAAGGCCGATCCGAGGCCACAAGACGGTTCAAGAAGGCAGCAGGCTCACCTGCCTGCCAATATACAGGAGACGGAGGGATAAACCCCAAATGCCGCTTACGAAAGTACAAATGGCGGCATATCTTCAGTAATGTTCGATAAGCATTCATGAGAAAATCCCCCCACCGGGCGAGGGATGGGCTCGGTGGGGGGTGAGGGAGTTATCAGTACTTCCCGTAGATGGGGCCGAAGTTCTCGCAGGCGCGGAAGTCAGCGCCCTCGGGATCGGCGGTACCGAAGAGGTTCCAGGCAGCGGGGCGATAGACCTTCTCCTCCGGCACGTTGTGAGCGTACACCGGGATGCGGAGCATGGAAGCCAGCGTGAGGATGTCGGCACCGATGTGGCCGTAGGTCCAAGCACCGTGGTTGGCACCCATGTTGGCCATGACGGAATAGACATCCTTGAAACCGCCCTTGCCCGTGAGGATGGGGGCAAACCAAGTGGTCGGCCAACCCGGGTCGGTACGCTCATCGAGCTTCTGATTCACATCATCCGGCAGAGTGCAGGTGTAGCCCTCCACCACCGTCAGGACAGGCCCCTGCCCCTTGACGAGGTTCATGCGGATCATCGTCACGGGCACATCGCCCTTGGAGACGAAGTGCAGGGAGTAGCCGCCGCCGCGGAAGTACTCGCGGTTGGCAGCACACCAGCAGGAGTTATCCATCATCGCATCGATGTCGGCCTGCGTGGTCTCGCCGGTCTTCTTCATGCAGGGCTTACCGTCTGCACCGACAGACTGCATGCTGCCGTCCAGGGCCGTGGAGCCGGAATTGATAAGGTGCATGATACCGTTGGCAGCGTGCCCCTCCATGGTGTAGCCGGACACGCGCTTGACGGACTCGGGGGACCAGTAGGTACGGATGTCGGAGAAACAGGCGGCCTGCCCCGTGAGCTGATGCAGCAGCAGCATGCAGACGCCGTTCATGGCATCGTTCTCCGTGGCGAAAGGAATAGCCTCGCGCGGGCCGTTCCAGTCGAAGGTGCTGTTGATAATCGACTCCGCCATGTCGCCGTTCGGATAGAAATCCGTCCAGTGGCGCTGGCCCTGGAAACCGCCGCAAATGGCATTGAAGCCAAGCCCCTCCTCCTCACGATCAATGGTCTTGAGGTAGGGATTGCCGTGCATCATGTCGCGGAAGATGATGGTCATCAGGATGCTCTCACGCAGCGTGCGCTCCTTCTCCTCCGGGGAAAGCACGAGGTCGGGGCGATTGCGATCCGGGCCGATGTGGACATAGCGCTTGGCCCAGGTAAGAGCCAGCTCCAGCTCCTTCTCGTCGTAAATCTTCTGCTCCATGCGGCGCTTCACCTCGGTCATGTCCACCGGCTGCACGCGCATGCCCAGGTAGTCCTCCCAGAAAGCCTGGTCGACAATAGAGCCGCCGATGCCCATGGAGCAACCGCCGATGGAGAGGTAGCCCTTGCCCTTGAGCGTCGCCACAGCGATACCTGCGCGGGCAAAGCGCAGGATCTTCTCCGCCACATCCTCGGGGATGCTGGTGTCATCCTTGTCCTGAACCTCATGGCCGTAGATGGAGAACGCGGGCACACCCTTCTGCGCGTAGGCAGCCAAGGCAGCGGCGAGATACACGGCACCGGGACGCTCCGTGCCGTTGAAGCCCCAAATGGCCTTGGGCGTGCGGTTGTCGGTCTCGAAGGTCTCCGTGATGTAGCACCAGCACGGGGTAACAATCAGGGAGCATCCCACATTGTTCTCCGAGAACTTCTGATTGGCCGCGGCAGCCTCAGCGGGGCCACCGATGCAAGTGTCAGCAATAACACACTTGACGGGTTGACCGTTGGCGTGCTTCACGTTCGCCTCGATAAGGGCGGCAGCAGCCTTGGCCATGTTCATGGTCTGATCCTCCAGCGACTCACGAACGCCGAGGCGGCGGCCGTCAATCGTCGGACGAATCCCGATGGTCGGTAATGTATCGTATTTCATATCAGTTAAGTACGAGAAAAGGGGTTACTTCTCCTCCAGCGGCTTGCGGAAGATGAGCGCATACACCAAGACAACGGCGAAGCAGATGGCAGGAACGATGAACGATGCACGGAGCGAGGCAGAGGAGCACTTCAGCGTGGTATCTATTTCCGTACTGAAGCCACTGACCAGGCAGTTGTAATCACCGGAAGAGATAATAGATGCCATCCACGGGGTAATGATAGCACCGCCGAGAATAGCCATGATCAAGCCGGCAGCACCCAGCTTCACTTCATTCCCCAGACCGCCCAGTGCAATACCGTAAATAGTCGGGAACATCAGGTTCATGCAGCCGCTCATCAATACCAAGGCAAT
>CAMEZO010000158.1 GCA_945947905.1 uncultured bacterium
CCGCCTGCGTTGTCCCGTGCTGGGCATCTGCGTGGGTATGCAGGTGATGTGCCGTGACAGCGAGGAGGGGAATGTGCCCTGCATCGGCCTTTTCGATGCGCATGTGCGCCGCTTCGTGCCGCAGCCGGAGCTGAAGGTGCCGCACATGGGTTGGAATGTCTTGGGCAACACGGAGGGCAAGCTCTTCGCCGGTGTGCCGCGCGGTTCCTATGTCTATTTCGTGCATTCGTACTACCCGACGCTGTGTCCGGATACTATTGCTACCACGACGCACGGTGTCATGTTCAGTGCGGCTCTCAAATATGAGAATTTTTACGGCACGCAGTTCCATCCGGAAAAAAGCGGCGACGTGGGCGAGTTCATCCTCAAGAATTTCCTGAATTTATGATCGAGATTATACCTGCTATTGATATCATCGACGGGCGTTGTGTGCGCCTGTCGCAGGGGGATTACGAGCGGAAGCGTGTCTACGATGCCGCACCGGCGGAGATGGCGCGGGCCTACGCGGATTGCGGGGTGCGGCGTATTCATGTGGTGGACCTGGACGGCGCGAAGGCGTCGCGTCCGGAGAACCTCGCGACGCTGGAAGCCTTGGCTCAGGTGGGCGTTGACATCGAGTGGGGCGGGGGCATCAAGAGTGCGCAGGCCCTGCACGATATATTCAATGCGGGCGCGCGCTGGGCGATTGTCGGCAGTGTTGCGGCGCAACAGCCGGAGCTCTTCGCGGAATGGTTGCGTGCCTTCGGTGGTGAGCGCATGGTGCTGGGCGCGGATATACGAAACGGCAAGGTGGCGACCCACGGCTGGCTCCGGGAGTCCGAGTTGGGAATCGAGGAGCTGGTCGAGCGTTTCCTGCCGGAGGGTCTCAGTCAGGTTATCTGCACGGATATTTCACGCGACGGCATGCTGCAGGGGCCTGCTTTCGAGCTTTACACGCGCCTGCAGGAGGCCTATCCGGCGGTGGATTTCACCGTGTCGGGCGGCATCAGCGGCATGGAGGACATCCGGCGGCTGGATGCTCTCGGCCTGCGGAAAGTGATCGTGGGCAAGGCTATTTACGAAAATAAAATCACTCTGAACGATATTCAATCATGGTTGCAAAACGGATCATCCCCTGTCTCGATGTAAAGGAGGGGCGCACGGTGAAGGGGGTTCACTTTGTGGAACTCCGCGATGTGGGCGATGCGGTCGAGCTCGGACAGCACTACGCCCGCAGCGGGGCTGACGAGCTCGTGTATCTCGATATCAGTGCCACGCAGGAGGGGCGCAATACCTTCACCCGCCTCGTGGAGCGCATCGCGGACGGTATCAACATTCCCTTTACTGTCGGCGGCGGTATTTCTTCCTTGGATGACGCGGCGCGACTGCTGGATGCGGGGGCGGACAAAATATCGATCAACAGCGCGGCCATTGCGGATCCCACGCTCATCGATCGCATTGCCTCGCGCTACGGTAGTCAGTTTTTGGTGCTTGCTATCGATGCGCGTTGCGGGGAGGACGGTGTGTGGCGCGCTACCACCCACGGCGGTCGGCGTCCGAGTAATAAGGAACTCTTCTCCTGGGCTCGGGAGGGGCAGGATCGCGGCGCGGGGGAGATCCTCTTCACGTCCATGAATCACGACGGCACACGCAATGGGTATCCCTGCGAGACCTTCGCCGCGCTGGCCGATGCCCTCTCCATCCCCATCATTGCCTCCGGCGGTGCCGGCAGCGTGCAGGACATCGCGGACGTGCTCACCCGAGGCCGCGCCGATGCTGCTCTGGCAGCCAGTATTTTCCACTTCGGTGAGATCTCCGTCGCCGAGCTCAAAAATCAACTCCGACAACTCGATATCAACGTACGATGAAAGCATTTCAGGACTTCAATCTATCCAAGACCGGTGACGGGCTGTTGCCCGTGATTGTTCAGGACGCCGTGACGCTCAAGGTGCTCATGCTGGGTTATATGAACCGAGAGGCCTACGAGAAAACCCTCGCGGAGGGGCGCGTTACCTTCTACTCCCGCACCCGCCGATGCCTCTGGACCAAGGGCGAGACCAGCGGTCACTTCCTCCTTGTGGAGGAGATGTACGAGGACTGCGACGCAGATACCCTGCTCATCAAGGCCAAGCCCATCGGGCCCACCTGCCACCGAGGCACGACCGCTTGCTTCGATACCCCGGAGAATGAGGGCTTCATCCGCACGCTGCAGCAAGTTATTCAGCAACGTCATCGCGACATGCCGGAGGGTTCCTACACCACCCGCCTCTTCATCAAGGGTGTCAAGAAAATCGCCCAGAAGGTCGGCGAGGAGGCCGTGGAGAGCGTGGTCGAGGCTGTCGATGGTAACCGCGACCGCTTCGTCTATGAGGCTTCGGACCTCATGTACCATCTTCTCGTTCTCATGGAGCAGATGGGAGTGACCCTGGCTGACATGGAGAACGAACTTGCTCTGCGTCACAAATAATGCCCGATGTGCTACGGGACAGCGACCTGAGTGTCGCGGAGCGGGAGCGGGTGGAGGCCGCTCTCGGGAAGGGGGAGCGCGTGCTTCGGGTGTGGCGTCCGCGCCCGGCCTCTCTCGGGTGGAGGGAGGTGTTCTCGGCGTGCCTGTTTGAGTCGGTTCCCTGTATCATGATATGGCTTATCCTGTCCAATATCGGTGGCTCCGGTTTCATGGTGTATCTCTTCCTTGCTGTTCCCGTTATCATCGTGGGATCGATGCTCATCGGCCGGGCTGTTCAGTTGCGCAAGCGCATGTTGTTGCGGCGGAGCTTTTGCCTGCTGACGGAGGGGCGTATTCTTGCGTTCCGCCTGAGCTTATGGGGTAAGCCGTTGGTGTCATCTTGGACGTTTGAGAATGTCATCTCCTTGGATGAATTCCCGGACGGCAGTGGCTGCTTGGTGATCGGAGAGCGAACTCGCCGCGCCGAGGATGAGGAGGAGCCGGAGGATCTGATCGAGGTGCCGAATGTCAGTTTGATTAAGGATATCATCCAGCCCTATCTTCCGAAGGAGAACGTGAGAAATGAGCCGGAGGAGGAGCCGTTATCTCT
Organism: uncultured bacterium; assembly: GCA_945947905.1. Taxonomy (GTDB): domain Bacteria; phylum Verrucomicrobiota; class Verrucomicrobiia; order Verrucomicrobiales; family Akkermansiaceae; genus Akkermansia. Next base: position 3,036 of record CAMEZO010000158.1, read on the forward strand.
CGGACAGTGGATCGGCAGAACGATATTCATCTGTCTTTTCGTGCTGCTCGGATTGGTCCTGCTCGGAATTTCGCTGACTATGTTGTTCAACACGGACTCTCCGTCTCAAGCGGAGGGGAGTCAAAACACAGAGAACCTGAGCTCCGTGCTCCTCATGGGCTTTGTCGGCTTGGTCTTCTTTCTTGCCGGTTTCTTGACACTACTCGATCACCTGAAAAGTGGCCGCCCCGGCGCGAAGAAGGCTTGCCAAAGAAACTCCGAGCGAGTATAATGCCGCATGGCCAAGGAAAATATCTTAC
>CAMEZO010000159.1 GCA_945947905.1 uncultured bacterium
GCTCAAGCTCTTTCGGGCTTCCCCGTATCGGGGTGGCAAGAGTTTACTCCTTTTTGCCCCGAACGTCAAGCTTATTTTTGCAAAATTCGACAAAAAAAGTGCAAAAAGATGCAAAAATGTGCAAAAAACAGCCCATTTTCGGCAAAATCGGCACAAATTTGCCCGCAAAACGTCAGCATCTCGGCAAAACACCCCCGAAAAAACCCGAAATGCAGCCAACCCCCTCCTCGCACGCGCGCGCGAGCGCATGCAGGCAAGTAGGAGAGGGATTCTTCCGCAAATCAGCACGGAACAGAACGACGACTCCCCGCGCAATCAAGGACGGAAGATCAGCTCGTGAAGAAAAGTGTTTTTGGCAGCGGGTGAGGAAACTCGTATGGTGGACGAGGAACCGGAAAGCCGGAAGACACGGAGAGCCGGAGATGATGAGACAAGAGAGGCACCGGAAACGCTACAAGGAGCATTACCGATGAGCACGACCTGCCGAGAACCATCGGGAACCGGGACGGAGAGAGAAAGTCCTTCCGAGCAGTCCAGAGCAGTCGAGAAATCGGCGTCCAGAAGAAGTTCCGGACGCGGGGTTCGGGCCGCAGACTCCGGGAGGGAAATAGAAAAAGCGTTGATGCGCATATTCTGCATACCGGAACCGCGATTGGTAAAACGCATGCCGAGAATGCCCCCTTTGGGAAGAGAAGAGGAAGGCACGGAAAGAACCGTCCCCTTCATAGTGCCCTTCACCTGTTTCAGCGAACCATCCGGAAGAATCACCTGCAGGCAGCCCCAGCCCCCTGCCCCGGCATTGTCCACATCAACCGTCAACCCGGTCGGACGAACCGGCGAGGAGGCCCTAAGCTCCAGGAACTGCCCCGGGCTTGCCTTGGTGAACTCCATCACGCGATTGATCAATAGCTCACGAGCCTCCGCCGTCGCCGTAATTCCCTCAAATCCCGCTATGTCGCTCTGCGCCGAGAGCAAGGAAGGGGTATTTACGGAAAACTCACACACGTTCACCCACTTGGGATCATCCTGCAACATACGGTAACGAACAGACTGAGCCGAGACCGGCCGGGGCAGAGAACGCACCACGACGGGGGTGGAAGTCGGCTCACCTATCGGAAGCCACGACTTACCATCCGGCGAATACTCCAACTGACCGCGACGCACGAAATCCCGTGGCTGCGGCCCGGCCATCACGATGCGCACACTGCGCACCTGTTGCGGCACACTGAAACGAAGGCCGAACCAATCATCCGGCGTCTGAGGCTGCTTGTTAATCCAAAAAGTAGCATCCTTACCGTCCGTTGCCAGCTCCATCTTCTCCGGAGGCCAACCTGATTTACAAATAAAGGACACCTGCGACTCCTCTCTGCCGGCCAGAGCAGCGTACACGCGGCGCGACGCCTGCTCATAGAGAGCCTCCATAGCCGGCGCCATATGAGACGCACCGACCTCCACACTATCCACCGTTTTGACAACACCGGCACGCCATTCCGGGCGAGTGATGAGCCGCATCCGGCGGCGAGCCTCCCCAGCACGCAGGATCTCCGTCGCCATAGAAACCGGCTCCTCCGCCTTCAATGCACGGACGGATGCCGAACCGCAGCGCCCCATGAGCTGCATCTTCAGCAGCCACGGCTTAACCTCCGCGCGGAGCCCCGCTGCATCCTTTCCACGCAGAAGGATCCCCCCCGCCTTCTCCATAGCAGCAAACTCCTTCTGCACCCGCTCCGCAGCCGGCCCCACTGCCTGACCTTTGCGAGCCGCCTCCGCTGTCGCATCCGCATCCGACGCGCAGGTTGCGGACTCCTCACGCGCGTAGTGGTGCACATTCGGAGACAGGTTTGAATTGTGTCGGCAGAACACCCGCATGGCATCCGCACTCTGCGGGTACAAACGCGCGATACCCTCTATCCATGACGTTTGGGAATCATAGCCCGCGATATTCCATGTATAATCGGCCAAGCAGAAAAGCCCCACCATACTCGCCTCTGCGTGCTCCATGGGGTTAGCAACAAAACCACTCATCGTGCCGCGCATGGCCGGCTCCGTCCCGTTACCGTAGGCTCGGCCCATACAGAGACGCGCCCGCTTGAAGTCATTACAAGGCCAATTATACCAAACAAAAACGGGACGCTTCAAGTGACCGTTTACCCACATCAGGCCATCCCGTCCCTCCTGACCGCGCACGATATCATGTACGACACTGTCACCCGTCCACATCACCTGCACGCAAGGATCCAACTCGGCCCCGAGCTTGGCCAGAGTACCGGGATTCGTACGCGGCTTGCAATATCCCGTGGGGCAAAAGATGAGCTGCTGCAACACGTCGGGGTGACGTCGGATAAAATTCTTCACAAGATAGTCAGCCAACTGAATCTGCCGCTCCGTGCGACCGATTTCGCCCTTGGTGTCATCCACAAAGAGCGCAAAAGCCCGAACACCCAGATCATACATCTGCTGCATTTTGCGGCAGAGCCCCTCCAGTTGCTCACGCCCGCCATTCTCCTGCCAGCGCACGGTATCTGCGGGATGAATAGCCCAGACAAACCACACATGATTCGCCTTAGCCGCCCGCACCAACTCCGCCAAACGGCGCGCTTTCTCGGCAGGGTAAGGCTTATAGCAGCCCTCCCCATGGTGAAATTCATCATCCTTAGGCCCGTAAATATAGACATTCATCTTATTGCGACCGAAGAAACGAAGCAAGGCCAGACGCGACTCGAAACTCCACGGGGCACCGTAATAACCCTCCACAACGCCTCGATAAGGAACATCCGGCCAATCCGCAATACTGCAATCCGGCAGCTTTGCCCCACGCAGCATCTGTTCAGTGCTCCCCGTCGCGGGATCCCTCCGCGCGGTGGGACACCCCCTCCCCTGCACCAGCTGACTGAGCGTCTGCCGCGCATAAAACGCCCCCGCCGCATCATGTGCGCACACCTCCACCCTGCCACTGCTCACCCGCAAGGCATACGCCCCCGATACCTTCCGAACGCGCTCCCAAAGACCACCGGAACTGCCCTTTCCCCGAACTTTCACACTCACCGAACTGACAGCACACACCTTCTCCGACGACACACGACACTCCTGCGGCACGGGATACACAGCACTCTGCGCCGCGCACACGGTCGACAGCATCCATCCAACAAAAGCGACAAGGGAAAGGCGGCAGAATGTACACATGGCAAAGGGAAATTACTTGCCCATATTATACCGCATTTCGCCGAAGGCGCAAGCACAAAACACGCCGCTGCCGCAATTTTGCACCGAACAAGCAGCGCAGAGACGCGGCAAGAAAGGATG
>CAMEZO010000160.1 GCA_945947905.1 uncultured bacterium
AAGTAGATAATTAATTATTTGAATGTTATTGGTTTTTATACAAAAAGATTTCATCACGATTCGCCGATAAATCATAGAAACAAAAAAGCAAAAGAAAAGATAACCTCTTCCGTAACAAAATACGAACGTTTTCATCATCCAACAAAACAAGGTTCGCAAACCCTGTTGAGAGTCCCTACGAACGTCGCGCAAAATAACGGCACCGGCGCCGACGGGATCAAACCCGACGACGCCGATGGCAAAGGGGGATTGCGCTGACTCAGAACTCGCAGTTCCGGGGGGTGCGCGGGAAGGGCAGCACGTCCCGAATGTTCTGCACACCCGTGACGAACATGATGAGGCGCTCGAAGCCGAGACCGAAGCCGGCATGCGGCACGGTGCCGAAGCGGCGCAGGTCGTTGTACCAGGAGTAGGCCGCCTTGTCCATGCCCATGCGCTCGATGTTGGCCTCCAGCACATCGAGGCGCTCCTCGCGCTGGCTGCCGCCGATGATCTCGCCGATGCCGGGGACGAGCACATCCATGGCGGTGACGGTCTTGCCGTCATCGTTCAGGCGCATGTAGAAGGGCTTGATCTCCTTGGGGTAATTGTAGACAATGACGGGGCACTTGAAGTGCTGCTCCGTGAGGAAGCGCTCGTGCTCGCTCTGCATGTCCATACCCCAGCGCGGCTCGTACTCGAACTTGCGGCCGCTCTTCTGCATGATCTCGATGGCCTCCGTGTACGAGCAGCGCACGAAAGGCTTGTCCGCCACGTGTTGCAGACGCTCGCGCAGGCCCTTGTCCACGAATTTGCAGAAGAGGTCGAAGTCCCCGCTCGTGTCCTCCAGCATGGTGCGGACGAGGTGCTTGATGAAAGCCTCCGCCACCTCCATGTCGCCCTGCAGGTCGCAGAACGCCATCTCCGGCTCGATCATCCAGAACTCCGCGGCGTGGCGGGAGGTGTTGCTGTTCTCCGCGCGGAAGGTGGGGCCGAAGGTGTAGACATTGCTGAGGGCGCAGGCGAAGGTCTCTGCCTCCAACTGGCCGGAGACGGTGAGGTTGGCGTGTTTGCCGAAGAAGTCGCGCTCGTAGCTCTTGTTCTCCGCCAGCGGGTCCAGGGTGGTGACGTGGAACATCTCGCCCGCGCCCTCGCAGTCGGAGGCGGTAATGATGGGCGTGTGCACCCAGACGAAATCGCGCTCCAGGAAGAAGCGGTGGACGGCGGCGGCCATGCGGGAGCGGGTGCGGAAGATGGCGCCGTAGAGGTTGGTGCGGGGGCGCAGGTGCGCGATGGAGCGCAGGAACTCCGGGGAGTGCCCCTTTTTCTGCAGCGGGTAGGACTCCGGGCTCTCGCCGAGCAAGCGCAGGGCGGTGGCCTGTATCTCCCACTTCTGCTTGCCGGGGCTCTCCACCAAGCGGCCCTCCACCGCCACGGAGGCACCCGTGCCCATCTTGCCGATCTGCTCGTAGCCGGGTATCCCCGCATCCGCCACCACCTGAATGGAGGCCAAGCAAGTGCCGTCATTCACCTCAAGGAAGGAAAAGGCCTTCGAGTCGCGCCGCGTGCGCACCCAACCTTCCACCGCAATCGACTCCGCCGGGCTCTCCGCGGCCAACGCATGTTTTACCAATGTACGTTTCATATCGCTGTTGCCACTACTTTACCCCCTACCCCTCCCTTTGGCAAGCCTAATTTCGCCGAGCCCCCGGCAAACAGCCTCCCCACCGCCGAACCGAGGGCGAGTGGGGAGGCTGACAAAGGGTGTTGTGAAGTCACCGGGGCGTCAGCGGGCGCGGAGCGGCATGACGGCGGGGCTGTTCTGCGGCTGCAATGGCTCCGGCTGCTCCTTCTCCGGCAGCACGGTGAGGGAGGTGACGGGGCGCACGGGATAGGAGGCGTTGTTGAGGGTGATGTAGTAGTGCGTGACGGTCATGCGCACCGTGTCACCGGGCTTCAGGCCCGCAAGCTGCTCAAGCACGGCGGGATCCTGGCCGGAGACGTCGTCCTTGGTGCCGACCATCCACTCGGAGCCGACCGCCATGCGCGGGTCGCCGTACTTACCGGGGTGGGTGTAGTCCTCACTGGCCTTGATGGTAAAGACAGCCTGCTCCCGCGAGTGGCCGCAGCGGTCCGGGCACTCGGCGGTGAGGAAACGGCAGGGAGGCTTCACCGTTCCGCGGTAGACGGCAACAACCGTGTTGGTGGCCAGCAGATCCGCCTTCTCCGGCAGGGGGGCGGCGGTCAGCATCGCGGGCACAAACAGCGCGGCAGCAAGGCTCATCAGCCCCGCCCGGGTCATCGTCTTGAGTACTCTTGTCATCATATGCAATACGGTGGGTTCTCTGCCACCTCACCTATGATAAGGCCTCCCGCCCCCCGACTCCGCGAAACTTTTTTCATTTTTTTGCATTTTTTTACAACGGGCGGCTTTTTCATGACCCCCTGTGGCTGTAGAACCGCGGAATGAAAGGGAATTTGGGGATCGGTAGTGTCGTGCGGAGCTTGGTACAGACTGCATACTGCCGTGGTGGGAGGACCCGAGAGGATGATGACCGCGGAATAAAAGGAATTTTCGGAGACTGATTGGCCTTCGGAGCTTTGGCAAGAGTTCAAGGCAAATTCATAGTAGGTGGCTTTGGGATTCCGGCAAAAAATAAGGGGCCTGCTACCTCGGCGGGTTGCAGGCTGCGCCGGGCTGAGGCATGCCGCTGACTTTCCGAAAATTCCCTTCATTCTGCGTTCACCCCCCACTCGCTCGCGGCAGCCCCAGCAGCGGGGAAGTCTCATTCCGACATACCGAACCCCTCCTCTGACATACCAACCGCCTCCTCTGACATACCAACCGCCTCCTCTGACATACCAACCGCCTTCTCTGACATACCGAGCGACTCCTCTGACATACCGGACGCCTCCTCTGACATACCGGACCTCTATTTTCACATACCTTTTTTATATAAAAATTTTTATTATAATAAGGAGAATTCTCAATAGAATCAAGGGTTTTCGGGATATAGGCATTAAACGGAGGCAGCATATTGCGGTAAAAATATGCCTTGCGTGCGTGTGTGCGTGCGCGCGCCCGCGTAAGGGCATAAGGAAAAAAACGGGGAGAGAAGATGCTGATGTTAGATACTCCGAAAGCAGCAGAGCTTACAGAATAAGGCTTTTATGCCGGTGATGCTGAAAGGTGCGTGGTCGAAATCGGTATGTGAAAAGGCCCGTTCGGTATGTGAAAAAGCCTGTTCGGTA
>CAMEZO010000161.1 GCA_945947905.1 uncultured bacterium
TGCCGAGGCCAGCAGATCCAGCCGCGCGGGGTACTCCATGGCCTCCGCATCCCCCGGCAGATGATGCGCCTGCTCCGGCCCCGGGGGCAGCCAGTCGAAGGCGGCGGGGCTCAGGTCGTTGAACCACCACTCCGCCTCCGGCCAAATCTCTACCAAATGCCGCGTCAGGAAACCCGTACCGATGCCGATTTCCATCGCGCGCCGCACCCGCGCGCCCCCCGCGGCCTCGCGCAGGACTCCTGCCAGGCGGTTTGCCATACCGCGCTGCACGCAGGCGGCGTCCTCGTAGTCGCGATAGTGCCGGGCAAAGGCGCGCCCGATGCGTTCTTTTTCGTCATCCATGCCGCTTAATCCCCCAGGTGGCGCAGCACGATATCCGGGTTCGCAAAGGGATAGTGATAGCTCTCGAACTCCGTGCCCAGCCCCACGCTGTGCCAGTGCGTGCGCATTTTATCCGGCGGGAAAATTTCATCCTTGGTGCCGATGTAAGCGGCGTCCCAGTGCAGGATCTCGGCGGAGTCCTCCTTGCTGCGCTCGGCCAGGAAGGTTAGCTCGGTTATCTTGTCCTCGATGCTGCGGTCGGGGTAGGGGCCCTCCGGGATGTAGCGCACCCCGCCGTAGGCCTTCTCGTTAAAGGGATTCATGCCCACACGCGCCAGGCCCTGCATGGTTCGCAACACCACGCGCAGACGCATCCCTCGCTTGTCATCCACGGGGTAGGGCGTGCCGTTCAGCGCCACGGCGCGGTACAGCGGCAGGCCGGCAGCGATGTGCTCCGCCACCCATACCCCGAAGCTCCAGGCGAACAGGTAAATGCGATCGTAACCGGCAAAATCCGCCGCCTGCAGGGTCTCGATGTCCGTATAGTTGTAAACGGCCAGCACATCGTAGCCCGGGGGCGGGGTGATGTGGTGGACGGCGTTGGGCGTGGAAGCCCAGCCGAGAATGTAGAGCACCAGGCGGCGATTGCCCTCCTGCCGTATCAGCCAAGTTTGTTGCATATGTCTGCTATTTGTTGAATGTGTCGTTCGCTCATCCCCGCGTTGAGCGAGAGCCGAATGCGCGCTGTACCGACCGGCACCGTGGGATGCCGAATGGGCGTGAGCCACAGCCCCGCCTCCCGACCCGCGGCGGCGGCGGACAGGGCGCGCTCATTGCTGCCGCAGGGGATGGGGATGATCTGCGACTCCGCCCGCAGGCCGGTGAGCCGTGATAAAAGAGAAATGTTGTCTGCTAACTGCATCCGCAGACTGTTCATGCCCGGCAGGCCCTGCGTCCGCAGGCTTTCCGTGCGCATCTCGTGCAGCACCATCGCATCCCACAGCAGCGTCTCCGGCGGCAGCGCGGTGGAGAAAATGAGAGGACGCATGCGATTGACAAGATAATCGCGCAGCAGCGGTTCGCAGATCACCGCCGCGCCGGCCCCGGCTAAGGCCTTGCCGAAGGTGCACACCAGCAGATCCGCCGTGATGTTCCGCTCCGCGCAGAGCCCGCTGCCCATCGGGCCGCAGGTGCCGAAGCTGTGCGCCTCGTCCACATAGAGCAGGAAGCCGTATTGATCTTTCAACCGGGCCAACTCCTCCAGCGGCGCATGGTCGCCGTCCATGCTGTAGACCGACTCCACCACCACCCACACATTCTCCACCCCCTGCGCGGCCTGCAGCCGCTTCTCCAGGGCGGCCATATCATTGTGCGGAAAGCGCCGCCACTCCGCCGCCGTGTGCCCCAGCCCCTCGATGATACTGGCGTGCACCAGCTTATCCGCCAGCACCAGGTCACCCTTTTCCGCCAGGGCGGGCAGCAAGCCGCAGTTGACCATATAACCGCAGCCCAGCACGAGAGCCGCGCGGCCCGGGAAGAGGGCCTGCAGCTCCTCCTCGATGATGCCGTACTCCCCGCTGTTACCGGTCATCAGGCGGCTGGCGGGATTGCCGTGCGGGTGAGAGCTCAGGCGCTCGGCCCCCCAGGTGCGCTCCGCGTAATCCCGCAGGTTCACGCCGCTGTAGGCAGAGACGGAAAGCCCCAAATAATCGTTGGAGGAAACATTCAGGTAGCGCCGCCCCGCATGCCACAGGTGCAGCCCCTCCGGTCGCACCTCGCGGAGCTGCCGCAGGTTACCCGCGGACTTCAGCCCCGCCAGGCTTGTCCGCACTCGTTCCGTCAGTTTCATGGTTCTGCTCAGTCCCCGTACTCCGCCCAGCTGCTGCTAGTCTCCCACACCCGCACACGCTCCAGGCGCACGCAGGGCCGCACAGGGTAGGTGCCCTCCCCGCTCTGGGCACGCGCCAGGGCGGCCTTGGCATGGTCATACACCTTTTTGGCTATCATTTCGCTGGTGGGGTCGCACTTCTCAAAGGGGATGATGCGGTCCCCGTAGGCCGCGCGGAAGGCGGCAAACTGCGGGTCCTCGGTGTTCATGCAGAGCGCATGGTCAAACTGCTCCAGAAAGCCCGCCATCATCTCCTTCACGGCCTTGAAGTCCAGCACCATCTCGTGGTCATCCGTCTCCTCCGCCGCATAGATCATCTCCACGCTGCGTGTATGCCCGTGCGGAAATCGGCAACTGCCCGGGTGCTTGGAGAGCAGATGCCCGCTCTCCAGCTCAATCCGCTTGCAAATCCGGTACATCATTTGCTGACCGTGCAGCCCGGCGGCTCATGCCACCGGGGTAACGCCCTTCTTGAGGATGATGTTACCGTACTTGGCCGTCTCGCCGGAGATGACCACGGCGTAGGCCTTCTTGGCGCGCTCGTAGAAGGCATAGCGCTCCATCTGCTCGATCTCGCCCGTGTAGCCCAGAGCCTTGCGGTAACGAGCTTCCACACTCGGGTCAAGACTGTCACCCGGTACAGGTGCCATCATGATAACCGGCGTGGCGTAGCTGTCCAGTTCCAGCAGGGGGATGATGCCCGCCAGCAGGGCATCTGCCGCCAAGCCGTCGGCGCGTACCACGCGATCATTGAAGGTGTGGGCCGGGAAGTGGGCATCCGAGATGACGAGCTCATCACCGTGGCCCATCTCGGCCATGATCTTGAGCAACTCCGGGGAAACAACAGGGGAAATTCCTTTCAACATAGCCCCATTATCCTGCCACGTTCCCCCCGAGGTGTCAAGCAAATTCGCCCGGAAGCCGCAGAAATCTGCATTGCATAATTAAGTGCACCACCCCCAAGACATAGGTTATTATTGCTTTCTGTAACCAAATGCGGTAATATCCCGGTAACCACCTC
>CAMEZO010000162.1 GCA_945947905.1 uncultured bacterium
CGATGCGGCCGTCCCTCACGATGAAGCTGATCCGGGAGAAGCGTCTCATATACTTATACTCCGAATTTTCACGCTTCCAATATGATTGCTTCACCGCCCAAGTATACACCTTTTCTCCGGCGACATCGGTAATCGTCTTGGGCTTACCCATCAGGCTGACAGCCTCGCTGATCGGGCGGCCCGTCATCTCGGCCCCGAAGCGTTCATTGTAGCACGACTCGCAGGACGCAACGGCGAGCATCGGCAGCATCCATGTCAAAAGATGTTTCACGCTCATCATCCTATCAAATCGCCCCCGATTCGGCAAGCACAAAAACACAGCGCCGCATTTTTCTTGACAAATCGCTCCCGAGGCGGCACAATAGGCGCGGCGCCTGTGACCGCGCCCCCTTTCATTATGCTTCTTCCCATCAACATATACGGAGATACGGTGCTGCGGGCCGTCAGCCAACCCGTGGCGGAGATGACCCCGGAGCTGGCGGAGCTGGCCGACAATATGCTGGAGACCATGTACCATGCTAACGGTATCGGCTTGGCCGCGCCTCAGATCGGGCGCAATATCCGCATGGTGGTCATTGATATTCCGGAGGATGAGGAGGAAGAGAGCGAGCCGCTGACCGTGGTGGCCAACGGGGAGACCGTGCCGATGCGCAGCATCATGCCGCTTAAGTTTATCAATCCCGTGTTGGAGCCCTACGGTAAGCAGCAGCTCTGCTCGGAGGGCTGCCTGAGCGTGCCGAAAATCCATGCGCAGGTCGCCCGCCCGGAGCGAGTGAAGGCCACGCTGACGCTGACGGACGGCAGCACGCTGGTGCTGGACTGCGGCGGTCTGCTGGCGCGCTGTTTGCAGCACGAGTGCGACCACCTGGACGGCTTCCTTTTCGTGGATCGCGTGTCGTCCGCTTCCAAAATTACGCTGAAGAAGAAGCTCAAGCGCCTCGCCGAATCACACTGAGGAAGAGGGCGCGCAGCAGCGTAGCATACACCGCGCGGCGGGGTACTTTCGCGCGCTGCCCGGGGCGGCTTGTGCGGATGAGTCGCAGGGTTTTCACCCCCAGGAGCGCGGGCAGCACGGAGGAGAAGCGCAGGCGGAAGCTCCCGAGGCGTCGGGCGTAGTCCGCCCCATCGCAGAGCCAACGCTCGGCGCGGCGCATCCAGAGCTCGGGGTCGCCGCAGAGGTAGCATCGGCCCAGGCGGGCGTCTTCCTCGCGGTCGCGCAGGATGTTCACGAGCTGCAGGCCGCGTCCGTAGCGCACGGCGGCTTCGGTCAACAGTTCGCGGCGCTCGGGAGCACAAAAGGCATTCCCCAGGGTGATGCAGCCCAGGTCCGTCCAGAATTTGCCCACGCAGCCGGCGACCGCATAGGTGTAGCGCAGGGTGTCTGCCTCCCCCTGCACGGCGCGGTGCTCGGCGAAGTATTGCAGGTCCCAGAGCTGGCCGCCGATGATCACGTCCAGCACCTCGCGCACGGCGGCGCGCTCTGCTTCCGGTAGACCGCCGAGCAGGTTCAGGCAGGTATCGAAGCGCAGCAACAATTCGCGCTCGCTCGCCTTGGGCTGGGCTTCCGCCAGGGCTGCCGCCGCCGGGCACGCCCCGCCCCGGGTGATGGCGGCGCGCATGGCTTCCAGCGCCGCGACCCGCTCCGCCGCCGGGGCCGATGAGGTGTCCGCCACGGAGTCCGCCGCGCGCGCCAACAAATACCCCAGCGCAATGCCGCGCCGCATGGCCGGCGGCAGCCACACCATGCTCAGGTAAAAGGAGCGCGACACCGCCTTGAGGATGCGCTGCAACTCTGCCTCCGGCTCGTTCTTCTGCATAGCATCATTCTAACACCCCCCGAGCCTGCGTGTCAAGCTCAAAGAAAGAAAGGGAATCCCGGAGCCTTGCGACAGGCTTTCCCCGAAATTCCCTTCCGTTCGCGCTCAGGCTTTGCTCGGGCGGCGGCGACGCGTGGTCAGCGCCGCCAGGCCGAGGAGGCTCAAAACCGCCGTCGTGGGTTCCGGAGCTTGGAAGAAGACGGAGTAGAAGTCACCGACCTTCCCGGCTGCATCGGACTTGTAATAGCCATCCACCTGCTTGTAACCGTCAAAGCCCTTAAACTTTACGTTGGATAAATCAGCACCGTCATTCGCAGTGGCCTCAAATTTTACCTCAATGTATTGAACCTTATCGAGCCCATCCACCTTCGAGAAGTCGACGTTTACGGTATCTCCACTCGTCAAAGTCAGCGTTCCTTCCAAGGTCACAGTAGTGACGGAACCCGTTGGCTGCATAGTTGGAGGGTTTTCATTACCTACACCGGTTTGCTTAAGTTGAGCCCCCCCCATACTTGTCGGCTCGCTGCCATTGCCGGAAACAGTCACATTTTGAACGGTCGGCGTTGACGTTCCCTCAGCAGTTTGAGTCGCAACACCGGAGAGCATCTTAACATCCACACTGGTAGCACTGCCAAGCATCTTCAGGCTGCGGGCGGAGAAAGCGCGGACGGTGGGTTCAGTAGCCGTGGTGAGGGGTGTATCCTCTGCGGGGAGGGTCTCCGTGCCGTCGGAGCCGGGGGTGGTGGTGTCCGTAGACTCATTCTCCTCATCCGAGGGGCCAGTGGGCTCCTCGGGCTCGGTGGGATCCGCAGCGGGAGGCTCCGGGGTGGGTTGAGCGGGAGCAACGGGGCTCGCGGCCGAGGGGGCCGAGGAGCCGCCACCGGCAGAGACACCGCCGAAAGAGCCGCCGGCGCTGATGACGCCGGAGACAGCGGGTGCGGACGGAGCCGAGGCCGCAGGGGCGGAGGGCAGCACGACGGGAGCCGGCGCAGAGGGCGCGGGGCTCGGACTCGACGCAGGGGCGGAGGGCACAGTATACTGCGGGGTGTTATCACCCGACGAGGATGCATCACCGGAGGTCGCAGCCGTGTCCGAAAGGGGGTGACGCGGCTCCGCGACCCAGGGGAAGTAAGGCGCAAAAGGCACGAGTTTGCTGCCGTCGACCACGCCGCCGGAGCGGGAAGCGCCCTGCCCCACCTGCGGTACGAAGTCGCCGCTCTGCAGGGCCATGGTCTGGCCGGTGGTAGCATTGCGCAGCACGGTGGCGTATTTGTTACGCACCATGTCATCCGTGGTGGCGAGCTGATTCTCCAAGCGCATATCGAGCACGGCACCCGTCTCGGCATCCAGCATCACGA
>CAMEZO010000163.1 GCA_945947905.1 uncultured bacterium
TTCCGCAAGGCCTGCGGCGTGCTGTGCCCGGGCGGGCTGCTGGCCGTCGCTACCTTCACCCACCGCAACCTGGCCGAGCCGGCCGCCCTCACCGGGCCGCGCCTTCGCTACCCCACCCCGCAGGAGCTGAGCGCCATGGCCACCTCGGCGGGGCTGCACCTGCTGCACACCGAGGCGTGGGAGGAGACCCTGCTCTTCGACGGCATACGCCCCCTGCTCGACCACCTGCGCCGCACGGGGGTGAACGGCGGGCCGGCGGGCACTGCCCTACGCACGCCCGCGCAGCTGCGGGATTTCGGGGCGCGCTATGCGGCGCTGCATCCCCGCGGGGACGGCCTGCTCCCCCTCACTTACGCGCCGGCCCTGCTGCTGGCGCGTGTGCCGTTTCCGACTCAACTAACAGAAGAAAATTCTTGACTTGACTCTACTTTCGTGATAGGCTGTCGGTGTCAAGGCGCACTTATGCCACAAGCGCAACCAGATCGTATATGACCACTCTCAACTTTTCCGGCCGCAACAATATCATCCAGCCGGCTCTTTACATTCCCAACCGTTTGAGCATCGAAGCGGGCAAGACACTTCACCACGAGCTGGACGGTAAGGTTTGCTACTTGGTAGACCCCACCTACCCGCCGGATGAGCGGCTGCTGCAATACGCGCAGTCCAAGGGGGTGCATATCGAGTATTTCGACTTCCGCAAGACCACGCCGCGCTTGGTTCGCGAGCAGATCAAGGACCAGTTAAATGATGGCAAAAACGTGGTATTTGTGCCCGGCAAGGTGGCGAAAAACAAGAGCGGTATCTCGGACCTGCCCGCCCCTTTCCTGCGTGAGCTGAGTAATCTGCATATTTCACCCGTGCCTGTTTTCCTGGGGCACTACGGCGAGACCCCGGACTCGGTTTTCGATGACACGGACCCCGCGGCGCGCCAGGAGCTGTGCATCCTGCCCCAGCTCCCTCCCGGCCCGCGGGCGGGCGAGCGCGTGCTGTTCTCTTGGCTGAACAAGAGTGCGGAATTGTTTGCGGAGCATCCGCTGCTCTGCGGCTCGCTCACAAGCATGCTGGTGCGCTCTCTGAAGGCGCACCCCAAGACGGAGTTAATTGATGGCGTGACGGGGGAGCGCACCCCCTTCCTGCGCCTGCTGGGCATCGCCATGGCGGTGGCTACGCACCTGCGGGATCTGCGGGTGCGGCGCATCGGTGTGGTGCTGCCGCCCGGGCCTCCCGGGGTCATCGCCACGCTGGCCTGCCTGTTAGCGGGTATCACGCCGGTATTGATTAACTACGGTTCCTCGCGCGCGGCGTTCAAGAGCACCGTGCGCCAGGCGGAGCTGAAGGTATTCGTGACGGCGCGGGCCTTCATGCAGAAGCTGCCGAACTTCCCCTGGCCGGCCAAGGAGCAGATGATTCTGGTAGAGGATCTGATGCAGAAGATCGGCAAGCTGACTCTGGCGCGCAATGTGCTGATGGCCAAGGTGACTCCGGCGGCTATCCTGTGCAAACTGTTTGACACGGATTCTCACAAAAATAACGAAGAGGCCGTGCTGCTCTTCACCAGCGGCTCCTCCGGCGAGCCGAAGGGCGTGCAGCTTTCGCACCGCATGATTATCACGAATGCCGCCCAGTGCGCCTGCCGTCTGGACATGAGCGAGGCGGACACCTTCCTGAGCAGTCTGCCCATCTTCCACAGCTTCGGGCTCACGCTCACCATGTTCACCCCCCTGCTCATCGGCATACCGTTCTGCACCTACCCCAGCCCCACGGATGCGCGCAGCCTCTGCGAGCTGGTGAAGAAGTACCGCCTCACCATCCTGGCGGCTACGCCCACCTTCGCGCGCGCCATGTTGCGCCGTGCGGAGGATGACACCTTCGCGAGTGTCCGCCATTTCATCGTGGGCGCAGAGAAGCTGACGGATGACCTGGAGCAGGAGTTCCTCAGCCGCTTCGGCTTGCAGCTGATGGAGGGCTACGGCCTCACGGAGTGCTCGCCCATCTGCACGGTAAACATTCGCAACGCGCCTCCCGTGGAGGGGTCGAATTTCTACATCCCCGGTCACGTTCAACACAGCATCGGTGCCCTGCTGCCCGGCTTGGCCGTGCGGGTGACCCACCTGGAGGACGATGAGAAGGAGCTGCCCATCACGGAGACGGGGATGCTGTGGTTCAAGGGTTCCAACGTCTTCGGCGGCTACCTGGGCAAGCCGGAGCTCAACGATGAGATCTTCCACGATGGCTGGTTCAAGAGCGGCGACATCGGCCGCGTGGACCTGAACGGCTTTATCTTCCTCGGCGGCCGTCTCTCGCGCTTCTCGAAGGTGGGCGGCGAGATGGTGCCGCACATCGGCGTGGAGCAGGCCATCACGGAGGCGCTCGGTCTCAATCCCTCCGTGGACGGGCTGATGATTGCCATCACGGGTGTGAACGATGCCAAGAAGGGCGAGGCGCTCGTCCTGCTCTCCGCCCTCCCCCAACACCAGCGCACCTCCGAGGAAAAGGAGCACCTGGCCCAAATCCGCGACGCCTTCATCGCAGCGGACATCCCGAACCTCTGGGCCCCCCGCTACATCGTGCCCGTGGAATCCATCCCCATCCTCTCCACCGGCAAGCTCGACCTCCGCTCCTGCAAGCTCCTAGCCGAAGAAGCCCTCGGCGGCTGCATCTGACCCCTCCCATCCATGTCCCCCGCCCCCACCGGCGGGGGACCTCGCTCCTTTTTGTGTCATGCACCTCTTTTTGGCTTGCCATCCCCACCCTCCTTCGCTATAATACCTCCATCACCCAACGCACGGGTAGCTCAGTGGTAGAGCGGCTGTCTTACACACAGTTGGTCAGGAGTTCGAATCTCTTCCCGTGTACGCGAAATAACACATGCGCCCCGCGGATTAACCCCCGCGGGGCCTTTAGTTTCAAGGGTTTCGGCTTGCGCATGTGTGCACACCGTGGTATAGTCAGCGTGTACATTCCCGGTGTACAAAATGCCGCCCGTGAGTGTAGTGTGCTCGCTTTTTCGGACACACCTCAGGATGAAAATCCTTCCGGGCTTGATTT
>CAMEZO010000164.1 GCA_945947905.1 uncultured bacterium
GGGGATGCTGAAGTCCCCGTTGTAGCGGCAGAAGAGGATGTTGCCTTTGCGCGGGCGCGTGTAGATGCCGGCTCCGTTATCGGCGAAGGGGCTTCCGAGTTCAACCCAAAATTCATTTGATGTGCCGTCGATTGAGCCGATTTCTCGCACACGGCAGAGGTTTCGGACAGAGCCGGAATAGTTGTCGGGGCCCAGTACTTCCGCCGTAAAGCAGCGCACGCGGGGCGTTGCCTGCTTTTGAGTCTCCAGCAGATCGGCGCAGAGAGAGTCGTCCTCGGTATCCGTGTTATCCCGCAGGCGCACGGGCATGGGGCATCGGCCCAATCCCCGCACGGTTTTCCCGTCGCTGTAGGGTTTCACAGCCCATACCTCGGTCAGTAGTTTCGTTCCCTTGCCGCCGTCATCCGTTACCTTGAAGCGCGTGGTGTAGTAGGTGGCTGTGTCCCCTTGGCCGCAGCCCGTGTCCCACTCCACCGGCGTGCCGGGCGCGGGGGGCGTCGCGTTCACCGTTTGCCCGTGGCATACGGCAGCGTTATTGTGCATCGGGAGGAAGGCCGAGGCCACGGTGGTGGTGGCCGAGTTACCGGTGAGGAAGCTCGTCAGCGCGTTCTGCGCGGCATCCGGGATCGTGACCTTCGCCCCACCGTCCGCTTTGCAGGCATCCGCGTACCCGGGGAAGGCTGCTTGACCGCCCGCGATCTGCGCGAAGCCCAGGTTGCGCTTCCGGCGCGGCACCCCTCGCTCGACGTGGCCGAGCTTCACGGTGTCCGTCCCGAATTGGGCGATGCTGTCCGCCATGTCAACCACCCGCAACACGCTGCTGCCGGTTTTCTTCTCAATATCGCAGGTGGAGGTAATACGATATCCGAGCCCGCAGGCGCGCATGACGGAGGCCAAAAAGTCGTAGTCGCTCTCATCGTTTTGCAGGAGCTGCACCAAGCTCGGCATGCGCTTGCCCGCCGCCTCGTCGAATTCCACCTTCATGTCCCAGCGCTCGGCCGTGGTGCGGAGAACGTACTTGATCAGCCCCTCGGTGTTATCCTGTGGCAATCCGTCCGCCGTGTAGGCCCTGCGGTTGCGGGAGAAGCAGGCTGCTGCCAAGGGTGGTTGTAGGGTGACGCAGTACCAGTAGGGCAGGGCGCTGCTCTTGCAGATGCTCAGTTGCTTGGTAGCATACACGGACGTGATGAGGCCGTAGACCTGCAACAAATACTTCTTATCTGTCTGAAGGGCCGAGGTTGTGACGCCGAACAGGGCTGTCTTTCCCAAGAAGTCGTCCACATTCAGCACCGACTGCGAGCCGACCGCTATATCATACTGGAAGAGTGTGGAGAATGCCTCCCGTCCGGAGACCAGAGCCAGGCAGCGGTTGCCGGGGCCGCCTGAAATAAGCTGCTCGGCATCACCGAGAAGCTGTAGGCTGTAGATCAGTTCTGTGGAGTCGTTGCTCATGCGTTGCCGTCCAACGGCTGGGACACTCCGACGCCGCGCTGCGTTCAAAACTCATCTTTTTTGTGCCGTCACTCCGCGCGGGAAGCAGCCCCGGCCCCCGCGCGGCGCGGCAGGGCTTACAGGCGGATGGCTGCGCTGCTCCAGGTGAGTCCCGCGCCGAAGGTGACCATCAGCACGATGTCGCCTTTCTTCGCGCGCCCGCTGCGCACAGCCTCATCCAGGGCGATGGCGCAGGCCGCGCCGGATGTGTTGCCGTACTTCTGCAGGTTCACGAACACCCTCTCCGGCGGGATGCCGATGCGGGCCGTCACCGCATTGATGATGCGCAGGTTGGCCTGGTGAGGAATGACCAGCGCCACATTCTCCGGGGCGATCCCCGTGCGGTTGATGAGCGAGATGGCTGACTCCTGCATGTGGCGCACGGCGTGGCGGAATACCTCGTTGCCGCGCATGGCCAGGGTGTAAAGTTTCTCGTGGATGTTTTCCTCCGTGGTCGGGATGGCCGAGCCACCGCCGGGTACCTTCAGCAGGTCGCTCAGCGTGCCGTCCGAGCCGATATCGGAGGCCAGAATGGCACTGTCCCCGGGCTCTCCCGTGCCCGTGCGAAGCACCGCCGCGCCCGCTCCGTCGCCGAAGAGTACACAGGTGGAGCGGTCTTCCCAGTTGACGATGTGGCTGAGCTTCTCCGCCGAGATGATGAGCGCGGTCTTGGCCTGCCCGCAGCCGATGAACTGCACCGCCGTTTTCATGGCGAAGAGGAAGCTGGAGCAGGCTGCGGATATATCAAACGCCGCGGCGTTCACGGCCCCCAAGTTGGCCTGCACATAGCACGCGGTGGAGGGGGTGAAGGTGTCGGGCGTCACCGTGCCCACAATGATGAGGTCGATCTCCTCGGCCGAAATGCCTGCCGCCTCCAGCGCGCGCTGCGCCGCCTTCGTGGCCATGTCGCTGGTCTTCTCGTCCGGCGCGGCAATGCGGCGCTCCTCAATACCGGTGCGTTCCACAATCCACTCGTTGGAGGTGTCCACCATCTTCTCCAAATCAGCGTTGGTGAGTTTGCGCTCCGGAACGTAGGACCCCGTGCCTACCAGGGCCACGGGCAATCTCTTAAACGGTTGAGTGAGGTCATTCATAATCCGCCCGCATTGTAGCACCCCCGCACCCTTTTGTCCAGCCAAATCGCATGATAGCCCCTTGATTCACCGCCGAAACTCCTGTCTGACTTACGCTGCTTTTGATCGATGCAGACGAGATATGACAGCTTCCCATGCTTTGGTGATGATGACGGAAGCAACCAAGGAAAGAGCAACCAGGAGGAAGAAATTGAGGGGTGTGGGCAGGCTGTAGAACCAATCTGCAAACCAGTAGCCGAAAATGAGGCGGTGATTCAGCCACATACAGGCAGAGTAGTTGCCGAGTAACACCATCGGGCGCATCCAACGCTCCGGCAGGTGTTGCAGGACACAGGCTAATCCCAGAAGTATAAAAAAGATAATCAAGATCCTGGGGAAATACCATTCTCGGATACAGATGGTGACCAAAGCTATGAATAAAAGAGCCGAACTGATTTTCATGGGTTCTCTACTGATT
>CAMEZO010000165.1 GCA_945947905.1 uncultured bacterium
TTCGGCGCGGGGGCGGGAGCCGGTGCGGCGGGCGGAGGTGTCTGGCGTTGGCTCACCGTGGGCTTCGGCGCAGGGGCCGGGGCCGGCTGCAGCTCGGAGGCGGGGAGCGCGGCCGGCAGGTTCGGTATATTCGGGAAGTGAATGCGGGCGCGCCCGGTGACGACATCCGTCTGCTCGCAGGAGACCAGGAGAGCCGCCGTGCCGATTGTCAGATAAAGTGCTTTGTTCATGAGTGTAAGAGTGAGGGGAAGAGATTAACGGTACAGCCGGACCATCCGGAAGCCGTATAGGCCGCGACCAGCACGCACATGATGATGAAAACGGGGTCCTTGGAGGCCGGGACGGCGGGGTCCGCAGGCCCGGGGCGCAGGGTGCCGACGAGCAGGAAGGCGGATGCTATCCAGATGAGAAGATACAGCCCCTGATAGATGTTTGCCGTAAAGGCTGCAAGCGCATCGGGATTGCCCTCGCCTATGGTCTTCAGGGCCAGGTAGATGCCCTGCGGCAGCACCGCCAGAATCGAGAGCTCCGGACGCTTGCCGGGCATGCCGAACAGGCGCAACCACACCAAGCCCCAAGCCGCTAACAAAACCGGCACGCCCAGACACAGCGCCGTCGTGGTGCTGAAAGCCGCCGCCGCCGTCGGGGCGCAGCTCAACAGCGCAAACAGGGGCACGGCCCCGTAGATGTAGGAGAGTCGTTTCACGGGCGGATCAGCCTACCCAATTCCAGGTGATGGGCACCTCGATGTCCGGGTGCAGACTGCGCATCGCGGGGCTGCCCAGCGCGCATTGCTCCAGCGCGGCCTTGTGCTCGGTATCAGCGGGCAGGGGAACGGTTATAACCGTCTCGATGCGAGCGATGCGGCGCGGGGAGGCATTCATGTGTTTGGCAACCTCGATGGTCAGGCCCCGCAGGTCCAGGCCGTGTTCCTCCGCATAAATACCCATGATCGTGGCCATGCAGCCCGCCATGGCGGAGCACATCAGGTCCGTGGGGGAAAAACTCTCGCCCTTGCCGTGGTTATCAACGGGAGCATCGGTGCACACGCTCGCGCCGGAGGGCTCGTGCACCAGCTCGGTGTGCAGCCCGCCTTCATATGTCATCTTGCATTTTACCATGCCGCCATCTTACTCCATTTCGCCCGCCGCGTCAACTTTCTTGTGCGTCAATCGGCCGCTTTTTCCGTATTTTCCGGGGCCTTCAGCAGTGGCAGCAGCCATTCGGCCACGCGCAGCGAGCCGGCGCGTGACAGGTGGTTGGAATCCCGGTACAGGAAGCGCCCCTCCCGCGTGCGCAGCCGGTATTCATCGCCGTCCAGCAGTACGGGCGCGGGGTCCGGTATTTCGAATCCCTCGGCCTGCAGCGCGCGGAACAGGTCTTCGTTGCGCTCGCGCAGGGTCTGCCACTCCCCGCGGCTCAGGGCGGGCAGCTCCTCGGGCAGTCCCAGCAGGCGGCGGCGCTGCCAGGTGTCCAGCGGTGTTTTGTCACCGGGGAAGAAGGGGGTGTCGCGTAACACGATAACGCGCTTGCCGCATGCGCGCAGGCGGCGGCAGAATTCCACGATGCCGCCGATGAGGGCGGAGCGGGCCTGCTCGCGGGGTATGCGGCGCATGTTCCAGTCGCGTATGGTGTTATCGCTCAGGCGCAGGTTCCAGAAGTCGGCGATGATGACCGTGCGGATATGTTTCTGTGAACCGAGCCATGTGAGGAGCTGCATGCCGAACTCGCGGGAGAACTGGGCGTCGCCGTTATCGCGCTCGATGTAGCAGTTCCAGGCGGGCACGCAGGAGCTGTTCAGGGCCATGCCGCGCAGGGTTCCGCGCTCCCGGCAGGCGGCGTCCAGCCCGTAGCACAGGTGCCAGCAGTGGCTGTCCCCCAGCAACATATAGGATACAGGCACGTCTGTATTGTTGCCGAGGGGGCGCGGACGCTTGCGGAAGACCTTGTGCGGAAATCCCTGCAGATCCGCATCGGGCAGGCGGAGGGTCAGGATGGGGTGGGCGGATTCCAGCACGTCGTCCCCGCAGCTTCCGGGCAGCCAACGGGAGAGGCTCGGGAAGGCCGCGAGGAGCCCCCACAGCGCCGCCGCTGCCGCCATCGCACCGAGCATACAGCTCGCGGCCCGGCGGCCGAGGTGCTTCTGCCACCCGCCGCAGCGTTTTTCCACCGCGGCATACAGCGCCGCCGCAAGCAGCAGGGAGAGGGCGACCATGCCGACATTTTCCCAAGCCGTTGTTTGATTGAATCGCAGATAACGCCACAGCGTCATCACGGGCCAGTGCACCAGATAAAGGGAGAAGGAGATGCGCCCGAGGAACTGCACGGGTCGCAGACCCAGCAGCCAACCCGTCGGGCCGGTATCGCCGTATCGCAGCAACAGCAGGCTGCCCGCCACCGCAGGGTAGACGCAGGGGCTGCCCGTTTCCAGTAACCACATGGGCACGATGAGCAGCAGCAGGCCGAACAGGGAGAGGCCGACACGCAGGCGGCGCCCCTCCCATGCGGGCAGGAGCAGCGCAGCGCAGGCCGCCATCGGCTCCCACAGGCGGGTAGCTATGCTGTAGTAGGGCGGGAAGAGATCCTTCAGCTCCCGTCCGTGTTGCATCATCCACGGTACTTCCTCCCGATAATTGACAACCGCGCCCAGCGCCAGGGACAGGGCCGCCACCGCCCACCACAGGCGGGCCCCGAAGCGCCGGGCCGCCGTGCTCACGAGGGGCAACAGAAGGTAGATTTGCAGCGTTACCCCGACGTACCACAGGTGCATCAGCGGGTTCTCCTGCGTAGCGGGCTCGAAATATCCGCCGCTGCGGGCCACGTACTCATTGCTCACCCCCAGGGCCGCGCTGCCGAAGGTGCCTAACACGGGTGCCAGCCGCTCCGGCACCATGGTGAGCATGCTCACAAGCACGGTCAGCAGCCCCACCACCATCCACGGCGGGTTGAGGCGCCACAGTTTGCGGTGCAGCCAGGCGCCGTATCCTTCCTGCCGCCCGCCCCTCAGAATCATC
>CAMEZO010000166.1 GCA_945947905.1 uncultured bacterium
CAAGCGAGCTGGAGCGCCTTCGGCACTCCTGTGCGCACGTTTGCGCGGCGGCCATCTGCCGTCTGTGGCCCCAAGCCCAGCTGGCGGCCGGCCCTGCCGTGGAGAATGGGTTTTACTATGACATTGAGCTGGACCACAATATCACCACCGCCGAGTTTGCCGACATCGAGGCGGAGATGAAGAAGATTGTCAAGGAGAACCAGCCCTTTGAGCGAACGACCGTAACGCGCGAGGAAGCCCTGCGACTGGCCGAGAGCGGCGAGCTGGGCTCCATCGGCCCGCGTTCCGTGGCCTCCAAGTTTAAGGTTGACCTCCTCAACCGCATCCCGGAGGGCGAGGAAATCTCCATCTACCGCAACGGCGACTTTACAGACCTGTGCGCCGGGCCGCACGTACCCCGCACGGGCAACTGCAAGGCTTTCAAGATCATGAGCGTGGCCTCTGCCTACTACCAGGGCAACGCCGCCGGTCCGCGCCTGCAGCGCGTGTACGGCACCTGCTTCCCGAACCGTACGCAGTTGGATGAGCATCTGCAGCGTCTGGAGGAGGCCAAGAAGCGCGACCACCGTCGCTTGGGCCGCGAGATGGGGCTCTTTGCCATCGATGAGATGGTGGGCCAGGGGCTCATCCTTTGGAAGCCCAAGGGTGCCATCGTGCGCCGTCAGTTGCAGGACTTCATCTTGGAGGAGCTGGATCGCATCGGTTATTCCCAGGTCTACACCCCCAACATCGGCAAGCTGGACCTCTACAAGACTTCCGGCCACTGGGACCACTACAAGGAGAGCCAGTTCCCGCCCATTCCGGACCCGGATGACTTCAAGAAACTGCGCGATGAGAACGCCGGCTGCGCGGAGCTGTTCAATGCGCTGGACCTCGGGACCATCAGCGGCTTCATGCTCAAGCCCATGAACTGCCCACACCACATCCGCATCTATGCCAACGAGCCGCATTCCTACCGCGATCTGCCCGTGCGCCTGGCGGAGTTCGGTACCGTCTACCGCTGGGAGCAAAGCGGCGAGCTGGGCGGCATGACCCGTGTGCGCGGTTTCACGCAGGATGATGCGCACATCTTCTGCCGCCCGGACCAGATCAAGCAGGAGGTGCAGCAGTGCATCGGCATCGTGAAGCACATCCTCGGCACCCTGCAGATGACGGATTACCGCGTGCGCCTGTCCCTTCGCGACAAGGACTACACGGATGAAAAATACGTCGGCAGCATCGAGAACTGGAAGCTGGCGGAAACGGCCCTGCGCGAGGTGCTGGCGGAGAACGGCTTTGACTTTACGGAGGCGGAGAATGAGGCCGCTTTCTACGGGCCGAAGATCGACTTCATCGTACGCGACGTCATCGGGCGCGATTGGCAGCTCGGCACCGTGCAGGTAGATTACAACCTGCCGGAGCGCTTCGAGCTGACCTACACCGGCGCGGACAATGAGCCGCACCGCCCCGTGATGATTCACCGCGCGCCGTTCGGCTCCATGGAGCGTTTCACCGGCCTGCTCATCGAGCACTTCGCGGGCAAGTTCCCCACCTGGCTCGCACCGGAGCAGGTGCGCGTGCTGCCTATCTCTGACAAGGTGGCCGACTTCGCCGAGCAGATGCGGCAGCGCTTGGCCAACGCGGGCGTGCGCGTGAAGCTGGATGATAAACCGGACAAGATCGGCGCAAAGATCCGCAACGCGCGCTTGGACCGCGTGCCCTACATGCTCGTGGTCGGGCAGCGAGAGGCCGAGCAGGGTTGCGTGGCCGTGCGCCATCGCGACCTGGACCTGCTGGGCACCATGCCGGCGGAGGACTTCATCGCGGCCGTCAAGCAGGAGATTGCCGACCGCCTCGTCAAGCCGGCTCTCACACCGGTGCAAGAGCCGCAAGCCGGCTGATCCCCCCTTCCCGCCTGCGGTTGCACGGTGCGGCCGCAGGCGAAAGCCAAGAACTAAAGAAGACACAACGTGCCAACACCACAAAATAATAACAACCAGGCCAATCGCAACAAAAACCTCCGCGATAAGGCCGCTAACAAAACCCAGCAGCCCCGCGTCAATGACCGCATCCGCGCCCCGCGCGTGCGCGTGGTCAATGCCAAGGGTGAGCAGCTCGGCATCCTCCCCACCCGTGAGGCCCTCGCCAAGGCTAAGGAAATCGGCCTCGATTTGGTAGAGATCGCGCCCAATGCGGACCCACCCGTCTGCCGCGTCGTCGACTACGGTAAGTACAAGTACATGCAGGCCAAGCTTCAGAAATCTAACAAGGCTAAGGCCACTCGCATGAAGGAGGTCATCATCCGCGTCGGTACCGACATCAATGACTACCACGTCAAGATGGCACGCGCCGAACAGTTCTTGGATCACGGCCACAAGGTGCGCTTCCGCCTCCGCTTCCGCATGCGCGAGAATGCTCACAAGGAGCTCGGTCTGGAGAAGATGGCCCAGGTGCAGGAGGACCTCAAGACCATGGGCCAGGTGGACCAGGCAGCCAAGCTGGCCGGTAACACTGTGATCATGGTCATGGCTCCCCTCCCCGCCGCCCAGCGCGTCAAGAAGTTCAAGAAATACGAGGAGGAAGGCTTCGATACCGAATCCGACGAATTCGACGCCAAGGACGACGTGGAGGAATAAACACCCCGCATTCGGACCTGACCGCAACCCACCTTCTGCCGGGCTCCCACCGGACGCCCGGCAGCTTTGTGTACCGGGCGCCTCACACCATCGCACGAGCCTTTGAAGGAAGAGGGCGCACGGCAAAATTAGCCCGGGTGGGTGTGTCAGAGAAAGGTACACACCTTAGTTTTCTTCATACAGAATCCTTCCTACGCCTGAGAGGATACAGCATTTTCAATGCACCCCCTACGGAAGGTGTTGAGTATGAACGACTTACGTCTGTGTCCTCCATGGAAGCGCCGGGGGATCATCCGTGGCACGGGACGGCTCAGAGCACGCAAATGAAAGATTTGGCACTCCGTCAAATCAGGCGCGCAAAATCGGGGCTCGTCCGCTGCCGAAGC
>CAMEZO010000167.1 GCA_945947905.1 uncultured bacterium
TCTCCAAGAGTGCGTTCAAGAAGATGATGAACACCATCCGCCAGGGCGGCAAGCTGGACCCGGGGATTGCGGATGAGGTGGCACAGGCCATGAAGGTGTGGGCACTCTCCAAGGGTGCGACGCACTACACGCACTGGTTCCAACCGCTGAGCGATGCCACGGCCGAGAAGCACGACTCCTTTGTGGAGCCGGACGGCGAGGGCGGGATGATCTGCGAGTTCACCGGCAAGACGCTGATTCAGGGCGAGCCGGATGCCTCCTCCTTCCCCTCCGGCGGCATTCGCGCCACCTTCGAGGCCCGCGGCTACACGGCGTGGGACCCCACCTCCCCGGCTTTCATCAAGCGCACGGCTCACACGGCGACCCTGTGCATCCCGACCGCGTTCTGCTCTTACACCGGTGAGGCGCTGGACAAGAAGACGCCGCTGCTGCGCTCCATGAAGGCGGTGGGCACCCAGGCCGCCCGCGTGCTCAAGTGCTTCGGCATCACCCCCTCCTGCGTGGACAGCAACCTGGGCGCGGAGCAGGAGTACTTCCTGGTGGACCGCGACCTGTATCTGAAGCGTCCCGACCTGATTGAGACGGGCCGCACCCTCTTCGGCTGCCTGCCGCCCAAGCATCAGCAGATGGAGGACCACTACTTCGGCTCCATCAAGGAGCGCGTGCTGGAGTTCATGTCCAGTGTGGACCACGCCCTCTGGGCCTTGGGTGTGCCGGCCAAGACCCGCCACAACGAGGTGGCCCCCGCGCAGTTCGAGATCGCCCCGCTCTTCGAGGCCAGCAACGTGGCCGTGGATCACAATGTGATGATCATGGACATCCTGCAGCGCCAGGCCCTCAAGTTCAACTTGGTCTGCCTGCTGCACGAGAAGCCCTACGCCTGCGTGAACGGCTCCGGCAAGCACAATAACTGGTCCCTCTCCACCCCGGAGCTCGGTTCCCTCTTCGCCCCCGGCAAGACGCCGCACAGCAACCTCGTCTTCCTCACCTTCCTGGCCAGCGTCATTCGCGCCATCGATCTGCATGCGGACCTGCTGCGCGCTTCCATCTCCAAGGCCGGTAACGACCACCGCCTCGGTGCCCAGGAGGCACCGCCCGCCATCATCTCCATCTTCCTCGGCGACCAGTTGACCGACATCGTGGAGCAGATCAAGGCCGGCGGTGCCAAGTCCTCCACCAGCAAGACCACCATGGAGCTGGGTGTGGATGTGCTGCCTGCCCTGCCCAAGGACACCACGGACCGCAACCGTACCTCTCCCTTCGCTTTCACCGGTAACAAGTTCGAGTTCCGCGCCGTCGGTTCCTCGCAGACCTGCGCTTGGCCCATGGCGGTGCTCAACACCATCGAGGCCGAGACCCTGGACATGATCGCGACCAAGCTGGAGCCCGTCGTCGGTACCCCGGAGTTTACCTCCACCGTTACCGAGCTTATCAAGGAGATGATCACCAAGCACGATCGCATCATCTTCAACGGCAACGGTTACTCCGAGGAGTGGCTCGCCGAGGCCGAGCGCCGCGGGCTGCCCAACCTCAAGGATACCCCGGAGGCTCTCGAGGTCCTCTCCCGCCCGGATACCATCGCTCTCATGGAGAAATACGGTGTGCTCTCCCGTGCCGAGCTCCTCGCTCGCAAGGAGGTGCAGATCGAGAACTATGAGAAGCTCATCGACATTGAGGCCAAGACCTGCCTCAATATGCTCCGTACCATTTATATGCCCGCCGTCAATAAGCAGATGGCTTCCCTCTGCAGCACCATCGCCTCCATCAAGGCCTCCGGTATCTCCGCCGGCCTCGCCGCTGTCACGCAGCAGGCGGAGTCCATCGGTGCCCTCTGCGACGAGTTGCCGGGCAAGGTCGCCGCTCTCGACGCGGCTATCTCCAATGGGTGCCCCCAGCGCATGAAGATCGCCATGCAGGACGCCCGCGACACCGTTGATGCACTCGAAGCCCTTGTGGCAGCTGACCTGTGGCCCGTTCCCACATACGCCCAGATGCTCAACATCCACAGCAAGTAGTACAAACGAGCAGAGCGGCTCCCGCCCTCTTCTCACCGCCTCCCCCGGGTGGGGGAGGCGGTCTTGTTTACTCATAACGCAACGCGCCGCGCCGTGGGGCTTTCCCACAACGCGGCGCATTCCGCTGCGCGCTTTAGTTCGAGGGGGCTTACTTCTGCCTCCGCCGACGTGCGCACAGCCCCATCAGCCCCAGCAGGGCCAAGGTAGCCGTGGTGGGCTCGGGGGCGTCGAAGGTCACGCTCGTCAGCACGATGGTCTTGGCAGCGCTATCATAGACAAGGTTGGAGGACGAAGTGAGGTTGTCCGAAGTGAACAGGGTATTAGCATCTACCGGGTCTGACGAAAGGCCATCCACACTGCCAACGTTCTTGAATAGGGTCACATCGTAGGTTCCATTCGAATTCTGCGTACCGTTCACCCCCTGCAGTAAATTAAGAAGCTTCTGCGTTGTTCCTCCCCCGAGCGTAAGAGTTTTTCCGGACATATCCACCGTGGATTCCATGGTCAATTCGCTCGCACCACTCAAATCCAAATCAGCATTCAAAGTAGCCACGGGATCGGAGGTTGCCGTCGTACCCACAGCATCGCCCAAGAGCAAAACAGCCGCTGAGGCAACCTGCGCCATATCTTCGGAGGCTCTGGTTCGGAAGGCACCCGTCACCTTGATCTTGGAGGTCTCCAACACCGACCCTTCGGAAATTGTCAAACCAGCAAGCTGTATAACATCCGAACCGGATGAGGTAAGAGTAAGTCGGGAAGATTCCTGTACAGATATCGTGCCCATCGTCGCATCACACTCAACCTGATACTTTCCCCCATTTCCAAAGCTTGCCGAAGCAGTGTCAGCAACTGATAACTTA
>CAMEZO010000168.1 GCA_945947905.1 uncultured bacterium
TCCAGCTCGCTTGCCCGGTTCCGTTCTTCCAGTGTCTTGCGTTCTTTGTGTTCTGACATACCTTTGTGTTCCGAAACTCTACTATCCCCCAAAACAGGCTGAATTTCAAGCACAATCTCACCATGAGGACACAAATTACGCATTTTCCTGTGCGGAACGCGCACCCTGCGGGGCTTTTGGCGTGCAATGCAGCGGCGCGTGCGGTATACTGGGCGCAGCGCATGATGGAACTGACAGAGCAAGACGAGGCGCGCCTGCTGGCGTTTTTCGGCAAGCGGGCCCTGCGGAGCGGCCAGCGGGAGGTGATCGCGGCAGCCTTGGCGGGCCTGCCGGTGCTGGGGGTGCTGCCCACGGGCCACGGCAAGAGCCTGTGCTACCAAGCGGCGGCCCTGCTGCTGGGTGGGGTGTCTGTGGTGGTGTCGCCGCTCATTGCGCTGATGCGCGACCAGGTGGAGTCCCTGCGGCGGACGGGCCTGCCGGTGGCTCGCTTCGACTCCACCCTACCGGAGGAAGAGCGGCGGCGCGTGGCGGAACAGGTGGCGGCGGGGGAGCTGCGGCTGCTGTTTCTGGCCCCGGAGGCCCTCGAGCATCCGATTCTGGCCCCGGCTCTGCATGCGGCCCCGCTGCGGTTGCTGGTGGTGGATGAGGCGCACTGCGTCTCCGAGTGGGGGCACAGTTTTCGGCCGGATTACCTGAAGCTGCCGGATTGGGCGGCTCGCTGCGGTTTCCGCAGTGTGATGGCCCTGACGGCCACGGCGGCCCCGCGGGTGCAGCAGGACCTCTGTGCGGCATTCGGTATCGCTCCGCAACAGGTGGTCGCTCTCTCTCCGTACCGACCCAACATTGTACGCACGGCCGAGGCTGCGGAGGAACCAACAACGGCCGCGCTGTGCTTTCTTCGTCAGGCGGGACATACCCCGGCTATTGTCTACACGCGTACGCGGAAGGGGGCGGAGGAGGTGGCGGCGAAACTCTCACGGAACGGGGTGTCGGCTGCTTGTTATCACGCTGGGCAGCCGGCGGAGCTGAGGGCACGACTGCAGGATGCTTTTCTGCGCAATGAGTTGCCGGTGCTTGTGGCGACGATCGCCTTCGGTATGGGGGTGGATAAGCCGGATGTGCGGGCGGTGCTGCACTACAATGCACCGTCCTCGCCGGAGTCGTATGTGCAGGAGAGCGGGCGCGCCGGGCGGGATGGGCAGCCGGCGTACAGCCATGTGTTGCTGCATGTCTCGGATCTCGTAGAGGCCCGCAACCGGATTATGGCTGCGGAGCCGGATGCCGAGGGGGTGTTACGCTGTGTGCGCTGGTTGCTTCCGGCGGCGCCGCGGCTCGTGTGCTTTTGGGAGCTCGGCGGTGCCTGCGACGTGGCGGAAGATGTGCCGCAGCGTGCCCTAGAGCGGCTGGCGCAGGCGGGGGCCGTGCAGTGCGCAGGGGAGGGGTATCGTTTTTACAAGGTGCGTCCGCTGTTCCCGCTTTCTGTTATCCTGGATGGTCGAGATGCTCAGGAGACCGCGCGCCTGCGCTGGCTGGCCGAGCACCCGGAGGGGGAGGTGGAGGACGCTGCGGAGGCTTGGCAATGCGACTATGCGGAGGCCATGCAGCAGCTGCAGGAATGCCGGGATGCGGGGGAATGGAGCCTCACCCTGCGCCGCAAGGCCCTGCTGTTGGTGCCGGGTCCGAATGCCCACGCCGTGGACGCCCGCCGCTTGGCCGCCGAGCTTTCTGCCTCCTTTGCCCGACGGAGGGAGGCGGACCTCGCGCGGCAGGAGGCGGTGTTGTCCATGCTTACCGCGCCCTCTTGCATCAATGCTGCCCTCGCGGATTACTTCTCCCCGGGCAAGGCTGCGCCCGCCTGCGGACACTGCGCCGCCTGCCTCGGCTCCGCTCCTGCCCGCCCCTGCGCGCCCGCGCCGGCGCTGCCATCCCTCCCCGCAACGGAGCTCCCCGCCTTTGACCGCACCCCCCAGCTTCGCCGCTTCCTCCTCGGTATTTCCTCCCCCGCCTCTCTGGCCCGCCGCCTCTGGTCCCACCCCCTCTATGGTTCCTGCCAAGGCATCCCTTGGCACGACCTCCCCACACTTTGACACATTTTTTTTCATTTTACTCTTGACTTTCTCCGCCGTTTCGTGTTTAATCTCCCCACACCCCTTATGCCGACTTGGCGGAATTGGTAGACGCGCTCGACTCAAAATCGAGTTCGAAAGAGTGTGGGTTCGAGTCCCACAGTCGGTATGAAACAATCGCGTGCTCTCCACAGTGATACAGAGTGCATGGTCCCTTGAGCTGAAAAAACTCTCTCCCACCGTAAACGCATATGCCTCGTCTCTTTTCCTCTGTCGCTCACTTCCTGTCTCGCGTGGAACGTGCATTTTTTTCTCATGCGCTCGTCATCTCTGTGCTCATCTACTTCCTGCTGATGCTGTGTTTTAATCCATGCCTGAGGTGGGGGGATAATATGCTTTTTCCCTCCATTTTACAACGTTGGAATGTTGGTGATTGGGGGTGGTGTATGATATACGTGTCTGTTCTTCTGAGCTTTCCGCTTGATTTTATTTCGCGTGCCTTGCCTGCTGTCGATTGGTATACCACCTACATATACTTATGCCATCTTATCATTTTTCTATGCGTATCTTTCTGCCTTATTCAAACGAGGAATAGACCGGGCGTCCGAA
Organism: uncultured bacterium; assembly: GCA_945947905.1. Taxonomy (GTDB): domain Bacteria; phylum Verrucomicrobiota; class Verrucomicrobiia; order Verrucomicrobiales; family Akkermansiaceae; genus Akkermansia. The sequence continues at coordinate 2,676 of CAMEZO010000168.1, forward strand.
ACTATGCCGGGCTGGTTCTTTTGACTGTCTATACAGTGCGGCATATGTTCTACATTGAGTATACCTTACCCGTTGGCGGAATTAATTTAAGTTGATAAATATGAGTAAAAAGTTGCACATA
>CAMEZO010000169.1 GCA_945947905.1 uncultured bacterium
ATCTGCGGGATTCTTGGTAGTATGGAAAGCATATGAAGCATTTTCTTCTTCTTTTCGCGACCGTCCTGCTCTGCGCCTTATCGGCGGGCGGGGTGGAAATCAAGAACATCGGCGTAAAGCTCACCCGCAACAGCGCCGACAAAAAGCTGACGCCGGACTACAGTTTCAGAGTGCTGGAGGACCTGAGCGTGCGGCGTAGCTGGAACCTGCCGGGCGGGCGCACCCTGAGCGCTGACTTCGACGCCAAGAGTGCCGAGGGTAAGCTGATCTCCGCACATGTGGTGTACGATAAACCGGTGGACCTCAAGACCGCGCAGGCGGATGCGCTGGCACTGGGGCACACCAAGTCCGACACCTGGAAGAAGCTGAAAGCCAAGAAGGCAGAGGAGCTGGGCCTGGCCCCCTGCAAGTACAAAAAGCTCAAGAACGGCAGCTACCTGTATGTGGAAATGAATGCGGCCAAAAAGGCCACCGGCGTCTCCCTCTATGCGGCTAAGCCCACCCGCCACCGCCTCACGCTCGGGGAGTGGACCGGACGCGTGACCCGCACGGCCCTCGGCTCTACGGCGGACAACAGCGGCAGCGTCAATTTCCTCAAGCAGGATGAGGAGAAACGCTTGGCCGCCAACAAGAAGCGCGCCGCCGAGCGTCCCCGCCCGTCTGCGGATAAGCCCGCCCGGAGCGAAGAGGTCGTGGTCACCGAGATCATCGAGGAAGTGGAAGATGCGGCGGATGATACCGACAACGAGGACGAGGTGACCGTGGTGAAGACGGAGAAAGGCCCCTGGCCCGCCATCCGGGATTACTGCAAGGAGCTTTCGAGCCGTCCGTGGAGCACGATGGAGCGTGTGAGCATCTACGGCGGCGGCGGTCTCATCCTGCTGCTCATCATCGTCTCCGCTGTGCGCCGTCGCCTGCGCCGCAAGGCCGCCGAGGAGCGAGCCAATGCCATCATCAACGGGAAAAAGTCATAATTTTGCCCTCTAATCCGCCCTTTCTGCTTGCCAAGCGGGGAGCGGTGTGGTATAACGAGAGTGTTCAATGAATCAATTCTCATGAAAGCACCAAAAATCTACAGAAAGAAGGGGGGCTTTACCCTCATCGAGCTCATTGTGGTGATTGCCATTCTCGGCACGCTCGCCGCTGTCGGCTACGGCCCCATCATGGACCACCTGAACGACGGTGACCGCCAGATCGCCTCGTCCAACCTCAGCAACATCAGCACGGCCCTCATCGACTTCAACACGGAGGTGACCGGTTACCCGAGCGATGAGACCGCCGAGCAGATGCAGACCACCATGGAGGAGGCCGGCAAGGACTTCGGCGCTCTGCAGGGCAACAACTCCAACTGCTACTTCCGCCAGCTCATGGTGCGCGACGGCTCCCTGGCCGAGAAGATCTTCTTCGCCAAGGTGAAGGGTGTCACGGCGGAGGGCGATAACAAGAAGGCCAACGGCAAGGCCCTCCAGGCCGGTGAAAATGCTTTCTCCTATGTGATGATGCAGTCGACGGACGGCGAGGGCTATCGCGGTGTTACCTCCCGCGGCGCCTGCCCCATTGTGATGACCCCCACCCGCAAGTCCAATAAGTCCTTCACCGGTGCCGATGTGGAGTTTGACCTCACGCCTTTCCGCGGCCATGTATTCGTGCTCTACACCGATAAGTCCATCAAGGACTTCAAGGGTGACAAGCAGGTCAAGGAGAATGAGGATGATGATACCATCGGCACCCTCGCCGTTGACATCTTCCCGGAAAACGCCAAGACCGGCGAGTCCAAGGCTGACCGCTACACCATCCTCGGCCCGGATCTGAAGTAACACTTCCTCTCTTCCCGTTCCGAAGGCACCTCCCCACCACAGGAGGTGCCTTCTTGCTTGTCGGGGGAGCCCCCGCGACGTAACAGCGGGATACAGGCCGCCTTAATTTGACGACATGTAGAGGTCGTTCTTCAGATTCTCCTCCAGCTCCAGGAGGTAACGGTCGAAATCGGAGACATAGAGGCGGTCCTGCTCCACCCTGTACTTCTCGAACTCGGTCTTTGCATGCAGCCTTGCAATGGCGGCGGAGACACGGCCGGCATCCTTCAGCAGACCGTACTCGAACATTTCGATAAACGTGTTGAGGCGTTTCTCCCAATCCTCCATGGTCAGCGGTATTTTTCGCTGCGCCATACTCTCCGCAAAATCGAGGTAAGAACCCACCAGTCGGTTCAGCTGGGTCAACTCCTCGGCGCTCAGATAATTCTTTGCCACACAGGCATCGCTGAGCATGACCTTTCCCTCCGGAGCGGCCTTCCAAGTGGTGAGCCCCATGTGCGGCTTTTTCGCATCGGCTCGCTCCACAATCAACTCGGCGGCGGTGTGCCCGTGCACGGCAAAGTGCATCTTGTTCTGCACGCTTGCATAAAAACGACGGGTCACGGAGGCCTTGCTGTCATAATCCACCGCAGTGGCATAAATATCCGTTATCTTCTGATAAAAAAGGCGCTCGCTGGCGCGGATTTCCCGCACGCGCTCCAGCTGCTCCTCAAAATACTTATCGGAGAGGTACGTCCCCTGCTTGAGGCGCTCATCGTCCATCACCCAGCCCTTGATGGTATACTCATGGGCGATGTGATTCACCCACTTACGGAACTGCACGGCTCGCTCGGAGTTTACCTTGAAGCCCACGGCGATGATGGCTTGGATGCCGTAGTGAAAAGCATGGTAGTTCTTGCCGTCCGAGGCAGTTATTCGAATTCTTCGAACAACTGACTTTTCATCCAACT
>CAMEZO010000170.1 GCA_945947905.1 uncultured bacterium
ATATTTTGGTTGTGATTTTGTGTTCGTGCGATACCTTAGATGATGAGACCGGTAAATTAAAAGGAAACTGTTACAATGAGAGTAGCTCCTCCATCTCATCTCAGAATCTTCATTGTGTCCCGGGGGTATCCGGTATGGGTGCCCCTACAGGTGCCGAAGTTGACTTAATGATGAAAAATCTTCACCACGTCAAAAAAGTTGAGGAATGATGAACTGATATGCACCGGACACTTCCTGATTCGGTATAATGTGGTAGAAATAGCGTATCACCATCGTGTGCAAAGATATTCTACGTCTGAATAATCTCGGGGATGAAGTTAATACATTGTCAATCCATAGCAGATGACAATGTAATATAGTGTGTTTTTTCGGGAATGTTGCTCCGCGTTCCTTCTTTCAGTCGACCTTCATACATTTCAGTATTTTTTTGCTCTGTTGCTATATGTTCTGAGATGCAAGTGGTTGCCCACGCCGGATTCAGTCCTTCCCGCCGGTGTTGTTTGCTTGGCGGTACTATGGCCACTGCTGACTCCCTACTGACAGATTACTCCGCAGCGCTTTCACGCTTAAGTAGGGTCTCACCGAATATGTATATGCTACTTTCACCCCGCGCCGTCTGCATCTACCTTATGGATTCTTGATGATGTATCGGATTTCGGCATTTACGGCAATCTCATCCATCCATCCGGCCTTATATGCAGTTTCTGTTCGTGCAGTCGGGGCTTCCCCTCGAACTTCCTCTCCCACGAGTTGTTACCTTCCCGCAGTTGCTTCGTGCCCGCCCCACGGGCACTCACCCTTGCAGGGCAAACCCTGATGGGTTTGGCTAATCAGCCTTACAGCCGTCGACTGCTTTGTTCTTCAGGTTTGGGTTTCCGCATCATCACGGTACCTTGTGGACTTTCACCACAGTCCGCGCCTCGCGGGTACAGAAAAACCGGGATGTTTCCCAACGTCCCGGCACTCACCAATCAACTCTAATTACATGAAAAACTACCTTCTCCGAAGAACCCGGCTTATCGAGTAAGCCCACGGTCCTTACATAGGTAAGACACCGTGGGCCGCTCTTTGTTCAAATTTTCTCCGGTTTATTTTGTGCCGGCGGGGGCAACCAGGAGGCGGTTGACCCGGCGGGTCTCTGGGCTGAAGAGCTCGCGGGCGAGTTGTTGAACCTCCGCCAGGGTGATGGTGTGGGCATCGGGCACCCAGTCGAAGGCTGCGTCCAGGGAGCCGGGTTCGTTCTGGAGGTAGCGGAGGGAGGAAGCCCAGTAGCCGGCATCCTGCGAGGCCTTGTTGGCCTGCGCGATGTAGGGCTTGAGGGCCAGCTCCAGCTCCTCCTGCGTGATGTTGCCCGTGCCCAGCTCATCCACCACGGTGTTGAAGGCCCGGGAGACGACATCGGTGTTTGCGACCACGCCGGGGCTGTAGAGCACAAGGGTGGCGGCATCCGTGAACTCGGAGCGCGGCTCGTACTCCGCCATGGGGGCGTAGCCTTCCCCCAGGGTGGCGCGGATGGTGTTGAAGAGTCGGCTCTGTGCAATGGCCGTAAGCACCTGCAGGCGGCGGTTGCGGTGGCGGTCCGTACCGTTGCCGGCGTGGAAGATGTGCGCCACGATGGTTCTGTCCAGCGCGGAGTGGTAATTCACCACGGCGGAGCGGCCCCAGGGGCCGAATTGCACGGTGCGTTCCTCCGGCGTGGTGGGGGTGAAGGCGGGCTTGCGCTGCGGCATGGTGCCGAAGGTGCGCAGCACGATGTCGATGGCGGTCTTGAGCTCGAAATCACCCACCAGCGACACCTCCACCGCGCCGTCCTTGAGGTAGGGCTCCATGGCCTGCTGCACATCCGCCACCCGCAGCTTGGCTACATCGTGCATGCCGGGCATGACGAAGCGCGGGTCGTTGCCGAAGAGGAAGGACTTGCGCGCATCGCTGAAGCAGGCCTCCGGCGTGGTGCGCATCTTGTTGATGATGGCGGGCATCTTGCGGCCCACCAGCATGGCGCCGTCCTTGGCGTACCCGGGGTGGAGGATGGCGGCGGTGAGCAGGCGGCATTGCAGCTCCAGGTCCTGCTTGCCCGTGAAGGCGGTAAAGTTAAAGTGGCGCGTGTCCGGCTTAAAGTCCATGCCCACATCATGCCCGGCCAGAATCGTCCCCAGCTCCTCCCGGCTGTGTGCCTGCAGGCCGCCGTTCTGCATGACGGATTGGGTGACCATGGCGAGCCCGGGTTTGCTCATCAGGCGCAGGTTGCCGCCGTCTACCGCCGCATTCACGCAAATGTTACCGTGTGCGCGCGAAACGGGCTTGAGGTTCACGCGCACCCCGTTGGAGAGTACCAGGCAGGTGACATCATAGCTCTGCAGGTAGGAGCGCTGCGTGATGGTCGCGACGGGCCCCTCCGGTTCCGTGTAGGCAAAGGGCCGCACTGCTTCTTCGGCGTTTGGCTTCACCTCCGTTTGGGCGGATTGGGTAAAGACGCCGCGCAGTTCCTCCCCCGTCAGCACCTCCGGCAGCTTGCCCATAACCGTTATCTTGAGCCGCTGCGGGTCGTAGATGGCCGCGAGGGCCTGCCGCATCGCATCCGGATTCGCCTGCACGCGGCGGCGCGCTTCTTCAAAGAGTCTGCGCGCCTCGTGCGGGTCGTTGAACACCACCTGCCGGTCCAGACTGCGCATGA
>CAMEZO010000171.1 GCA_945947905.1 uncultured bacterium
CCCGCCATTATACGCCACCGCAGACCAAAAGGGAAGCCGCTATTCTGTCTGTGGACCACTTTTTTTGCCGGAGGGGGACGGAGAGAAGCACAAAACACGGCGTTCCGGCAGGCAAAGCCACTCCCCGGAGCCCGGAAGTCGCAGACGGCGGGGACGGCGCTGCTGCAGGCGAAAGGTCCCGAAATGCGCCAAGCGCACGCAGCCGTCCTCCGCCAGCCCCTCGCGCACGGCCTGCGCCACCGCTGCTATGGCCAGCCGCGCCGCCATCGGCGTGGCGGTTCCGCCCAGCGCGCGGCGCACCGCCTCCTGCAACTCATCCGCCATGGCTTACTCACTGCGGCGGTTGGAGTGTGCCAGAATGAGGAACACATAGTACAGCAAGCCGGCCAAGGCCGACAGCGCTGCGGCCACATAGGTCATCGCCGCCCAGAAGAGAGCCGTCCGGGCTTCTTCCTGCAAGGCGGGCTGCACCACCCCGCGCTCCCGCAGCCAGGCCAGCGCACGGCGGGAGGCATCGAACTCCACCGGCAGGGTCACCAAGGCAAAGAGTGCCGTGGTACCGAAGAGCGCAACGCCCACCCAAGCGACCTCCGGTCCGCTGCCGGCAGACAACAGAATCAAGCCCAAAATCAGGATGACTTGTCCCATGCGCGACCCGAAGTTCACCAGCGGCACCAAGCGGCTGCGCAGCCCCAACCAAGGGTAGGCCACGGCATGCTGCACCGCATGCCCGCACTCATGCGCCGCCACGGCCACAGCGGCAATGCTGTTGCAGCGGTAGACATCATCGCTCAGGTTTACCGTGCGGTCCATCGGGTTGTAGTGGTCGGTCAACGAGCCGGGAGTATGCGTCACCCGAACATCGTTGATACCCTTGCTGCTCAGCATGCTCTCCGCCACCTGTGCCCCCGTCAGCGGCACATAAATCTCTGAGGCCCTGCGCATCACGGACATCAGGCGGCGCTGCACCACCATACCCACCACACTCATCACCAGAACCAGCAGCAGCCCCAGCATCGTCATTCCCCCCATACCCGAGCCGCCCATCCCGGTACCGAAGCCGACCGAAGAGGGATCCGGGCCGTATCCGTATTGAGCCAACAAAACATCGCAGATCATACTCATGTCTCCATTATAGCCCCCCTACCCGCTCCCGCGCAAGCCCCCGTTGTGTCACCGCGTGTCTTAACGGAGACAGGTGATATCACGACCGTATTCCCTCCCGCACGAACCTAATACGAGACTTCCCACTGACGGGAAGTGAGTAGCTGATATTCGGGGGAACGTGGAATGAAGGGAATTTTCGGAAAGACTGTGATCTGCCCGGCTTCCTACAGACTTGCAGGGCCCCCTACTTCTGCGGGGTGGGTTTGGGGTGCAGGCGGAGAAGCGGGGGCAGGTGCCGAGGTGGGACATGCTTACCGCTCGTGAGGACAAAACAAGAGACACGAAGGTGGAAGCCATGTTCAGTACAGGACTCCCACCCCCATATCTTTTTGTTTATTATACCTCTGAACTTTCAGAAAAGTCCGTTATCACCACCAAGCGCAATTTCCCTTGGCGTTGACAAAGGAATCAGCAATATGCTTTGCCTTATCGTGTTCTTCCATGCGTTCGTAACACCAGTAAGCAGCTCGGATGAGGCGATAGGTTCCCCGACCTCCTGCATACTCAGAACCGTATGAGGTCTTCAATCCTCTTTCGTTAAGTCGTCGCGCCAGATCTGTTACAAACATGGTAGATCCATTTGTACTGCACTCCTCAGCAATCTCCGAAATCAGCCGGTATCGCGGGTCAACATGAGACGAGCATGCAGTTTGTGACGAGGAAGACGAAATCGGAACGATATCCGAAGAATCTTGGCTGTAATGTTTACGGAGAGCCTGTTCGATGGGCTGATAATAACATTCAAATTCACTCTTAAGGGCGGCAAAATGCCATGTATCAAGCACCAGCATATGTTTTCCCCCATTTATTGCTCGATAGACACGAACATTCGGATCGGTGCAATCAACGGCCTCGCAGGTATCGAAAAGAACCGAGCGAATTTCTTGGTTACGCAAGAAGGACATTGTAATGACAATATCAGGAGCCAGCAATTCAACTTCCTTCTTTATGTTCGCTGCCCCCTCCCGAACCGAGCGCATCACATCACCCCAGTCAGTACGGCGGTAATTGCCGGGAGCACTGAACTTTGAAAGATTCATAAAAGCAAAGCTGATGCCATGCTCCGTGAAAATCTCTTCACGGTAGTTGCTGGGATAAGGAACATCACTCCATTTGGGGAAATCCTTAAGGATTCCGTATGCCACATAAAATATCAGATGATGGAACCTGCTTTTATTGATGGATTCATTCGTGTTGAATTTACCTCTGCGCAACACATTGTAGAATGCCTCAATGAAATCGCATCCACCCATTCCGTAGCTCTCTTGCCCGATGAAAAGCACCTTTGTTTTCTGATGCGTATAAAATGGGTAGAATCCATCATTGCAGAAATTGTCTCTGTCCTGTTGGGAGCTTAAGCTTGCGGCCCATTGTTGCTGCAAAGCCTCAAGCTCCGTTTTCA